>SVSA01000014.1 GCA_015064545.1 Oscillospiraceae bacterium | reverse complement strand
AATCTCTCCTTGTGCCTTACTGTGACGGATGGCGTTGTCAAGCAGGATCGACACGAGTTGCTTTAACTGCGTACTGTTGCCGATCACACCAACAGGATTGGCAAGATCCGTTTGTAAGCTGAGTCCTTTTTCAAAGGCAACGCTTTCAAACGGAAGGGCTTCACCTGCCACAAGACGGCTGAAATCGATGCGCTCGGTTTGTGGGGTGATATTCTCGGTTCGGGCAAGATCCAAAAGCTGTCCGACCAGCATCCCCATGCGTTCATTTTCGTACTGAATATTTTGGAGCCATCGGTTATCGCCAATTTCACGGGAAAGCAGTTCCGCATTGGCGTTGACCACCGATACCGGCGTTTTCAGCTCGTGACCGGCATCCGAGATAAACTGCTTTTGCTTTTGATAGCTTTCTTCCAGCGGGTTCACAATTTTTCTTGCCAGATACACCGACAGGAAGAAGAACAAAACAAGAGCAACCCCACCAAAGATCAGTGTATAGCGAAGCAAGGTCATGGCGCTTTCGTTGATTACCGTATTATCCATGAAAACCACAAGCGTGTATGCTCCCTTATCCACCTGGTAAAAGGCAAGATTATTTTCGGTTCCGCTACGCTTCTCGTCGTTTAGGATTTGTTTTGCCAGCCGTTCCAGGTCAGCATCGGTATGTATGGTTGGGGTTTCGTTCCGGATTTCCAGGATCTTGCCGTCGTCGGAAACCGCCACGGAATAAAAGATCGTTAATTGAAATTTAGGCGATTCCGGATTAACACCCGGTTTGAACTCTTGATTGCCGCCGGGCGCCGGCCGGTTCGGCGGCATCATGTCGTCAAACGAAGGAGGCGGACTATACATCTCGGCGTGTGCTTGAAGCATTTCCCGATTCTGCTTTGACATCTCAAAATAACTGGAGGCATAAATCACACCGAGCGTGCCAACCCACAGAAGCACCAGAACCGACATAATGGCGGCCACAATTTTTCGTCTGGACTTCTTAAACATCGTCATGCCTCAATTCATATCCGATGCCGCGTACCGCTTTGATTTCGGTTTTGGCTTCGACAAAAGCGAGCTTTTTTCGGGTAAAGGACATATATACCTCCACGTTATTGTACTCCGCTTCGCTCTCAAATCCCCAAATCTTGAGCGCCAACTGCTCGCGTGTTAAAACCTGACCGCCGTTGGCAATTAAGTATTCAAGAATATGGTATTCCTTTTCACTGAGCCGCACACTCTGGCCATTGGTAACACAAGACAGCATCAGGGTCGTGGTATCGAGCATAATATCGCCAAAGGAAAGCATACCGTCGGTTGTACCAAGTGTTCGTCTGCCCAGCGCACGAATGCGGGCAAGGAGCTCCCTTGTCATAAAAGGCTTTGTTACGTAATCGTCTGCCCCGCTGTCAAGACCCATCACCTTATCATCAAGCTCTGCCTTGGCGGTGAGCATGAGGATGGGCGTTGTGATTCCCTTACGGCGAACCGTCTTTGCCACCTCATAACCGTTCATCCCGGGGAGCATAACATCCAGAATCACAATGTCATATATATGGCTTTCGATAGCGGCTAACCCGTCAATCCCATTGTCATAATGGTCTACTTCATAGTTTTCGAGACGCAGGATTTCGCATAACGCCTGCGCCATTCTTTTTTCATCTTCCACGAGCAGAATTCTCATAGCGACACCTCCGCAGATTACCATTATACCACAAAAGATTGAAGAATGATTGAACAAATGAAAAATCGCCGCTTGTTCTTGCAGGAATACCGAACATAGGCCTGCGATACACGCAAGCCAGGCATCTGTTATGCCGCAAGCCCATTCTTCCTCAAAAACAAGGATAGATATTCACGGATTCCTATTGAAAAAAAGGAGGTAATGTGGTATAATACAAGATAATGGCAGGATCGACTCCTTTTCTCAGCAGAGAACATTTTTCAACGAAAAAGGAGCTCCTCCCCGAAACAAAAGCACGAAAAACAACGATCGTGGCAGGCTCGATCATCCGGAAAACCTACCGGTCGAAGATCCGCACTTCGGTCCGTTGTGACACGCGATCCGATTCCCACGTATCGGATGTTACACCCAATCGTCAGAGCCAAAAAGCATCGATCCATAACGAACTTTTAAGGAGATAGAGAAGAAAATGAAATTAGGTATCGTCGGTCTTCCCAACGTCGGCAAAAGCACACTTTTCAATGCCATCACCAATGCCGGCGCCGAAACCGCCAATTATCCCTTCTGTACCATTGAGCCCAATGTCGGCATCGTTGCGGTCCCCGACAAACGCCTCGACGTTTTGGCCGAAATGTATCACCCCGAAAAATATTCCCCGGCCGTTATCGAATTTGTCGATATCGCAGGCCTTGTGCAGGGTGCTTCACACGGTGAGGGATTGGGCAATAAATTTCTTTCGCACATTCGCGAGGTTGATGCCATCGCGCATGTTGTTCGTTGCTTTGAAAACAGCAATATCATCCACGTCAGCGGCTCGGTCGATCCGCTCCGCGATGTGGATATCATCAATATGGAGCTGATTCTGTCGGACATGGAAATTCTTGACCGTCGGATCGACCGCGTCGCCAAGGCTATGAAGGGCGACCGCACGCTGGCCGCCGAGCTGGAGCTTCTCAAGCGTGTCCGCGAGGCACTGGACGAAGGAAAGAGTGCCCGTTCGGTTCCCTTGACCGAGGAAGAAGCCCTCTTGCTTGACCAAAGCCCCCTGCTCTCCCGCAAGCCTGTCATCTATGTCGCTAATATCGGCGAGGACGAGGTATCGGGCGGTTACGAGAACAATCCCGGCTATCAGGCACTCAAGGCCTATGCCGAAGCCGAGGGCTCGGGCATCCTGCCGGTCTGCGCCGGCATTGAAGCGGAAATTGCCGAGCTTGAAGGCGATGACCGCGCCCTGTTCCTGGAGGAAATGGGGCTGACCGAAAGCGGTCTCGACCGTCTGGTTAAGGCCGGCTATTCCTTGCTCGGCTTAATCAGTTACCTCACCGCCGGCCCCAAGGAGGTTCGCGCCTGGACGATTACGCAGGGCACCAAAGCACCGCAGGCCGCCGGCAAAATTCACTCGGACTTCGAACGCGGCTTTATCCGCGCCGAAATCATTGCCTTCGACGACCTCGTTGCCTGCGGCACCATGGCATCGGCCAAGGAAAAGGGGCTTGTTCGCTCCGAGGGTAAGGACTATGTAGTCAAAGACGGCGACGTTGTGCTTTTCCGCTTTAATGTTTAATTCGAATAGGAGGATGACGTATGAATCCGAATTTTGATCCCAATCATCAGAATCAAACCCCGAATCCCGATTCAAGCACCAACCCCAATCCTACCGAAACCACCTATGCACAGCAGGGCGAATATCAGGATCCCTATGCCGGGCAAAATCCCTATGCCGGACAGCAACCGCCCTATCAGAATCCTTACCAAGGCCCCTATGGTCAGCCGCCTTATTATCAGCAGCCCTATGTGGATGAAAGCGGCTGGTTCAGCGAAGCCAAGATGTCCCGTCTCAACGGTCAGTCTGCCAACATCAAGCTCGGTGACTGGCTCAAGTCCGACTGCCTTTTCCTTCTGAACTTCATTCCCGGCATCGGTTCTCTTGTCACGCTTGTTGTCTACTGTATTCTTGCCTTCAGCTCCAAAACAGCCAAATCCATGAAGACGCGCTATCAGGCCAATCTGATCTGGAGCGGCATTATGCTGGTGCTCTCCTTCCTGTTTATCGGCTTCATCATCGCGTTGGCCGGTTCCATTGTCACCGAATTTGGCGGCGAATTCGGCCCGGAGATCAACAATTTCTGACACAGATACGGCGAGCTTTCTCCATTAGCCTCGCCAAAGCGCAAGACAAAAACGGCACCTGCAATTTATGAAAAGGAGCACAACCACGGTTGTGCTCCTTTTTCTTTATGCGTTTATTTTCTTACAGATCGTATCGAATCAAATCCTCGAAGCTCTCACGGCGGATAACCGGTATCACCTCGCCGTCACGGATAGCCACCACTGCCGGACGAGGAATACGGTTATAATTGCTCGCCATGGAATAGTTATAAGCACCCGTAGTCAGTACAGCCAAAATATCGCCGCGCTTGGGCTTTGGCAAACACACGTTTTCCTGAAGCAGATCGCCGCTTTCACAGCAACGCCCCGCAACCGTACAGGTATAGTCGGGCTGATCCTTCATACGCGAGGCCAGACAAACGGTATAATCCGATTGATACAGCGCATAACGGGGATTGTCCGGCATACCGCCATCGACCGAGACATAATGCTTGAAGCCGGGAATATCCTTTGTTCCGCCAACCGTATAGAGCGTCACACAGGCATCTGCCACGATGCTTCGTCCCGGCTCCATGAGAATCGTGGGCTTGCGGATACCGGAGCGTGCGACCTCAGCATCAATCAATGACGCAATACGCCGAATGCTATCGGCATAATCGGGCTGCGGCTGGCTTTCGATATACCGAACACCAAAGCCTCCACCGAGATTCAACAGCGAGGCTTCATAGCCAAAACGCGCCTTGACCTGCGCAACATAGGCAATCATCAGCTTCGCGGCATCACAGAAGGGTGTGATTTCAAATATTTGCGAACCGATATGACAATGAAAACCATCCAGACGGATGTGCTTCTGCGCCAATGTATAGGCAACCGCCTCGTCAGCTTGCCCGGTTTCGATGGCAATACCGAATTTGCTGTCAACCTGTCCGGTTGTAATGGCCGCGTGGGTATGCGGATCAATCCCCGGCGTCAGACGAAGCAAAATCGGCTGCACGCGATTTCGTTTGGCCGCCTCCTCTTCAATACGATCCAGCTCGGTCAGATTGTCGACCACAAACCAGCCGACGCCATGATCCATCGCATACGTAATATCGGCATCGGTCTTATTGTTGCCGTGAAAAAAGGCTTGACCGACATCAAATCCCGAAGCCAGCGCCGTATACAGCTCACCCGAGGAAACCAAATCGATCCCGACGCCCTCCTCCCGCGCAAGACGGTAGAGATAGCGGCAGGACAAGGCCTTAGAGGCAAACAAGGGGCGGGAGGCTCCCCCAAACCAGCGCGTCATGGCTTCGCGATACAGGCGGAATCTTGCGCGGATCCGTGCTTCGTCCATAACCATCAAGGGCGTGCCGTAAGCCTCGGCAAGCGCGACGGTATCGCGGCCGGCAATCGTCAGATGGCCACGCTCATTGACAGACAGATGATCGTATAGCATATCTTATCCTTTCAAGAGTTCCTTCATGGTATACAGTCCCGGCTGACGCGACGCCAGAAATTCTGCCGCGCGAACCGCACCATCGGCAAACAGGGAGCGGTCAAAGGCCTCATGCTTCAGCGTAATCCGCTCATGATCGGTAGCAATCATCACCTCATGCACACCGACAATATTTCCCATGCGAAGAGAGGAAACACCCACCTCATTGGCCGTACGCTTAGCCTGTCCGCTCCGTCCGCAAAGCGGCGTGGCTTCGGGGCGCTCCTCCCGCACGGCGTCAAACAGCATCAGCGCCGTGCCGCTGGGAGCATCCAGCTTGCGGTTATGATGCGTTTCCACAATTTCGACATCGGCCTCAGGAAAGGCCGCCACGACCCGACGCACCGCCTCGCACAGCGTTGCGATACCAACCGACATATTCCCCGAGTAAAAGATAGCGGCTTTCTCTGCCGCGCGCTGTATGGCACACCGTTCTTCCTCATTGTGTCCCGTCGTGGCAATCACGGCGGGAATTCCTTTTTCTGCCGCATATCCGACAACGGCCGGGGTAATGCCGTGGTAGGAAAAATCGACAATCACATCGGCCCTCTCGGTCACCTCGGTCACAGAACGGTAGCAACCGTTACCGCTTGTCTCATAACCGATATCCACCGAGACCGCCACCTCGTGGTGATGGCGCGCCAGCGCCGCCGCAACCTGTGCGCCCATCCGTCCGAGCGCACCGACAAGAATCACCTTCATACCCTGCTCCTTTTCACGTGTCGCTTGGCCTTGCCGTCAGAACGAAACACCGGCAAGCCGCATCGCCTCGATCAGCTTCCGCTCGTTTTCCTCCTCCATCGGATACAGCGGCGAGCGAAGCACATTTTCGGTATAGCCCATTCTGGCCATCGCCGCCTTGACCGGCACAGGATTCACCTCCGAGAAGAGCGCATGAATCAGCGGCATCAACGAAAGCTGCAGCGCGGTGGCACCGGCCACATCGCCGCGAAAAAAGCGATCGCAGATCGCCACCGTCTGTCTCGGCAAAACATTCGAAAGAACCGAGATCACACCCTTGCCGCCCAACGCGAGCAGGGGAACAATCTGGTCATCGTTGCCGCTGTACAGATCGAGCTTACCGTCAAGAAGAGCCATGGTATCTACGATTTTACTGAGATTGCCATTGGCCTCCTTAAAGGCGACAATATTGGGATGCTCCGCCAGCGCACGGTAGGTTTGAGGCTCAATATTGACACCGGTACGCGAGGGAACATTGTAGAGGATCATCGGCTTATCGATGGCATCGGCAATCTCGGTATACATCCGCACAAGCCCCTTTTGTGTCGCTTTGTTATAATACGGCGTCACCATCAGAACGGCATCCGAACCGACCGCACAGGCATGACGTGCCAAATTCACCGCATAAGCCGTATCGTTACTGCCGGCGCCCGCAATCACGGGAACACGGCCGTTTACCTGCTTGACAGCAAAGGTGATACAAGTTTCGTGCTCCTCGTCGGTCATGGTTGAGGCTTCTCCTGTCGTGCCGCATACCACCAGGGCATTGATGCCCTCTGCAATCTGAAATTCGATCAATTCGGCAAATTTTCCGTAATCAATCCTTCCCTTGGAATCAAACGGCGTGATCAAGGCGGTGGCAACACCGGTAAAAATCGTTGATTTCATAACTACTATTCCTCCAGAATTCTTAGCTTGCGGGCCTATCACAGGAAAAGCGCCCACATATCATGCGAGCGCTTTGCTTGATTTCATCAATCGACAGATTTCGCCCCACGGCAAGCTCTGTCTCTATTGGGATGACGCAAACATATAACGCTCCGCCGTTTCCGGCGACAGTTCAGCAAATCTTATTTGAAGAACCAAGAGACAGCCGCACCCCGTCTCTTTCGGCATCCGACCCTTTTCCGAAGCCGCTCAGCCTGCTGCGTTTCAGGCTTTAGCACGGACAACGGTACTCTTTTCCAGATGCGCCTTTAGATGTTTGGGACAATTCTATCACAGGGACAGCCGTTTGTCAAGAGGACAACGGCATTTTTCGTCAATTACTTTTTTAATGCCTCAATCACGGCGTTAGCAATATACGCCATACCCTTGTCACCGGGATGGGCAGCCACGCCCGAATGATGCACCGAATGCGGAAGACCTTTATCGTCATATAATCAGCGAAGCAGCAAGAATAACAAGAAGCAGCGTTTTCCAAACAGATTCAAAACGGGATGTCATCGTTCAATCTCCTTTAACAGTTTACGACAAAAGCGCTGGCTTCAGTATACCACAGCAGAGCAGCACTGTCAAGTATCCATGAAACTTTCGTGGGAAAAACAGGGGAATCCACACCGTCTTCCCATATGGTATCCTAATGGCAGGAAGAAAAACGAAAGGAGACAATCATGTTCAGCGAAAAACAACAGGACTATCTGAAGCATGCGGATCGGCGCTGGAATATCAAGGCGGGTGCAACCCGTTCCGGTAAAACCTACTGTGACTATTTTATGATTCCCAAGCGCATCCGCGCCTGTCGAGGCGAGGGGCTGATTGTCCTCCTCGGCAATACCGTTTCGACACTGAGCCGGAACCTTCTCGATCCGATGCGCGAAATCTGGGGAAGCTACTTCGTCGGGCATCCCTCAGGCTCAGATACGGTCGAGCTGTTCGGACACAAGTGCTATTTGATCGGCGCCGGCCGAGCCGATCAAGCGGCTAAGCTGCAGGGCAGCGGAATCGAATACGCTTACGGAGACGAGATCACGACCTGGAGTGAAACGGTATTTGAAATGCTGAAAAGCCGTCTTGACAAGCCGCATTCCTGCTTTGACGGCACCTGCAATCCGGCAGGACCCGAGCATTGGCTCAAGCGTTTTTTGGACTGCGGTACCGATCTGTTCTACCAGAGCTACACCATCGACGACAATCCCTTTCTTTCGCCCGCCTTTGTCTCTGCCTTGAAAAAGGAATATGCCGGTACGGTCTATTACGACCGCTACATTCTCGGACGGTGGTGTGCCGCTGAGGGAATTGTCTATCGTCGGTATGCCGATCATCCCGAGGCCTTTCTCTGTGAGTCAAGCCAGCCGCTTGCGAAGCGGCTGAGCAAGATTACGGTTGGGGTGGACTTCGGAGGGAACCGCAGTGCCACCGCCTTTGTGGCTTGCGGCATTGTCGGCCATCATGAGGCGGTCCTTGTCTTAGCCTCCGAGCGGCACGCGGATCTTTTGGATTCGGACAGCTTGGGCGAGCGGTTTTGCGATTTCATTCGCGCGGTGGAGGCTCGTTACGGCCCCATCCTCGCGGTTTACTGCGACAATGCCGAGCCGGTTCTGATCCGCACGCTGAAGAAAACAGCGCATCTTTGCGGGCTTCTCCCCCCGATCCGGACGGCGCTCAAATCGGCCGTAAACGATCGCATTCGCCTCGTCAACCGCTTGATGGCACAACAGCGATTCTTCCTGACACCCGATTGCCAAACCTTGTCGGAGGCGCTCCGCACCGCCCTCTGGCAGCCCGACAGCTTTTTTGATTGCCGTCTCGATAACGGAACCAGCGACATTGATTCGCTCGATGCCTTGGAATACGCGATCGAACGAGACGCGCGAAAGCTGATTGGAGTCTAAATGATCCGCTTCGGCTGTGCGGATATGGCCGAAACGCCACGATTACATCAAAAGGAGACGATTATGAACGAACTCAACTACGCCAAAACCTATGCCGATGCACTGGCACAGGCCTTCCCCTACACCCTGCATTTCGGCGCTCTCTATGCTACCCCCAATAACGGCCGCTTCCGCTTCCGCGGCGGCAAAACGATCGAAATTCCGATCATTACCACCTCCGGCCGTGTGGATGCCGATCGCGATACGGTCGGTGACACCTCCCGCAATTACGAAAACGCTTGGGAAAGCAAGACTCTCGGCAATCAGCGCAAATGGAGCACCCTGATTCATCCGCAGGATATCGACCAGACCGACTACGCCGCCACCATTGCCAACATCACCTCGGTATTCAACCGTGAGCACAAATTCCCCGAGATGGATGCCTACACCGTCAGCAAGCTTTACGCCGACTGGACGGCAGCCGGCAAAAACGCCCTTCGTGTCACGCTGACCGCCGAAAACATTCTCGCTACCTTTGACGACCTGATGGCCGACATGAGCGAGGCCCGCGTTCCCGCCAACGGACGTATTCTTTATGTCACCCCTGCCGTCATGAAGCTGCTCAAGGGTGCTTCTGCCCTTGGCCGCAGTCTCGATGTCAAAACGGCCGGCGGTGAAATCAACCGTACGGTCACCATGCTCGACGGCGTTGCCGTTGTCGAGGTACCGGCTTCGCTGATGAAAACCGCCTATGACTTTACAAGCGGTTGGCTTGCTTCGGAGGATGCCGAGCAGATCGGCATGCTTCTGATTCATCCCGAAGCGGTCATCACGCCGGTTTCCTACGAATTTGCCTGTTTAGACGAGCCTTCGGCCTCGACCGGCGGCAAATATGTCTATTACGAGGAAAGCTTTGAGGATGTTTTCCTTTTGAACCGCCGTACCGACGGCGTTGCCTTTGTCCTCGGCGCATAAACGCCGGAGTCTCCGAGGAGAGCAAGCTCTCCTCGGAGGGCCCTCTTTCTTTTGATTTCATTTTCATATCGGAGGTATTGCTTTGAAATTCAAAGACCATGTCAGCCGTCTCTTTGAGCGTCCTGCCAAGAGCGGCACTCCCCTTACAACGCTTCTGCCAAACGAGCTGATTTCGGCCGAGGAACGAAACGCCATTGTCCGAAGCTTTGACATCTACCGCGATCGGGCACCCTGGCTGACCCCTCAAAACAAGGGGCTTTCGCTGGCCGCCGATATCGCCGCCGAAATGGCACGTCTCACGCTCAACGAATTCTCAATGGAGCTCGGCCATTCGCCGATGGCAACTGTCCTGCGTCGTGCCCTGCAGGGCTTTCTTACCCGACTTCCGATCGCGGTTGAATATGCCTGTGCCGTCGGCGGCATTATGTTTAAGCCCTGCTACGACGGTCACACGTTAAGCGTGGAAACGGTTCTTCCCTTCGATTTCCTGCCGCTTTCCCTTGATGCCGCCGGCAACATCCGAGACTGCGCTTTTTTGTCCCGCAAAAAGCAAAACGGTAAGCTGTATCTGAAAATTGAGGAACACCGTCTGACCGAAACGGGATGTCAAATTACCAACCGCGCCTTTGTCACCGACAGCACGGTAACCGAAGCACGGCCTTGTGCGCTCGGTTCGGTTGCGTCCTGGGCAACGCTTGCGCCGCAAACCGAAATCCGCGGCTTAACACGGCCGCTGTTTTCGTATTTCGGCATTCCCCTCGGAAATGCCGCCTTCCCCGCCTCACCGCTCGGCGTACCGGTCTTTCACCGTGCCGAGGAATTGATTCGTCAGGCCGATCTGCAATTTGGCCGTCTGCTTTGGGAATTTGAAGGCGGCGAGCTGGCGGTCGATGCCAGCGAGGACGCCTTCCGTCTCGACCGTGAGGGAAAGCCCCGTCTTCCGCTCGGCAAGGAGCGCCTCTATCGCACCAATGTATTGGACGCCTGCTCCTCCTCTCACGAGCTTATGAAAACCTTTGCCCCCACCCTGCGCGACAAATCGATCATCAACGGTTTGAACCGCATGGTGATGTTCATTGAAGATGCTTGCGGAATCGCGCGCGGTACCTTTTCGGATCCTTCGGAAATCGCACGCACCGCAACCGAGGTACGTGCGATGCGTCAGCGCACCTTCGCCACGGTTTCGGCCATACAGGTCTCGCTCAAGCGCGCCCTTGAAAACCTGATTCAAAGCTTATCCGAGCTGGCCGCGCTCTACCGTCTGGCCAACGGCAATATTTCGCTTTCGATTCGCTTTGGTGACAGCGTTCTGAACGATTCGATCAGCGAGCGCGAGGCCGAACGCACGGAGGTTTCGCTCGGCATCCTAAGCGTCGAGGAATTCCGCCGGCGCTGGTATCCTGACCGCAAGGAGGTAGTATCATGACACGTGAATATTTGTTAACACTCGGGTTAGAGGAATCGACGCTGGAACAGATTCTTTCCGAAGCACAAAAGGAGCGGGCAGAGGATCTGCGCCGCGCCGAAGAGGCAGAAAGCCGTCACCGTCTCGTTTGCGATCAGATGATCGGTGCGCTGCTTCGCGAGGCCAGACCGTCCTCACGTTTAGCCGAGGAAAGCGCCCGCCGACGCCTGCAGGAGGCGCTTGCGCTGGGCGAGGATCCGAAGGAAGCCTTAACCCTGCTCATGACAGACGATCCCGAGGCTTTTTTACCGACAGAAGCGTGCGGCCCGATTTTTTCGGTGGTTTCGGAAGCGGAGGAGCCTTCATCCTTTGCCAAGCTGAACACAAGGAGGTGGTGAGATGTCTTATATCACCTATGATTACTATATGACGACCTTCGGCGGCCGCCAGATTCCCGAGGAGGACTTTGACTATTTAGCCGAAGCCGCCACAACCGTGGTGGATCTGCTGGTAACCTCCCCGATTATTTCGGTTACCGAAACGGTAAGACGCGCGGTTGCCTACCAAGCCGAGGTACTCTTTACGCAGGGCGGATCCGATGCCATCGGCGGCCTGGCGGCTGTTACCTCGGGAATCGATGAACGGCTCGGCGATTACAGCATCGGCACGCCATACGTTTCCAACGAGAAACGGTGTTACTCGATCGGCGGTGTTCCGGTTTCGGGACTGACACTGATGCTGTTAAAAAAAGCCGGCTTGATCACGCGCTGTGTTTATGAGGAGGGCGACCTATGAGTAATGCGCCCTTTCACGATACGGTAACTCTGTTTCTTGCCACCGAAGATCCTGCTGTCTGGGAGGTGCGCCGCATCGGTAAGGTCAAGTGCCAAATTTCGGAATCCTTGCAGGAGACCGACCGTCGTGCCACGATTTATCTGCCGCTTTGTGGCAGACGGGCGCTCCGCTATCGTACACCGATCGAGTTTCAAGCCAAACCGTCTCCCGACAGTTTTACCGTCCGCCCGGGGGATCGGCTGGTTCCCTCGCGCATCAACGCCACCGAGCCCCCGTCCGAGGCACTAACCGTCACGACGGTTATCCCTCGCATCGCCGGCACGCGCCGTCTGTGGCACTTGGAAATCCTGGCCTCCTATCTACCTTATGAGGCCGAGGAAGAGGAAACCGATCAAACCGAAACGGATTCTGCCCTCGACGGGGAGGAAAGCCCCGTATGACAGCCTCCAATTTGGTCTCGCTTACCGTATTTGACCATACGCTATCCTTTCGCGCCGATGCCGATTTTGCGATGCATTTGCGCGATCTTGCCGAAGAAGCCGAGCGCCGTGCCATTCTGGCGCGCGCCGAAAACCGAAACGATCCCCACAGCACCGCCGCCTTTCTGATCCGTGCCGTCGACACACTGCTCGGCACGGGAACCGTGGCCCGCCTTTTTCCCGAGCAATCGCCCGATGTTTTTGATCTGTGCGAAATTCTCTGTGAGGTCACCAACGCCTTTCATGCCTATCGCCAGCGGCGCATGTCTCGATTGTTTTACGGATAACACCGCGCTTCTACAACAAAGAAAACCCGACCGGGTAACAAGCCGGTCGGGTTTTTGTCATGATAAGAGAAGCTGTGCGCGGAAAAGTCGGTACACTTTTTGATACCGAAACCATGGGTAACTCGGATACACCGCCCTTATTCCTTGCGGAATTTTGCGATAAAAAAGCCGTCCGTGCCGTATTCATCGGGGAAAAAGGTCATGCGCTCGCGACCAAACGGCATATCGTCGCTACACGGTGTAAAGGTCGGATGCTCCTGCAAAAAACGGTCGACAACCGCCTCATTCTCCTCCCGATTGAGCGTACAGGTCGAATACAGTAGCGTGCCTCCCTTTCGCACATATGAAGCACCGTTGACCAGAATGCGATATTGAATATCAGGCAAACGGGCGAGGTCATCGGGGGCTTTATGCCGCAGATCCGGTTTTTTGGCAATCACACCGAGTCCCGAGCATGGCACATCGCAGAGCACATGGTCGGCGGTTTCCTTCAGATCCTCCCGCGGCTGTGTTCCGTTCTGCACCGCCGTGCTCAAAATTCCGATACCGAGCCGGGCAGCACCGTTCTCAACCAGCGAAAGCTTGCTTTCGTGCAGATCCAGGCTGAGAAGCCGCCCTTCATTGGCCATAGCCATCGCGATGCCGAAGCTTTTCCCACCCGGACAGGAGCAGGTATCAATCACACGATCTCCTGTCTTGGCACCCAGCGCCATCGCGCAAAGCTGGGAGGCCTCGTCCTGTACAAAGCAAAGCCCTTCGGTCAGCGGCGACAGCGTCGTGATCGGGGTATATTCGTCCAAAATAAGGCCATACGGCGACAGCTTGGTCTCCTCGCACATCACGCCTAAGGAAAGCAAGGTTTCTCTCAGCGCCTCACGCGTGGTTTTCAAGGTATTGACACGAAGGGTAATCCGCGGATTGACATTCAAGGCGGCAAGAATTGCCTCTGCTTTTTCTGCCCCATACTGTAAGGCGAAATGCTCACAAAGCCAAGGGGGGCAGGCATAGGTGACCGAAAGATAGTGCTCACTATCCTTCGACGGCCAAGGAAGCTTGTCCTTTTGACGGATCAGATTCCGAAGAACGCCGTTCACAAAGCCCGAGGTTCCGCGGTGCGTGTGAAATTTGGCAAGCTCTACGCTCTCATGACAGGCGGCACGGTCGGGGATACGGTCAAGAAACAGAATCTGGTACACACCGAGTCGCAAGATCGTCAGCACCGTTGGCTCTAACTTTTCGAGCGGCCGATCGACAAAGGCCGCCAGCATATAATCAATTGTTATGCGCTTCTCGATCGTTCCGTAAACCAACGCCGTAAATAAGGCGCGGTCACTGCCCGAAAAGCCATACTTCTTGATCGCGGCATCCACCTCAAGGTTGGAATATTTTCCGCTTTTTTCACAACGAATCAGCGACTGCAGGGCCGCTTCGCGCACGGTAGCCATCGGATCAGCGGCGACGGTTAACAATCAGAAGTAACCGTAACAGGGAGGCTAACGAAACAAACAGCGCGGCCACATAGGTCATCGCGGCGGCCGTCAGCACTTTTTTTGTACCAACCCGTTCCTCGTCGGTCAGGTAGCCCTCCGAAAGAACCGCCATCGCCCGACGGCTGGCATCAAACTCGGTCGGCAGGGTTACCAGCTGGAACACCGCTACGGTGCCGAACAGCAGAATCCCGGCGTATGCCAACGGATATACCCCAAGAATCAGCCCGAGGATAACAATCGGCATCGAAAGCTTCGAACCGAACTGCGTGATCGGCACAATAGCCGAACGAATGCGGACAGGCACATAGCCTTCCGCATGCTGAATGGCATGACCGGCCTCGTGCGCCGCCACGCCGATTGCCGCCACCGAGGGGGAATCGTGTACGGTCTCAGACAGTGCCAGCACGTTGTTCTTCGGATCAAAATGATCGGTCAGATTGCCCGCCACACGGATGATCTGAATATGATGCAAACCGCGGCTGTCCAAAATCCGTCTTGCCGCTTCGGCGGCCGTCATGCGGTTTGCCGCCAAAATCCGACTGTATTTCTGAAAGGTACTGCTCACATTGGCCTGTGCGATCATCGAAAGAAGCAGCATCGGCAACACAAGAATCACATACGAAAAATCAAACATCGATTATTCTCCCGTTTTCGTTTCTCTCATTTACCCGAGAATCTCATCGCCGTTCAGACGATTGCCTCGTAAATAATCCGCTGCGCTCATGCGCTTTTTGCCGGCAGGAAGCAGCTCCAAAATCTCAACACAAAGCCGGTCGCCGCAAACCACAAACAGCGAGCCGCCCTCGGCAAGCAGACTGCCGCACGGTTTTGCCGACGCGCGATCGGTCAGTCGCGATTTCACAAGCTTCAGTACGGTATTTCCCCGCACCGTCGAGGCCAGGGGAAAAGGCGAAAGCCCGCGAATGCGGTTATGTACCGCCGCGGCCGATGCCGAAAAATCAAGGCGGCAATCTCCCTTTTCGATCTTGGCGGCATAGGTGGAAAGGCTGTCGTCCTGTGCTTCGGGACGGATTGTACCGTCAACAATTTTCGGAATGGCGGTCATCAGTGCCTCGGCGCCCGCTGCCGCCATCTTGTCAAACAGTGTTTCAAAGGTATCGTCAGCGGTGATCGGCACCACCGTCTTATACAGCATATCGCCGGTATCCAAGCCCTCGGCCATGTACATAATGGTAACTCCGGTCTCGGTCTCTCCCTCAATCAGCGCGCGCTGAATCGGTGCGGCACCACGATATTTGGGAAGCAGCGAGCCATGTACATTAATACATCCGTAGGGCGGATAATCCAACACCGATTTCGGCAGAATCTTGCCGTAGGCCGCGACCACAATCATCGCGGGATCAAGCTCGGCCAGAAGCATCTGAAAAGCCTCGTCCCGCAGAGTTTCGGGCTGATACACCGGCAAGCCCACTTGCTCGGCATATACCTTAACCTCGGGCGGCGTTAGCGCATAGCCCCGTCCCTTCGGCTTGTCGGGCTGTGTTACCACCGCAAGCTCATGCTCACCGCTTTCATATAACGCCTTCAAAGACGCTACCGCAAAATCGGGCGTCCCCATAAAAAGAATACGCATTATGCTTTCCTCAAATCTTAGTTTTCAAATACGCAGGGGCAGCCCTGCACCTGCTCAAAACTTTTTGTAAAAAACTTCGTGACTTCAAAAATCCGGTTACGCCCAAAACGATGTTTAGGGCTCATGAGAACGGCCGGAATTTCTTGATCTTTCCCAGCGAAAAACGAAGTTTTTCGCTATCTCGGTCTTTGCTTCTTTCTGACTCAGCAAGAAGCGGGTTTCCAAAGGGCAGAGCCCTTTGGTGTTCTCGGCATCCTTACTCTTCCAAATCCTCGTCATCGAGCATACGAATAGCCTTGTCGATATAGAGCACGCCGTCCAGATGATCCAGCTCATGACAGAAGCAACGGGCTTTTAACCCGCTTCCGGTTGCCTCAAACCAGGTACCGTTACGATCCTGCGCACGGACGGTGACCGTCATGGGACGGTCGGTGATCCCCCATTCGCCGGGAACAGACAGGCATCCCTCCAGATCCTCCTGACGTTCCTCCGACACCGCAACAATCTCGGGATTGATCAGCTCCAACAGCTCACCCGGCTCGGTTTCCACTAGCACGATGCGGCGCAATACACCAACCTGCGGCGCAGCCAGTCCGGCACCGTTCGCCTTATGCAGCGTATCCTTCATATCGTCCAGCAACCGCAGGATGCGAGGCGTGATCTCCTCAACGGGACGGCTTGTCTTGCGAAGACGAGGATCTTCTTTTGTTAGGATTTGCAGAATTGCCATGATTATGTCCTTTCATTTACAAGTTTGTCGGATTGACATCGACAGAAATACCGATTTTTCGACCGATCTGTTTGTCGATGGCCGTATAAGCCTCGGCAATCAGCGCGCGCGTTGCAGCATTCATGCGGCATTTTATCACAAGACGCATGCGGTATACACCATTGATCTTATAGAGCGGTGCTTCCATGGGGCCGAATAGTACCACCGACACCGATGCATACTTCTCGCGGTGCAACCGTCGAAACAGCTCAGCAAAGCTGTTCGTCGCGGTCAGCAGCTCGTTTTCCTGTGCGGAGGATAAGGTAAAGAGCACCATGTCACAAAAAGGCGGAAACACCAGCGAGCGCCGCAGTGCAATTTCGTTGCGATACATGTTTTCGTAATTCTGTTCGGCCGACAGGCGCAGAATCGGATGCTCGGGATTATAGGTCTGAATCAGCGCACAGCCCTTTTTATCGGCGCGTCCGGCACGTCCGATGACCTGCGTAAGCAGACCGAAGGTTCGCTCATTCGCCTTATAATCGCTCAGATAAAGCGAGCCGTCGGCATGAATGACGCCAACCAGCGTTACATTCGGAAAATCATGCCCCTTGGTCACCATCTGCGTACCGATCAGGATATCGGCCTCACCGTCGCGGAAGGAACCGAGAAGCGCATCGTAAGCAAATTTTGTCGCGGTGGTATCGGCATCCATACGCATGACACGCGCTGTGGGATAGAGGCGCTTTAAGTCCTCCTCAATCCGTTGCGTGCCGAATCCGATATATTTCAGCACATCGTTGCCGCATTGCGGGCATTGCGACGGAACCGCCTCTTTACTGCCGCAATAGTGGCAAAAGAGATACCCCCCCTGTCCAACCGTTTTGGTATGATGAGTATAGGAAACACTACATTGCGGACACATGAACACATGGCCGCACAGCGGACAGGACAGAAAACGATGGTAACCGCGTTGATTGATGAACAGAATTGCCTGTTCCTTTTTCTTTAAGGTTTCGGCCAGACGAAGGCGAAGCTCGGTGCCGAGCGCCGAGGTATTTCCTTCCTTGGCATCCTTGCGCCGATCGGTAATCACGGTATCGGGCAGTACCGCCTGGCCATAGCGCTCCTTCAGCGTGACCAGCGTGTATTTTCCTTCGGTCGCACGATAAAAGCTCTCGAGCGACGGGGTTGCCGAGGCGAGAAGCATGACCGCATTTTCCTTGGCACAGCGATACCGCGCAATATCACGCGCATGGTATTTGGGATTCATGTCGGATTTATAGGTATGCTCCTGCTCTTCATCCAACACAATCAGACCAAGATTGGAAAAGGGAGCAAATACCGCCGAACGGGTACCAATACAGACATCGGCCTCACCGTTTTTCACCTTACGCCAGGCATCATAACGCTCCCCACGCGACAGACCGGAATGAATGACCACCGTTCTGTCTCCGTAATGCGCCCGAAAAATACCGACGGTCTGCGGTGTCAGCGCAATTTCGGGAACCAAAAGAATGACCGCCTTACCTTGTGCTATGACATGATCCATAACCGAACGGATCACACCGGTTTTTCCGCTTCCGGTTACACCATATAGCAGTGCGGCCCTCGGCTCTCCGGTATCGCAAAGCGCGGTAATCGTATCGCGAGCCTTGGTCTGCTCTTCCGAAAGCACCAGCTCCTTATCGGGCGGTAACCGTTTTCCACGGTAAGGATCGCGGAAGGCATCGGAGGAGGCAACCGTAACGATGCCCTTTTCCGCCAGCGCTTTAATCACCGTACGCGAAATCTCATAGCGATCGCGAAGCTCCGAAACGGTCACAGGACCAACCATCGAAAGGGTGCGAAGCACCTCCTTCTGCTTGTCACCGCGCACCAGCTTTACCAAGGCCTCGGAATCAAGGTCAAGATAATCGGGCGTCAGCGAAACCGTCTCGACCACAACCGAGCGGCTCTCGGAAAATTCTGCCTCGCGCACCAAGACCTGCCTTGCGGCCAGCTTGGAGAGCGTTGCCAATACCGCAGGGCCGTAATCCTTGAGCACCGCTTCTTCGGACACACGGCCGCGTGCTGCCACATAGCGGCAAAGCGCCTCCTGCTTTGGCGTCAGTGAGGAATAGGCGTCAAACCCCGGCGCCACCCGGTAAAAATCCTTCACCTTTGTCAAGGCGGCCGCCGGCAAAATCGCTTTGACAGCGTCGCCCACCGTGCATAAAAAATGCTCCTTCATATACAGACAAAGGCCGATCATATCACCGTTCAGCACAAGACTGCCGCATACCGGTGCCAGGATCGGCTTCAATGCCGTATACTCCGAAGCAGAAACAAGCTCGCCAATCAGGGCGATCTGTTTACGGTTTCCCCCGCCAAAAGGCACCGCGGCAAATCCGCCGACCGTTAAGGTGCCTCGCAGCTCTTCGGGGATATAATAATCATACAGCTTGTCAATGTGGTACGGCGCGTCAAGCAGATATACCCGCGCAACCGAATAATCCATCGGACAGCCTCCTTTGATTAATGATTACAGGTACTATCCAGCGAAGCATCGTCGATGCTGTATTCACCCGAATACAACCGGTTAATACCGATGCGAACCGCCTTTTCATCGCGGAAGTCCTTCTTAATCAGGGCTGCCAGGCTCTTATCGGTTTCCTTATTGGCCAGCATTCTTTCGGCGTTTTCGCGCTGGCTGACATACTCCTCGGTGACCATACGGGCGCACTTGGCCACGGCGATCACCAGGGTATAACGGTTGTACTTATTCTGCTGGGTCAATTCATCAACAGACGGAAAAATCATGGTATCCTCCCATTATCGTATAGAATCAATCTTCTTAGTTCTTGGTTTGGAAAAAGAGGCGCTCCACCGCGTCCTCGGTACGGCTGACACGATGCTGCTCGCTTTTCACAATCTCGTAAATGGCATCGGCCGCTTCCTTGGCTTGGCCATCGTGATTCACGACGGCATAATCGTAGGATTTAACGGTAGCAAATTCACGCAAGGCCTTCTGCATGCGGTTTTCAATATCATCGGCGGCATTAGTACCGCGATTGACAAGACGGTTGCGCAAGGTGGTATAATCCGGGGGCAGAATGAAGACGGTCACGCTGTCGGGGAAAAGACGCTTGATATTCATCGCGCCCTCCACCTCGATCTCAAGGATCAGGTTTTTGCCCTCATCGAGCTTTTTCAGCTCGCTTTTCAGCGTTCCGTAGTAATTGCCGCAATATTCGGTATACTCGATAACGGCGTCATTCCGAATATGCTCCTCAAATTGTTCCTTGCTGATAAAGTGATATTCCCTGCCGTCCACCTCTCCCGGACGGGGAGGACGTGTGGTAGCCGAAACCGAGTACACAAAGTCCTCGTGCTCCTTCATCAGTAAGGCGTTGACCGTGCCCTTACCGGTGCCGGCGGCACCCGATACCACAAGAAGAATGCCTTTGGGCTTAAGCAGTGTTGTCATGAAGCGGCCTCCGTTATTCATCCTCATCCGACTCCGAGGAGTCGCCCATTTCACCGTTAAGGCGGTTGGAAATGGTTTCGGCCTGAATAGCCGACAGAATGACATGATCGCTATCGGTGATGATCACCGAACGGGTACGGCGTCCACAGGTAACATCGATGATGCGTCCGGCCTCTCTGGCATCCTGAATCAAGCGCTTCACCGGCGCCGAATCCGGGCTGACCAGCGTAACCACACGGCCCGCCGATACCATGTTACCGAAACCGATACTGATAAATCTCATAACAAATTCCTTTATCGTATTATTCCAGATTCTGAATCTGTTCGCGGATCTTTTCAAGCTCACACTTGGCATCGACCACCAAGGCGGCAATGGCGCTGTCGTTGGACTTTGAACCGGTGGTATTGACCTCGCGATTCATCTCCTGCAGAAGGAAATCCAAACGGCGGCCGACCGGTCCGTCGGAGTCCATTGCTTCATCAAAGGCGGCAAAATGGCTCTTTAAGCGAACCAGCTCCTCGTCCACGGCAATCTTATCCGCAAAAATGGCACACTCGGTCAGAATCCGCTGGGCATCGAACACCAGATCGAGATCTGCCAACTGCTGACGCAAGCGTGCTTCCAGCCGTCCGCGATAGGCCGCGATATTCTCGGCTGAGCGGCGGGCAATCTCTTCGGCCAGCTCTTCCAGATGGTGACGCTTAGCAAGCAGATCGGCGCGCAGGTTGGCACCCTCGGTTTCGCGAGCGGTGTTATACTTGGCCAGCGCTTCGGCCAGAATCGGACGAAGCTCTTCCCAATCACGGTCGGCATCCTCCGCCGGCTTTTTCACTAAGAAAAGATCGCGGTTGGCCGCCACCGACATGGTTGACATATCATCGGGGAGCGAAAATTCGTCGCGCAAACGCCGCAAGGCCGCGATATAGCCTTCAGCATAGGCCGTATCCAGCTCGACGGTTACGCCAACGCTTTCGGTAACCTCGATACCGACATAAACCTCCACCTTACCGCGCGTAATGCCGGCGGCACGAATAAAGGCAATGACTTTTTCTTCCAAAAAACCATACGAACGGGGGAGCTTGACCGAGCAATCCAGGTAACGGTTATTCACCGAACGAATTTCGCAAACAAAATTCTTACCGCTGCCCGCACCGGTCGCTCGCCCAAAGGCTGTCATACTTTTGATCATAATGCCATCCACTTTCAAAAAGGAGAGCGAGACAGAAGGCCCTCCTGTCTCATTCCCATCATATCTTCTATCTATTTTACACGTTTTCGCAGGATTTGTCAATGACTGTGGGGTTATTTCTCAAAATACTTTTCGATCCGAAGACGTTTGCGGAGCTTGACCAGATACAGCGTGATCACCTGCGTGGTCATCACATCATAGAGCAAAAAGGTCAGATTGGAGATCGCATAGACCACAACATTAAATCCGAGATCCGAATCCTCCACCTTCAGTACAAACAGCGTTACCACAATCAGAAGTGACAACACCGTATTAAAAAAGCTCAGCTTCAGAATCCAGGACAAAAGCGGATGCAACCGTTCAAACACAGCCTTTACAATCGGATAAACGCCTCCGAACAGCAAATAGGTCATCGCCCCGAATTTATCGGGCAGAATCAGTACCGACAAAATACCGGTAACCGCATAAATCAACAGCGGAAAGGGATGCCCCATCTCAATCACGGCAAAAAAGACGAAAAAGGAAACAAGCGCCACCATCGTCAGATCCAATACCGTGACCACAGCACCCAAATACAAAAACACCACACCCAAGGCACACAGCATAGCCGCCGTTGCCAGCTTTTTAGTTTGCGCCTTTGAGGAACTGCGCTTCATAACAGCCTCCTTAACAGCAGCGGATCAGATCGCCGCCACAGCATTCACAGCAACAATCGGCACACATCAAGCCGTAACAGAGCTGACAAGCCGCATCTCCGTTTTCAGAAGTACGATAGCCGCGCCCGTAGGCATTGGCGCGCATACGGATATTATTCAAAGCATTGCGGTATTCCGCATTGTTCGGCTCCATATAACAGGCCGTTTCAAAATAGCGCTGGGCATCATAATACCAGTTCTTTTGCGCCAGCACACAACCCTTCAAGAAATTCCATTCGGCATTACGCGAGGAAGCTGACAGCGAATTCAGAATCAGATCGGCATCCGAAAAACGGCTGGCATTGATATATTCACGAACACGGCGGAAATCCTCGGCATGATCGCCCTGGTACGACGGCCCGCCATCATCATACTCATGATACGACTGGCCTTGCGACGCATTATATTTTTTGGCATCGGCGCGTACCTTTTGGATATCGGCATAGGCCGTGTTGATTTCCTTCATTTTTTCGCCGGCCAAATCCGCAAGCGGACTTCCCGCATAATTATCGGGATGATACTTGCGCGCCAGCTCGCGGTAGGCTTTTTTGATTTCATCGTCTGTCGCGTCCCGTGAGACGCCGAGAACCTTATAAGGGTCGGTCATAGCTACCGTTCCTTTCTCTATGTATCCGAAGCCATGTCGGTATCGGGCGACAGAATCTTCGCCATCCGATGCGGCATGCCCAGGTAGATGATATTTTCGGTCAGGTGAGTCAGATCGGCATCGCCGGCTTCGATTAAGCTCATGGCACGGGAGGCAGCCTCCAGCTCCAAGGTCAGGGCACAGCGAAGCGATTCGCGGTCAAATTCCCGCAGGGGATTGAATTCGCCGCGGCGGCTATCCTTGTCGTAATCGTCGGCAGCATCAAGCAAATAGATCCACTTGCCAACATGAAACCCGATTTCTGCGGCAATCCGCTGTTTTGCACCCTCAAGACCATAGGCAAACACCTCGGCAAGCAGTTCACCAAAGAGCGTTCCCGCCGAATCCACCGTTACCTCATCGCTTGCTTCTTCCTCTGCCAAGGCCTTCAGCTTGGTGACAAGAACCGCGTCCAGATCGGGCAAAGCGGCCTTTCGCTTCAGGCGTCCGGCCATCCCGAACAGCAGGCGGGAGGCCAGTCCGCGTATTCCCTTATGGTCCTTGGCATTATCCTCCAGGTTGTGATAAGCAAGGAGGGAGCCGGCGGCGGCACAATATTCCAGCGTCGGATTACGCTTCATCGTCGGCTTTTTCCGAAACGGCGAGGCCATGCAACGCGAGGAACCAAAGGTCACGGGCTCCCCCGTCAGGCGCAGGCGAATGAGCACCAAAAAAACCACATCGTAACTCAGCGTCATGCGCGATTCGGTGCAAACCCGTTGTCCCATGCAATGACACAGACCGCAATATATGCTTTTGTAAAGAAGCTGTTCCTTAACCTTGAGCTCGGGGGTTAAGGGTGTCACATATCCGAACATTGCGGTCTCCTGTTTTTATTCTATACAGAGTATATTATAGTATATTCTTCCCCCAATGTCCATATCTCGCGGTCTTTTCTTACAAAAAAGACACATTTTTGTAACTTTGTCCCCACAGGCACCGCTCTCATCGCGACGCTTACCCGTCGTCTGGCCGCCGCAAACAGGGTGGGAGCAAGCTCCCACCCTGTCGCAAGTTACGGTATGTTATCGTTGAGCACGTATGCTTCCCTCGCATTTTGTCACGCTTGCTTGATCATCACCGCGCCCAGATTGTTTTCGCCCAGGATCGTCAGAAGCGGGCCATCGCCACGGACCGAGGCCTCGTTTTTCACGCTGCCAAGTGAGTTCTCAATACGGCATACCGTCCGCCAGCCGGCGGGAACATAAATCATCACCGATCCGAGGTTATTCTCTACCCGAAGAACTCCCTCCCCCTCGTAGGCCGCTGCATTTTCAAATTTCACAACAACACTTCCCAGATCATTCTCAACCACCTGCTCCCGAAAATTGGCACAATCAATATACACCGCACCGCTGCCAAAGCTTCGACCGTTGGCTATATGCTTGGGAAAGGTGTCGATTCGCCGCTTTTGCTTCGGAATCAAAAGCGAAAGTCCCAGCCCTAACAGGGCGCTGAGGAGAAGCAGCAACCAGTTATTGATCAGATTGGCCTCTTCGCGCCCAAGCAAATAGGCGACATTATGCTCACACACCATAAAGAGAAAAGCAAACAGCATAACAGTCGAAAACACGCGTCCGCGAATGGCCGCACCGATTCCGATCACCAACAGTGTCAAGCCGGCGGCAATCTGCCAAAACGAAATCGTTCCCACTACACTTTCAATCGGTGACCACAAGCCAAAGGCGCTGAAAAAGCCGAATATGGCGATCAGAATACACAAAAGGGCAACGCCAATACGTTTCATTTGGAAAACCTCACTTCCTCAATTTTATCCTTCAGAATTTTATAATATGCCCGCGAGAAATAGGTGATCTTATCGCTGTTACGAAAGCAAATCTCACCGTTTCCCGTCAGCTCACGCCGCAGTGAACCGATCTGCTTGATATTGGCAATCACCGATTTGGAGATACGGACAAAGTAAGAGGGCATTGCCTCCTCCAGCTCAAACAGGCGGTACGCCGTCTGATACATGCCGTCTGCCGTATGCGCGTACACCTTGCCGTCGAAGGTTTCAAAGAACAAAATGTCTTCCTTCGGCACATAATACTCGGTATTTCCGAGAGAAAGAACAAGCTCACCGCTTTCGCCGGTAAGCGTTTCAATCACCGAAGCTAACATTCGAATTCGTTCGGATTCTTGCCGACATCGAATCACGATTTCCTCGGCCTCGTCCTCCGAAAGCTCGATACGAATCTTCATACGCCCCTCCTTTCGTCCTCCATTCTTGCGCTTCTATCATAACACAATTCGACAAAAAAGAAAAGCCCTTTCGCGTAAGAGGTCGATTTTGACGGCCCAAAGGTATACAAATCCCCCTCACACACTTCTCACATTCTGCGCTTTATTTCTTCTCTTCATCTTGAATTTCTCACACAGCTATGATATAATAGGGCAAAATTCACGCAACAGAGGATACAAGTTATGGCATTACACGTAATGGATGAGGTCAACCGCTGCTTACAATGCAAAAATCCGCAATGCGTAAAGGGATGCCCCATCCAGACCCCGATTCCCGAGGTCATACGACTGTTGAAGGAAAGCAAGCTGGACGAGGCAGGCAAAATTCTTTTTGAAAACAATCCGCTGACAACCGTCTGCAGCCTGATCTGTAATCACGAAAAGCAATGCGAGGGACATTGCGTGCTCGCCAAAAAGGGCGCCGCGGTGCATTTTTCCTCGATCGAGCAGTATATTTCGCGAACCTATGCACCCAAAATGGTAAAAGGGCCTACCGCATGGAACGGCATGAGAGCCGCCATTGTCGGCTCGGGCCCGGCAGGAATCACGATCGCGATCATTCTTGCCCGTTACGGATATAAGGTTACGATTTTTGAAAATAAAAGCGAGATCGGCGGGGTTCTTCGTTACGGAATCCCCGATTTCCGTCTGCCCAAGGCGGTTCTTGACGATATACAATACCGTCATATCGAAATGAAGGGCATAAAAATCCGACCGAATGCTCACATCGGAGGCTCCATCACCATCGACGATCTCTTTCGCGATGGATATAAGGCGATCTTCGTGGGAACGGGCGTATGGAAGCCGAATGCGCTGCACATCAAAGGGGAAACGCTTGGTCACGTACATTTCGGAATCAATTATCTGAACAGCCCCGACTCTTTTAAGCTTGGACAACGCGTGGTTGTGATCGGCGCCGGCAATGCCGCCATGGATGTCGCAAGAACCGCACTGCGGCACGGAACCGAATATTTATCCTGCTTCTCGATCACCAAGAAGGTTGCCGCCAGCCACTATGAATTCACCTATGCACAGCTTGAGGGCGTTCATTTTGAATACAACAAGCGCCCTGTTGAAATTGTTGATGAGGGTGTGATTTTCTGCGATGTGATCGAGAACGAGGACGGCTCATTCACCGACGTAGAAGGCACCGAACAGCTTTATCAGGCCGACAGCGTCATCGTTTCGATCAGCCAAGGGCCGCAGAATGTCATTGTGAAATCGACCGAGGGGCTTGTTACAAACGAGAATGGCCTGCTGATCGCAGACGAATTCGGAAACACCTCGCGCCCCGGCATTTTTTCCAGCGGCGATGTCGTTCATGGGCCGCGCACGGTCGTCGAAGCGGTTGCGCACAGCAAGGTCGTGGCCGAAACGATGCATCGCTATATGCAGTCCTTAACAAACGGAAGCGCGCAAATCACCACCTGAAACCAAGCAAGCCGATACGGATTCTCCCCGTATCGGCTTGCTTTTTTAATAAACAGAGAAGGCGCTTTGTCCTTAGGACAAGGCGCCTTCTTGGATCGTTTTTGGATCAATTACGCTTCGGTGTTTTCCTCGGCAGGAGCTTCTTCCACAGGAGTCTCCTCAACAGCGGTCTCCTCGGTCTTCTCCTCAACGGGAGCGGCAACCTCTTCAACCTTCTTCTTGGAGGACTTCTTCTTGGCGGCAGCTTCCTTTTCGGCAGCAGCCTTCTCCATCTCCGCTACGAGAACGATGCGAGCCATTTCAGCACCGTCACCTCTGCGGGGACCGAGCTTGTAGATGGCCGTGTAACCGCCGTTACGGTTCGCGTTCTCAGGAGCGATCTGGTCAAACAGCTTCTTGACCACTTCACTCTTCGTGATGAAGGCAAGAGCCTGACGACGGGATGCGAGAGTATTCTTCTTACCGAGCGTGATCATCTTGTCGGCAAGGCAGCGAACTTCCTTCGCTCTGGTAACAGTCGTATCGACCTTACCGGTCTCAAGCAGAAGCGTAACCATACCGCGGAGCATAGCCATACGGTTGGCGGTGGTTCTGCCGAGTTTTCTTGTTCCTGGCATTCTTTCATACCTCCCAATTCAATCTGGTGCGGGATTTCCGATTGTGGAAATCACGCGGTTCTGTCATTTTCGGATTCCGTTTGGAATCGGTCAGTCGACTTCCTTCTTAAGATCAAGGCCGAGCGAATGAAGCTTCTGAATCACTTCTTCCAGCGACTTCTTACCGAGGTTTCTGACTTTAATCATATCCTCTTCGGTCTTCTTGGTCAGATCTTCGACTGTATCAATGCCTGCGCGCTTCAGACAGTTGAAGCTACGGACAGACATGTCAAGCTCCTCAATGGTCATCTCAAGGACCTTCTCCTTAACGGTTTCAGGTCTCTCAACCATAATTTCGGTGTTTTTCGCCTCATCCGAAAGATTAACGAACAAGTTGAGATGCTCGTTGAGAATCTTGGCCGCCAGCGAAATGGCCTCCTTAGCCGAGATGGTTCCGTTGGTAAGTACCTCAAGGGTAAGCTTATCGTAGTCGGTGTTACTGCCGACGCGGGTATTCTCGACCGTATAGCTGACATTGTACACCGGGGTATAAATCGAATCGGTGTAAATGACGCCAATTGCCGGCTGATTGTTGAGCTTATTCTTCTCCTGCGACACATAACCGCGGCCGTGGCTAAAGGTCAGCTCCATATAGAAGCGGGCGTTTTCGCTGACGGTAGCGATATGATGGTCGGGATTGAGAACCTCAAGATCAGCGTCCTGCTTGATATCGCCTGCCGTCACCTTGCAGGGACCGGTAATATCGAGCACAACGGTCTTGGGGTCGTCATCGTGAAGCTTGGCGGTAATGCCCTTCACATTCAATACGATCTCGGTCACATCCTCCTTCACACCGGGGATGGTAGAGATCTCATGAAGAACTCCGTCGATCTTTATACACGTCACGGCTACACCGGGAAGCGAGCTCAGCAGAACACGACGAAGCGAGTTACCGAGTGTGGTTCCGTAGCCTCTTTCCAGAGGCTCAACGACAAACGTACCCTTTCGGCCGTCGTCGCTCAGATTCACCGTGGCAATGTTTGGCTTTTCAATTTCAATCATTAAAAGTACCCTCCTGTTTTATTGTGGAAACAAATCAGTTGCCGAGCAGCAGCCGAGCATAACACCCTAAGCTGCCGAACAGCTTGCGGGTGTTACTTGGAATAAAGCTCGACGATAAGATGCTCCTCGAACGGGAAGTCAACATCATCTCTCTGAGGAAGAGCTGCGATCTTAGCCACAACCTGTGCCTTGTCCAGCTCAATCCACTTGGGAGTGATGCGGGTTTCAAGACCTTCGATAAGAGCCTTAAACTTTTCAGAAGAACGGCTGGCTTCGCGGAGAGTGATTACATCACCGGCGCGAACGATAAGCGAAGGAATGTTAACCTTCTTGCCGTTGATACGGAAGTGACCGTGGGTAACAAGCTGACGAGCTTCCTTGCGGCTGTCAGCAAGACCGATACGGTAAATGACGTTATCAAAGCGGCGCTCGAGGAGGCTGAGCAGGTTTTCACCGGTAACGCCCTCGGCCTTATCCGCTTTCTCGAAATAACCCTTGAACTGGTTTTCAAGAACGCCATAGTATCTCTTGGCCTTCTGCTTCTCACGGAGCTGAAGTCCGTATTCCTTTACGTTCTTTCTGCCGCTGCCATGCTGGCCGGGAACCGTGGGGCGCTTATCCAGCGCGCACTTGCCCGACAGGCAACGGTCGCCCTTAAGGAAGAGCTTGGTGCCTTCTCTGCGGCAAAGTCTGCACACAGAGCCTGTATATCTTGCCATACTATTTATCCTCCTGCAATATAATGCGAGCCATCAGACTCTTCTGCGCTTGGGCGGACGGCAACCGTTGTGAGGGATCGGCGTAACATCCTTGATCATCTCAACGGTCAGACCGGCGGTAGCAAGAGCGCGGATCGCGGATTCTCTTCCCGAACCGGGGCCCTTAACATAGACCTCAACGCTCTTCATGCCGTGATCGACGGCGAGCTTTGCTGCGGTCTCGGAAGCGCTCTGAGCGGCGAAGGGAGTGGACTTTCTGGAGCCCTTGAAGCCGAGCTCACCGGCAGAAGCCCACGAGATAGCATTGCCTGCCATATCGGTAATGGTTACGATGGTATTGTTGAACGTAGCCTGAATGTGAACCTGGCCTTTTTCAACGTTTTTGCGCTCACGGCGCTTTCTGATAACCTTTTTTGCCTGTGCTGCCATTATCCTTTCACCCCTTACTTCTTCTTGTTCGCGATGGTCTTCGCGGGACCCTTACGGGTTCTGGCATTGGTCTTGGTTCTCTGACCTCTTACGGGGAGACCCTTTCTGTGACGGATGCCGCGGTAGCAATTGATCTCCACCATTCTCTTGATGTCCATACCGACTTCGCGGCGAAGGTCACCTTCAACATGGTAGTGATTCTCGATTTCTTCACGGAGCTTGGCAATCTCTTCCTCGGTCAGATCCTTTGCTCTGGTATCGGGGTTGATACCGGTTACTTCCAGGATCTTCTTGGCAGAGGTGCGGCCAATGCCGTAAATATAGGTCAGAGCGATCTCGACGCGCTTAGCGTTCGGAATATCAACACCTGCTATACGAGCCATATGATATTTCCCCTTTCCTTTATCCCTGTCTCTGTTTGTGCTTGGGGTTCTCACAGATTACCATGATACGACCCTTGCGCTTAATGATTTTGCATTTTTCGCAAATTTTCTTGACGGATGGCTTAACCTTCATTCTGTTACCATTCCTTTCTTATTTGGCGCGCCAGGTAATGCGACCCTTGGTCAGGTCATAGACCGAGACCTCAACAGTCACCTTGTCACCCGGCAGTATCCATATATAGTTCATTCTGAGTTTACCCGAAATATGGGCAATCACGATGTGTCCGTTAGGAAGCTGTACCTTAAAATGTGCATTGGGCAACGATTCCAGTACAACACCCTCGAACTCTACAACATCATCCTTAGGCAGAAGAATCCCTCCTCTTATTCATGATACGGTTGTTCACTGTCCGCAAGATCGCGCAAATACCGTCGGAGAACGCCATCGGTCATGCCGATAGGATCCATCGGCGTTTGCGGAATCATTCGGATATGCTTTTTGTTTTTGCGTTTCGGCTTTGAGAGACGTCGGTGCTTGCCGTCTGCCAGGAGAACACACCGTTCCTCCTCGGCGATAACGAGTGCAAGACGCCCCTTGTCGTGTCCCGAAAGAGAGACGACGATCCTTCCAACGAGTGTCATCACAATGTGGAATCCACCTTTGTCAGATAGATTAGCCCCTCCTCGGTGAGTGCCACCGAGTGCTCATAATGAGCGGTCAGCGAGCCGTCCACCGTGACGACCGTCCAGCCGTCCCGAAGCTCACGTACCTCGTAGGAGCCGGCCGAGACCATCGGTTCGATTGCCAGCGTCATACCGGTGACAAGGCGGGGGCCTCGTCCCGGCTTTCCGTAGTTCGGTACACCCGGATCCTCGTGAAGCTGCCGCCCCACGCCATGTCCTTCGTACCGACGGATGACACCGTAACCGCGCTCCTCGCAGTAAGTCTGGATAGCCGAACCGATATCTCCGATTCGGTTTCCTTCCTTAAACTGCGAAGCGCCACGGTAAAAACTCTCTTTGGTACAGTCGATCAGCTTTTGCGCCTCTTTGGTGATCTTCCCGACCGGGAAGGTGTTGGCACTGTCGCCAACAAAACCACGGAAGGTGGCCCCCACATCGATTTTGACGATATCGCCCTCCTTCAGGATCACATCGGCTGACGGGATGCCGTGAATGACCTGGTCATTGACCGAGATACACGCACTGCCCGGAAAGCCGCCGTAACCAAGGAAGGTCGGCGTAGCGCCGCATTTTTCGATATACTGGCGGATCAGATCATCGAGGTGTTTGGTAGAAACGCCCTCTTTGATGGCCTCACCGGCAAGAAGCAGGGCTTCGCCGGTAATGCGTCCCGCCGCTCTCATCTTTTCGATCTGAGCCGCATTTTTCAGCTGTATCATAAATTATCTGCCCGAAAGGGCGCCGTCGATGGTCTCGAAGGTGAGACGCGTCGTATCGGCAACCTCGACCTGACCGATGACGAGCTTCAGCTTGCCGGTCTTCTCGTAGTAGGCCTTCAGCGGCTCGGTCTGCTCGTGGTAAACCTCCAGGCGGCTCTTCACCACCTCGGGCGCATCGTCCTTACGGATGGTAAGGGCAGTACCGCAAGCATCGCAGGTCGTTCCGTCTTTCGACGGTTTGAATTCGGTATGGTAGGAAGCACCGCATTGACCACAGACACGACGTCCGCTCATACGCGTAACGATCGTCTCATCGGGAACCTCGATACTGATCACCATATCGATCGAAACACCCATCGCATCGAGCGCTTCCGCCTGCGGAACCGTGCGGGGGAATCCATCGAGGATGAAACCCTCCTTGCAGTCGTCCTTGGCAAGACGCTCTTTGATGATGCCGATCACAACCTCATCGGGAACGAGTGCGCCGTTTTCGGTATAAGCCTTAGCGGCGAGACCCATCTCGGTGCCGGTTTTGATGGCTTCTCTGATGATAGCACCCGTGGAGATCGCAGGGATGTTGTAACGCTCGCTGACCTTTTCGGCCTGCGTGCCCTTACCCGCGCCGGGCGCTCCGAGAAAGATGATTTTCATGCAATTCCTCCGATCAAGGATCACTCAAGGAAGCCCTTATAGTGACGCATTGCCATCTGGGACTCGAGATCGCGCTGCGTTTCCAGAGCAACACCGACTACGATGAGCATCGAGGAGCCGCCGAACGCCAGAGCACCGAGATAACCCGGGGCAATAATGTTGACCAGAAGCGGAAGTCCTGCAATAAATGCAAGGAACAGGGCGCCGATCAGAGTAATTCTGTTCAGAACTCTCTTGATATAATCGGCAGTCGGCTTACCGGGACGGATACCGGGGATAAAGCCGCCATTCTTCTTCAGGTTATTCGAAACCTCAACCGTGTTGAAGCTGATCGAAATGTAGAAGTAAGCAAAAGCGATGATCAATCCAAGGAAGAGGATCAGGTATACAACCGAATCGGTCTTGAACAGATTGACAACCTTTTCGCCAAAGGAACCGGACTTGGGAGGCCAGAACATGGCGAGCGTTGCGGGAAGCGAAACGATCGAGCTGGCGAAGATGATCGGCATAACGCCGGACATATTCAGCTTAAGCGGCAGATTGCTGTTCTGACCGCCGTACATCTTTCTTCCGACAACACGCTTGGCGTACTGAATCGGGATTCTTCTCTCACTGTTGGTGATGAAGACCGTCAGGGTAATAACCGCAACCATGATGATAAGCGAGAGGATGGCGAAGAAAATGTTCCAGAAGCCACCCAGCGCTACCTGGTTGATCAGCGTCTCTGCCGTTGCAAAGCCGCTGGAGAGAATGTTGGCGAACAGGATCATCGAGATACCGTTACCGATACCGTGCTCGTCGATCTTTTCACCAAGCCACATCACAAGCGAAGCACCCGCTACATAGCAAGTGAGGATAACGATCATGGCGAAGACGCCGGTGTCAACAATGGCACCGAGGTTCTTCATATAGGCATAATAACCGTAAGCGGTGATAATAGACAGAACGATCGTACCGATACGCGTGATGAAGTTAATCTTCTTTCTGCCTTCCTCGCCGTCCTTCGAGAGTCTCTCGAGGGCGGGGATGGCAATGGTAAGAAGCTGGATAACGATCTGCGCCGTGATGTAAGGCGAGACCGAAAGGGCAAACAGCGTTGCCTGTGAGAATGCCTGACCGGACAGTACGTTAAGCTGATCGAAGATTGAGCCTGCCGCATTAGCAGTCAGATAGAAGTTCAGAGCCTCGGAGCTGACGTAAGGAACGGGAAGCTGTGTACCCAGGCGATACAGTAGAAGGATCACGAGGGTAAAGATCATCTTACGTTTCAGATCCGGAATCTTCCATGCGTTAATTAACGTCTTAATCAACTCAAACCACCTCGCATTTGCCGCCGGCAGCTTCGATCTTTTCCTTAGCGGTAGCGGTGAATGCGGCAGCGCGCACGGTGAGCTTCTTCTCGACAGTGCCGTTACCGAGAACCTTGAGACCGTCGGCAGCCTTACGAGCAATGCCGGCACTCAGAAGAGTCTCGTAATCCACAACGGCGCCATCCTCGAAGCGGTTGAGCGCCGAGATGTTAACGGTGGTATATTCGGTTGCGAATCTGTTCTTAAAACCTCTCTTGGGAAGTTTTCTGTACAGCGGGATCTGGCCGCCTTCGAATCCGGGACGGACACCGCCGCCGGAACGAGCGTTCTGACCCTTATGGCCCTTACCGGCGGTCTTTCCGTTACCGGAACCGTGACCGCGGCCCTTACGCCATGCAGGAGTTACAGAGCCTGCTGCCGGTGAAAGTTCATGGAGCTTCATGGGAATTCCTCCTTTTTAATGATAAGCTTTGACCTTTTACCGGTCTCAGCCCTGCTTCTCAACCTTAACAAGGTGAGAAATGACTTTGACCTTACCGGCCAGAACAGCGTCATCGGCATGGACGATGCTGTCACCGATCTTTTCAAGTCCGAGCGATTTGGCAGTAGCCTTCTGATTGGGCTTCGTGCCGATGGTGCTCTTTACGAGCGTTACTTTAACCATTTCCATTCTGTCGTCCCTCCGATCACTTGCTCAGCGAGCTGACATCAAGACCACGAGTCTTGGCAACTTCTTCTTCGGTGCGGAGAGCCTTCAGACCCTCGAAGGTCGCCTTAACGACATTCACAGGGTTGTTGGAGCGCAGGCACTTGGCTCTGACATTGCGGATACCCGCCATCTCAAGAACCTTTCTTGCCGTGCCGCCGGCGATCAGGCCGGTACCTTCGGAAGCGGGCTTCAGAAGCACCTTGCCGGCGCCGTACTCACCAATCACCTCATGGGGAATGGTGGTACCCTTGAGGGAAACGGTGATCATATTCTTTTTCGCATCCTCGATGCCCTTACGGATTGCTTCCGGCACCTCGGCAGCCTTGCCGAGACCGTAGCCAACGCGGCCGTTACCGTCACCGACCACCATCAGAGCCGCAAAGCGGGCAATACGTCCACCCTTAACGGTCTTGGATACGCGGTTGACAACAACGAGCTTTTCCTGAAGGTCACCTGCTGCAGGATTGTTTTTCTGTACCATATTAACCTCCGTACTCCTCAGAATTTGAGGCCGCCCTCACGGGCGCCTTCCGCAAGCTCAAGCACACGGCCGTGATACAGGTAACCGCCACGGTCGAATACGACGACTTCGATACCCTTTTCGAGGGCAAGCTTTGCGATGGCCTTACCGACTTCGCGGGCTGCGGCCTTGTTTCCTCCGTTGCCCTCAAAGCTCTTGCCGAGGGTGGATGCGGAGCAAAGGGTCACACCGTTGACATCGTCAACGATCTGAGCCTGAATATTTTTAAGAGAGCGGTAAACGCAGAGGCGAGGGCACTCGGGGGTACCGGAAATCTTCGCACGGATGCGCTTATGTCTCTTCTGGCGCTGAATGTTTGCGTCTTTTCTGCTAACCATGTGTGTCCGCTCCTTTCCTTATTTACCGGTCTTACCGGCCTTACGACGGATGACTTCACCCGCGTACTTAACACCCTTACCAAGGTAGGGCTCCGGCGGTCTCTTCTCGCGGATCTGAGCAGCGATCTGGCCGACGGTCTGCTTGCTGATACCCTTAACGATAACGGTGGTCTGGTCGGGAACCTCGAAGGTGATACCATCCTTCTCCTCGAAGTTGACAACGTGCGAGAAACCGAGGTTAAGAACCAGAGTCTTGCCCTGCTTCTGAGCACGGTAACCAACGCCGATGATCTCGAGCTTCTTGGAGTAGCCGGTGGTTACACCAACGACCATGTTGTTAATAAGAGTACGGCTGAGGCCGTGAAGCGATTTGTCAAGCTTCTCCTCGGTGGAGCGCTCAACCAGAACGGTGTTTCCTTCAACCTTCACCGAGATCGCGGGTCTGATTACCTCGGACAACGTGCCGAGAGGACCCTTGACCGTAACGAGGTTGCCTTCGCCTACCGTAACGGTAACACCGGCGGGAAGGACAATGGGCTGTCTACCAATTCTTGACATTACAGTATCCTCCTACCTGATTACCATACGAAGGCGAGAACTTCGCCACCGATGTTCTGCTTGCGAGCCTGCTTGTCGGTCATGATGCCCTTGGAGGTGGAAACGATTGCCACACCGAGGCCGTTCATAACACGAGGCATATCCTCGCAGCTTGCGTAAATGCGGAGACCGGGCTTCGAGACTCTTCTAAGACCCTTGATAACCTTCTCCTTGCCGTTGTACTTCAGGGTAACACGGATGATGCCCTGCTTACCGTCTTCGACAATCTGATAGCCCTTCACATAACCCTCAGCAACGAGGATATCAGCGATAGCCTTCTTCATGCCCGAAGCGGGAACATCAACGGTTTCATGCTTTGCGTTGTTTGCGTTGCGGATTCTGGTGAGCATATCCGCAATGACGTCTGACATCTGCATTCTAAAATTCCTCCTTTGTAAACCAGCTTTGTCTTCGGCTTGTCAGATGGTGCCGATGACAGTTCTGCTTACCACGATGCCTTTCTGACTCCGGGAATCTCGCCCTTGTAGGCAAGCTCACGGAAGCAGATACGGCAAATTCCGAACTTACGAAGAT
>SVSA01000013.1 GCA_015064545.1 Oscillospiraceae bacterium | reverse complement strand
AGCCGACCTCTGCTCTGGATCCCGAAATGGTTGGCGAGGTGCTTGCCGTTATGAAGGTTTTAGCCTCCGAAGGACTGACCATGATCGTGGTTACCCACGAAATGGCCTTTGCCCGCGATGTGTCCACCCGCGTGATCTTTATGGATAAGGGTGTCATTGAGGAGGAGGGAAGTCCGGAGGTCATCTTTAATCATCCGGTCAAGCCCAGAACCCGCGAGTTTCTTTCGCGTGTACTGAATGCGTAATGGTAACACATCTCCCCTGATGGCTGCGTTACGATTCTTTGTGCCCGCTGAAGCTGCATGAAAACGCTGTTCCCACCTGCGGGAACAGCGTTTTTGTTCTGCTCGGACGTATTGATGGCAAATTTGCGGTGAAAACCGTCTTTTTTCGATTATTTAAAAAGTTTTTTAAGAAATTGTGACGAAAATCTTGCAAAATCGGAGGAGCTGTGCTATACTGAAAACAACAAAAATTATTGAATTGGAGGCGATTCCCATGGCTATTACATCTCGCGATATCTTTGTACAGCAGAATGAGGTTGAATTGGCTCAGCTTCACGGCGCTGTCATCACTCCCGGCGGAAACCTCGGCGCAAATTACTGTGTCCTTACCGACAAGCGCGTCTATCACAAGGGCGTAACGGTTGCACTTGGTGCAAAGGGCAATATCTCAACAGGCGAAACCATCATCGATCTGAAGAACGTTTCGGGTACGTCCTTCTCGGTTCGCCGCTTCCCGATTCTGATGGTAATTGGTCTTCTTGCTATTCTTGCCGGTATCGTTATGTTCTTCGTTGGCGGCGAATCCGGTTCTTCCGATCTCATGTCGATGCTTCCCATCGGTCTGCTGGTCGTCGGCGTAATCTTCTTTGTTCTTTACTTCGTATGCCAGGCGAAGATTTATACCCTTCTTTACCGCGGTGGCGTGCTCTCCTTCCGCGCCAGTGGCATTCCGACCAAAGCGCTCCGTGCGTTCAGTGCTTGCGTTCACAATGCGCTTGAGTATGCCAATGCTCCTGCCGCTCCGGTGTGCGAGGCCCCGGTCGATCCCATGCCTGTTGAAGAAGTTCCGGCAGAAACCCCGGTTGCCTGATCCTCGTTTTTTCTGAGCCGTTCCGAAAGGAACGGCTTTTTGTGTTGAAAAAACCACCCGCAGTGCGGATGGTTCGTAGGCATGCCGGTGGTGATGATCGGAAAACAAACCGCTGTTCTCACATGTGAGAACAGCGGTTTGTTTTTTTGTTAGCCTTGAATGGCTTCTACGGTATAGCCCTCGGCGATAAGACGGTCTACAATGCCGTTTTCACCAATGACGTGGGCGGCACCGACACAGATAAAGACCTCTTTTCCTTCGGCAAGACAGTCGCGGGCGAAGGCGGTCATCTTCGCATCGCGGTCGGTCATCATCGTTTTCGTGTATTCCTCGTAAATCTGTTTATCGATTCCTTCAAGATCCTCGATATCGTTCGAGCACAGATCTCGAAGAAGTGTAGCATCGCCGGTGCACCACGCATACAGCATCTGTTCAAGTTGATACGTGGCGGCGACAGGATTTTTGTAGTTAATGACCGAGGAGAACAGGAGGGATTCTTGGAGCTCGGCTGACCAGTCACCCATCATTTGATACTGAGAAACGAGAGATTCAATACTGATAATAGTTTTGTAGTCAGCCTTGGCTTTTTGGAGAAGCGTAAGATCCACGCCGTAATTTGAGCTGATCTGATCGTTTTCGGTCAAAAATGAATCGATCAGGTTGCTCCAGAAGGCAGGCATATATCGGTCAAGGGCGGAATTGTAGATTTGGTGCAGCCGGAAGATGGCAACAGCTTCTTGATACAGTTCCTCTGAAATGTGATCGCGGATGGTGGAGCCATCGGTGTACAGCAAGCGCGACAGCGCATCTGTCATGATGGGTTCATCTTTCTGAGCCTCAAGAATATCAACCTCTACGGCCAGTGCCGACGCGTTTTTATAAGCGTTCATGACATACGGCGGAAGCTCGGTCATAGTCAGAATTCCTACGTGAATTGAGCCGAACAGCCAAATTTGATGTCCTTTCGCATCGGTAACCCGATACAAAAGCGGATGAATGGTCTTCTCGGGATTGGCGACATTTCCGTCGATATCAGTATTAAGTGGCTCAAAGTCCAGGTCGATCGGCGGAAAGGTTTCTTGTGTGTCGTCGGAGGTGACCGAGGTTTCATCGGGAGCATCCGTTATGTTCTCGGGAGTGGTTGAATCGGGGGAATCGACTTGTGAAGTGATGTCGATGGTATCGGAGGTGTTGGTGGACGGTTTATCTCCGCCGAAGCAAGAACTGAACGTCAAAAGTAATGCCAGTAATAGAGCCAAATACGCAGGGAATCTCTTCATGTCAAGAATCTCCTTTCAAACTTATATTTTTATTTTACCATAAATCTGTTTCCTTGTCAAGAGTGCCGTAGAAGTGTCGGATCTCTATTCTTATTTTGGTAAGATTGCTTGACATCGTGCATAAAATATGGTAAACTGTCTGCATACATATTGTTTGGAGACAGAACAAGGAGAACCACCATGTTAAACGATCTTGTTACCGAAAAAAAGCACCTGTTTGCCGACGGTGTCAATACCGAGCTGCGCGCGCAAACCAATTTGACACGCGGCGTTTCGATTGTCAACGGCAATCTGACAGGTAATATCCGAAATGAAAACACCGGTGTTTCCGCACGGGTATATGCCAACGGTGTCTACGGCTTTTCCTCGACGGCTGAGTATTCCGATGAGGCTGTGACCGCCGTTCTGAAGGCTGCTTCCGAGAATGCCGCCTTTATGGCAACACATGCCGGCAAGAATAAGGGAATGTTGCCGTCGCTTTCGACCGGAGCATCTCTTACCGCGATCGATATCAGTGATCCCGAGCAGCGTGTTTATATAGAGTATGCCAAGGCGCTCGATGCATATATTGCCGAAAAATACCCCACGCTTTTAGCACGGGTGATCTCGGTGCGTGCCGATTCTATGGAAAAGGTGATTGCCGTTTCCAACGGCTTTGACTCGCATTCGGTGATGCCGCGCAGCTATGTCTATGTCGTGCTGACCGCTGCAACGCCCGACGGACGTCCGGTGGAGCTTTATGATGTCTTTGGCGGTTACGGTACCTTCGATACCCTGTTTCAGGATCCGGCCGCTTGCTACGCCAGGATCGATACCCTCTATGAACGAATTATGGAAAAGGCGAACGGCGTATATGCCGAGGCCGGTGAGAAGACAGTCATTCTCGGCGGTATTCTTTCGGGTATGCTGGCGCATGAGGCGGTGGGCCATACCGTAGAGGCAGATCTTGTTCTGGGCGGCTCGGTCGCGGCGCATGCCCTCCATCGCCGCGTTGCCTCCGATCTTGTGACGATGATCGACTATGCTCATACCGCTTTTGGCGAAGCTGTTCCGCTTCCGATTTATGCCGACGACGAGGGAACCGAGGCCACCGATGCCGTGTTAATCGAGAATGGTATTCTGACCGGCTACATGAACAGCCGTGCTTCGGCCGAGCATTTTGGCATGACTCCTACCGGTAACGCCCGTGCCTACAACTTCTCGGATGAACCGCTGATTCGCATGAGAAATACGGCGATCCTTCCCGGTACCTCCAAGCTGGAGGATATGATTGCCTCGGTTGAAGACGGTTACTATTTCTGCAATACCAATAACGGACAGGCTGATACGACCGGTGAATTTATGTTTGGCGTCACCGGCGGCTATGAGATCAAAAATGGTAAGCTCGGCCGTCCGATCCTCGATACCACGATTTCCGGGGTAGCCTTTGAAATGCTGCAGACTGTAGACATGGTTTCGGATGAAATTGTTTGGGCAAGCTCGGGCATGTGTGGGAAAAAGCAGCCGATGCCGGTCGGTATGGGCGGTCCTGCGCTTCGTTGTAAGGTCACGGTTGGCGGTAAGTAAGAAAGAGAGGATGAGAGAATGGAACAGTTAAAGAAAACAGCGCAGACGGCGATTGCGGCACTTAAGGCGAATGGTGCCGATAAAGCAAAATGTGATGTCGGATACAGTATTACCCATGAATTCAATGTTGACGGAGGAGAGTTCAGCCTCTTCCGCACCTTGTTTGACAAGCACCTTGTGCTGACGGCGATCAAAGACGGGAAGAAGGGAACGGTTCGCCAAAATCGCTACGATGAGGCAACGGTTGCCTCGCTTGCCGCCGCTTGTCTGGATACGGCAGCTTCCTCGGTGTCGGATCCCGCATGGGATATCGCGCCGTTAACCGAGAATCATGACTTCACCTTCGGTGTTGTGAACGGCGATCAAGAAAGACTCTTTGCGCGTTGCCGCGAGCTGATGGACGACGTTGCTTCCCGCTACCCCAAGATCCTGATGGAGCAAATGATCGTAACGCATAAAGAAATCGGATCGGTACATGCCAATACCAACGGCGTTCTGCAGTCCGAGCATTGCGGCTATTACAGTGTCGAGCTGATGTTCAGTGCCCACGAGGGAGAAAAATCCTCCTCCTTCTTCAGCAGTGGTTTTATGACGGATCATCTGGATACGCCCTTTATTGATTGCGGATCGGTGGCGGCCGATTTAGCATCGGTGGAAAAGCAGATTGATACCGAGCTGCTTGACGGTAAATTTGAGGGAGTTCTGCTACTGCCTCCCGCCGCTACCAATGCTTTCCTGTATTATTCGCTTTCCAATTTTGTCGGAGACGGTGCTCTTCTACAGGGAACAAGCCCTTGGAAGGACCAGTTAGGAAAGGTTGTTGCCGATCCGGCCATCACCCTGACGGTTGCTCCGCTGGATGACCGTATGGTATGCGGCGATCGCGTCACTTCAGACGGATTGATTGCCGAAAACTATGATATTCTGCGCGACGGTGTTCTGAACCAGTTCGCTATTTCGCAATATGTGGCGAACAAAACCGGTCTTACCATGGCACCGAATGGTGCCTCAACCGGTAATCTGATTCTGAAAGCCGGTGAACGCTCGCTCGACGAGATCATTGCCTCGATTGATCGCGGGATTCTGGTCGGCCGTTTCTCGGGTGGAAACCCCTCTTCGAACGGAGACTTCTCAGGCGTTGCCAAAAACAGCTTCCTGATTGAAAACGGTAAAATCACCAAAGCGCTTTCGGAAACCATGATCAGCGGTAATCTGGCAACGATGATGCAGAATCTCTATGCCATCTCGCGCGAAACGGTGTCTGACGGTAATTCGGTTCTGCCGTATACCGCCTTCCGTGGAATCACGGTGTCGGGCAAATAACAATCGGATTGTTAGGACGATCCGATAACGACGCGGTTGTTACAAAGATGTGCCAACCGCGAGGGAGCTGTCGAGCGAATGCGAGACGGAGGGAGAGTGCGTGACAAAGGCGTCAGCGTAAGCTCATGTAGCGTAAGCCTCTTCTGTTACGCGCCGCTCGACACCTTCCTCCCGGAGGATGTGAAGAAACATCCCTAAATTCGTTTCCGTGATAACCTTTTCTTCGGTAATCTCGTCGCCTTCCTCTGTTATGATTTCTTGTGACGAAGGTATTTTTTCTTCAGTGAACACCTCGGTTTCCGTGGAGTCTGTTTCGCATTTGCTTACCGTCGGTTCTTCGCTTTCAACGGTGGTTTCCGTTTTGCTTACTTCGCCCACAAACGCCGTTTCCGCGGTAGTTTCACTTTCTTCGGGTACTTGCTCCACCTGTACCGTTATCGCCGTCTGTGGCGCGTTTACGGCGGTTACGTGCGGTTGATCTGCACCCTGATTAGGTGCGCTGATAAGCGTCATAATAAGTGCGAGGATAATGGTGATTAACTTTTTCATATATGTAATTCCTTTCCGAATTGCCTTTCGCGGCTCAACATAAGAATAAACTGAATAACAAATAAGTCCAGAGAGAATCGAGATGAAAAAGTATTTTTTCTGTCAATCATTTAAGTAAAGATATATCAGCAAATAAGCGATAAAATTGCCAGCATATATTGTGTATCTGAATTATTAATGCAGTTTAAATTATTGATCTCATATATTGACAAACAATGAGATATATGTTATGATGATAATAGAAATCATACTATAGAGGAGGAATTCAGTATGACGTATCGCGGTCCAACCATTCGTATTGCCACACACCTGCCTTTCTATGAGTTCTTCCCGAAATTTGTTCCATAAGACGCACGCTCACCGTATAAATTACGGTGTAGGGTGCGTCTTGTCTTTTAATTTAGTTTAAAGCTACAAAAAAAGAAAGGAACAAACCATGAAAAGAATACACTTTTGTAGTTAACGAAGGCGAAGATATAGAATATGATTAATTTCAATCATAATAAAGACCAATACGAGCGGCTTATTACATGGTAGAGTGCTCGTAATTGACATTTATAGATATGCGTGTAAATAGTATTATGAGTTGTATCTAATTGCTAATTTATGGATATTTATATAATACGAAAACACAAAAAGACGAAAGTATCATTTATATCATAATATGATTGATGCTTTTTACAGAAGGGAGTTTATAATGAATACACCACATGTTTATAATAAAAAGACGATTGTTAGCATTTTTCTTGCCGTTCTTTTTGTTTTGTTTTTACTAATTACAATTTATCTCATAAAAGTTTATCCGTTTTATGGCTTTGAAATGACCTTCTTTGGTACTGGTGGCAACAGCACATTGACTGACGTAGAAAAAATATACAATGTTGAAGAACTAAGCAAACAAATTGATGAAAAAAATCCTGTTTATATTTACGCAGCTCCCCAAAAGACAGACTACAAAATTGCAAAAACACTTGGCTTTGGGGATACATACGAATACGACGATAGTGCAGAAGAACGCATATATTCATTAGGTAAGGCATACTTGTCTGTCGATCAATATGGTGGCTTTCTTTATTTAACCCGTGTTAAAAATCCTACTTTTCCTTTTCCTTACACTGATAAGGAAACAATGGAAATGGCAAAAGAAATATTAAAAGAGTATGACTTGTGGAACGACTCTATCAACGAATGGAGCACTAATTATGTAAAAACCACGGATAGTAAAGGAAATACAACAATTCTTCGAAAAGAAACTGTTTTTTGGATCCGTTCTGAGGATGGGAAAAATGTAGTCAATCAAAAAATACATGTCTGCATTAACGGAAACAAGGAGCTCGTTAGAATCCGCTATGATGTAAAGGGATATAGCAAACACTCCGAGTCAAAGTTAATTTCGATTGAGGAAGCATTTCAAAAAATTGAGGAAGAAAATTTTGGGTTTAGTCATAGTCTTGACAATGAACCAAATTGTGAATTAAAGGAAATCATTTTTGAAACAGTAGAGATAAGCTATAGGGAAGCGGAAAGCACAGACGGAAAAAACTTGCTTCAGCCGCTGTATGTATTTAAGGGAACCGTCAAAGACATAACCGGTAAAACGGGTACATTCACCTGTATGGTACAAGCAAATGTCGTAAATTCCAAATAATATTGTACTCATAAATATAGAACCCTTACGGGGAGTAATGATTCAGAGGGGATTGCGATGTTTGTGTTGAACCTTTCTGTTCGCATAGGAAAAATCCGTCATAGGCTTTGGCCTGTGGCGGATTTTTTGATGAAATTTCTTTGTAGTGGCATCTGTACAACCAATAGAATTTTTTTAATCACTTTTATGCGATGCTACAAAATACAAGAAAAATTTTTCCTGATACAATAAATGTTCATATGTTTATGGTATCATAAAAACGGAAGAAAAAATTGGCACCGTTAACTTGTGAAAGGGACGGGTGGTTGGTATGGTTTAAGCGTAACCTGAACGGTTTTGTTCATTGATGGACGTTGACGAGCAGAAGATATGAAAAAATAAATTTTCTGGATAACTATAGGTATCGGCGAGTGGATTTATCCACTCGCCGATATTCGTTTGCGTTTGGGTTGGATTATTTATTTTCGTCGCGAAAAATATGTAAGACCCAAACAAACCAGCAATAAAGAAAACCTCCGAGTCACTGATTCGGAGGAAATAGGAAGAAGCACAGAACTCATTTCTGAATTCTGTGCTTCTTCTTTCTCTCAATCGGTTGTTTTCGATAACATCCTTATTGAGAGACACCCTCGGCGGTAAGTTTGTTTGATATCGTACAGCCTCCGTGAGTGGTGAGTAAGTGTGAACTGACAGGCAAGCTTCTTGTTCGTTAGCTATCGCCGCACCGGCTGTCGTTTTTTACTGACGATCAGTGTGGTACCTCGTCGTCATCGTTGTTCTTTTTCTGGCGATCGATTTCGTCCTCACGCTCACGCTGTCCATAGGCACTGAGACCGTCGACCGAACGGCGGTGCATCTCGGCATCGCGCTTGGCGCGTTCTTCTTCGCGCTTGCGGGCTTCTTCCTCGTCACGCTTGCGACGCGCTTCGTTTTCCTCAGCGCTCTTTTGCTTCTTCTGGTCGGCCATGGCATCGAGCTCCTCGAAGGAAGCGTCGTCTTCCATTAACGCCTTGAACTGGTCGCCGTCTACCGTTTCGACCTTCAAGAGATATTCGGCAAGCTTTTTGAGCTTGTCGGCATGCTCGGAAAGAATGGCGGTGCAGCGCTTGTTGGCACGCTCAATGATCGCACGAACCTCCTGATCGATCTCGGCAGCCGTAGCTTCGGAATAGTTACGTCCCGAGCTGTAATCACGGCCAAGGAAGACCTCATCGCTGCTGTGATTGGAGCCGTAGAGAATCGGTCCGAGCTTTTCGCTCATGCCGTAGCGGGTGACCATCTGACGGGCAATGTTGGTGGCGCGCTGAATATCGGAGGAGGCGCCGGTGGAAATATCACTCAGGTTGAGGTGCTCGGCAACACGGCCGCCAAGGCAGACAACAATCTCATCGAACATACCGTTGCGGGTTTCGTACGAGAGATCCTTCTCGGGAATCTGAACCGTTACACCGCCGGTACGTCCGGCAGGAATGATGGTGATATGCTTGACAGGATCGGATGTCTCACAGAAGAAGGCAGCGACAGCATGACCGGCCTCATGGAAGGCGGTCAGGCGGTTATCCTTTTCATCACGGATCTTAGACTTCTTCTTGGGACCGACGATAACCTTCATATAGGAATCTTCGATTTCCTCCATACCAATCAGGTTCTTGCCGCGGCGTGCCGCAAGAAGTGCCGATTCGTTCAGCAGATTGGCAAGATCCGCACCCGAGAAGCCAACGGTTGTCTGGGCGATCTTATGGAAGTCGACGGTGTTTTCAAAGGGCTTGCCCTTGGCGTGAACATGGAGGATATCCTCGCGGCCCTTCATATCGGGATAATTGACCGTGATCTGACGGTCAAAGCGTCCGGGACGGAGCAAAGCCGGGTCGAGAATGTCAGGACGGTTGGTGGCGGCCATAACAATGACACCGTCATTGGAGCCGAAGCCGTCCATTTCTACCAGAAGCTGGTTCAAGGTCTGCTCACGCTCATCGTGTCCGCCGCCGAGACCGGCACCGCGGTGACGGCCGACCGCATCAATTTCGTCGATGAAGATAATCGAGGCGGGATTTTTCTTGGCAACCTCAAAAAGATCGCGTACGCGAGAGGCACCGACACCGACATACATTTCGACGAAATCAGAGCCCGAGATGGAATAGAAGGGAACATCGGCTTCGCCGGCAACCGCCTTGGCTAACAGCGTCTTACCGGTTCCGGGAGGGCCAACAAGCAGAACGCCGTGCGGGATACGGGCACCGAGCTTGGTGTACTTTTGCGGAGATTTGAGGAAATCGACAATTTCGGTCAACTCCTCCTTTTCTTCATCGGCGCCGGCAACATCTTTAAAGAAGACCTTGCGCTTTTCATCCGAGCCGAGCTTGACTCTGGCGCGGCCAAAGGATCCGATTTTTCCGCCCTTACCGCCGGCACCGCCGGTGGCTTGGCTCATAACGTAGAAGAAGATGAGGCCAAAGAGAATCAGTAGGGCGACTGTCGGCAAAAGAGAAACCCACCACGGGGTGCCTTCAATGGGCTGATATTCGTAGCTCTCGATAATGCCGGCTTCCTTCTGCGCCAGAATCAGCTCAGAGAAGTCGTTATAGAAAATCGCAAAATCACGGAGCTGGTATTTGACAACCTCACCGTCCTTGCCGTCTTCGCCGTGTTTCACGATGACAATGGTGTTGCTGTCATCGATTTCAAAGGACTTGACTTCTTCTTTTTGGAACATTTCGGCAAGGTCGCTGTAAACAACCTCGTCCGCGGTGTTCATGCTGTCAAACATCAGCCAGAGAGCGCCGATGATGACAACGAACATCAGACCGTAGAAGAGAATTAACTTGGTATTTTTCTTCATGTTTCTCGTCCGGTTAACCCGGATTCCTCACTTTCCGTAGTTGCGATCGTGTGCGTTCACTGGCTGTAAACTTCTTCCTTCAGGACGCCAATGAAGGGAAGCGCACGGTATTTTTCATCATAATCAAGGCCGTAGCCGACAACAAACTCGTTCGGAACGGTAATGCCGACCCAGTCGGCGTCAAAGTTGACCTCGCGGCGCTCAGGCTTATCTAAGAGCGTGCAGGTGCGAACACTTTTGGCACCCTTTAAGCGAAGATATTCGACAAGATACGAGAGCGTTTTGCCGCTGTCGATGATATCCTCGACAATCAAAATGTCGGTATTCGGGAAATCCTTGCGGTAGAGATCAAGAAGAATATTGATCGAACCGGAGGAGGTGCCGTTTCCGTAAGACGAGACCTTCATAAAGTCGATTTCGACCGGAACGGTGATGTGCTTCATCAGGTCACCCATGAAAACCACCGAGCCCTTGAGAATGCCGAGCAGCAAGAGGCGTGAGTTGCGGTTTTCATAGTATGCGTCGATCTGCGCAGAAATACGCTTCACAATTTCTTCGATCTGTTCTTCGGATACGAGAACCTTTTCAATGTCGTCAATAATGGGATGTTTGGCCATCAGTCAGTTTCCTTTCTTGTTGTCCGACAAAATAATACGTGGATAGAGTGGCGGCTATCGGTACGGGCCGCATCGGCAGGCGGGAAGCCGGGAATCCAAAGGATCTCGCGATCTCGTACAAGGAAGGGAAGTGTGTTCCGTTCAGTGAGGGGAGCCTTGGTTTCTTGCAGAAGCTTTTTAACCGATCGTGTCATACCGCGCAAGCGGTAGGTGTCGCCGGGCAAACGAGGGCGTGCGCAAACGCCTTGTTCTATTGTAGCAGAATCTATGGTGGCGTGTATTGCCAATTTGTAAATATTTTTCAGCCGATTTATATCTTTTGTCGTATCGTCGCTCTCGATACCGAGATAAAGCAAATCTCCGTTTGGTAGACGGTTTTCGCCGCGCACCAAGGGGATTTGATAAGGGGGCAGCGGTGGACAGGGCTTGGCGGAAAGGGTAACGTTGTCGCGATCGCAGACCAGCAGACCGCCGGGAAGCGTGAGGACGGCGTGCGGTTTTTCCGAGGCAATGATGTCCATTGCCTTTTCAATGTGCCTTGCCTGAGGGGTGAACCCTTTCTCGCGCATGGCAGACAGAAGTACACGGCAGAGAATGGCGCGATCCAGCGCCGCAAGGGTGCTTCTCCGGTCGGTAAGCGAGAATACGGAGGCGTCCTTCCGCAAATAGGCCGCATCGCGGCGAAGAGAGCGTGAGGTGCTGGTAACGGTTTCGGCCAGCGAGGGATTGAGCGTTTGCAGCCGCGGCAGAATTTCGGCACGAAGATAATTACGGGTATAAGCGGTATCCGTATTGGTTGAATCGACAACATAAGGAAGCGAGGCTTCACGACAGGCGGCCTCTATCTCCTCCTTACGGCAGAGAAGGAGCGGGCGGATGACCGAGCCTCGGCGCGGCGGTATGCCGCAAAGGCCGTCAAGGCCGGTGCCTCGGACAAGGTGCATGACAACCGTTTCCAGATTGTCATCGGCGTGATGGGCCGTGGCAATGGTATCCAAGCCGTATTCCTTTTGCAAGGATTCAAAATAGGCGTAGCGCACCTCGCGGGCCGTCTCTTCTATACCGCAACCGTGTGCGGCGGCAAGAGAAGGGATATCGGCACGAGAAGCATAGAACGGGATGTTTCGTTCCGAGCAGAAGGTGCGGCAGAAGGCTTCATCGCGATCTCCCTCCGCACCGCGGATGCCGTGATTCAGGTGGGCGGCGGCGATGGAAATGGTTTGATATTCGGAAAGGAGCGTGAGCAGAAGCGTCGAATCGGCACCGCCCGAAAAGGCAACCAGTAACGAGCGGACACCGTCAAGAAGATGATGCTCGTCAATAAAGGCGCGGAGCTTTTGGCGCACACACTCCATGGCTGAGTTTGACATTGATTATTCCGAGCGCTCGGAGAGCGAGGTGAACTTGGTGAACTGTCCAAACCAACCCATCTTCACGTTGGCCGTACTACCGTGACGGTTTTTGGCGACAATAATTTCTGCTGTATTCTGAATGCCTTCCTTTTTGTCGGCGGTGTCGTAGTATTCGTCTCGATAGAGGAACATAACAATATCGGCGTCCTGCTCGATGGTTCCCGAGTCACGCAGATCCGAAAGCATCGGACGCTTGTCGGTACGGCTTTCGGGACCGCGGGAAAGCTGTGCACAGCAGATAATCGGGACCTTCAGATCCTTGGCGAGAAGCTTGAGATTACGCGAGATTTCACCAACCTCATTGACGCGGCTGTCATGACGGTTATCGGTCTGCATCAGCTGCAGATAGTCAACAACAATCAAGCCGAGATTCTTGACACGGCGGAGCTTGGCGCGCATACCGCCGGCCGAAATACCGGCCGTATCATCAATCAGAATCTCGCATTCACTGAGCATTGAAGAGGCGCGGGCCAATTTTTCCCAATCCTCGTTGGTCAGGTTACCCGAACGAATGGCATAGCTGTCAATCAGCGCTTCGCTGGACAGCATACGCGAAACAAGCTGCTCGGCCGACATTTCCAGCGAAAAGACGCAAACCGTCTTGCCGCCAAGCTGTGCCACTTTGGTGGCGACGTTCATGGTAAAACTGGTTTTACCCATACCGGGACGTGCACCAACAAGAATCAGATCTCCGGGGCCCATACCAACCAGAACACGGTCGAGATCCGAAAAGCCGGTCGGTTGCCCTGAGGCGGCCTTTTTGTCGGTTTTCAGGAGCTTCAGATGTTCATAATTGGCCAAAAGAGCCTCACGAATGTGAGTAAAGCCTTTGGTTTCATGGTTTTCGGCAATATCAAAGAAACGCTGCTGTGCCGAATCAAGCAGTGCATCCACATCTTCCTGCTCGGCGTAGGCGGCCTCCGAGATTTCGGCGCTGACCTCGATCATGCGGCGAAGAATCCGCTTGTTATGAACGATTTTGGCATAATCGCGGACATTAGCGGCACTCGGAACAACCTCGGCAATCAGCTTTACGTATTTTTTACCCTCATCGTCGCTCTCATACACACCTCGCTTGACAAGGGTGTCAATTAAGGTGACGACATCGATGGTGCGGCTCTGCAAAAAGAGATCCTGCATAGCAAGATAGATTTCTGCGTGTGATTCGAGGTAAAAATCCTCGCTTTTCAGGATGGTGGCAATTTCGGAGAAGCATTCGGGATCGATTAGAATCGATCCGAGCACCGATTGCTCTGCCTCCAGCGAGAAGGGCATTTTTTTGATGAGTTCGTTTCCTTTAGTTTCCATAGCGGTAACTGGACCGTAGTCCGATGCCTTCCGTCAGAATAGCGGTTATTTCTCGGTAACCTGAACCGTCAGCTTGCCGACGACATCGGGGAAAAGCTTGACGTCGTAGCGGTAGGTGCCGTATGCCTTGATCGGATCGGGCATTACGATCTTACGGCGATCGATTTCGATACCATGCTGTGTCTTGAGCTGCTCGGCAATTTCCTTCGAGGTAACCGAGCCGTAGAGACGGCCCTCGGTACCACTCGAAACGGCAACCGTAACGGTAACCTTGCTGAGCTTTTCAGCGGTATCCTTGGCGGCGGCACGCTCGGTATCAAGCTTATATTGCTTGGAGGCTTCGCGGTTCTTCAGCTCATTCATCGCCTTGGCATCGGCCTCGATCGCGAGCTTTTTGGGGAAGAGAAAGTTTCGGGCATAGCCCTCGGAAACATTGATCAGTTCGCCCTTTTTGCCTTGGGCCTTGACATCTTGTAAGAGAATGACTTTCATGATAAGAGTTCCTTTCGTTAGGTGGGATCACGGGTTATTGCGTGTCTCGGAGATTTCGGTAAGATAGTCGTCAATGGCGCCCTTGAGACGATTCAGTGCCTCGTTCATCGGACCGGTTAATTGTGTTGCGGCGGAATCAAAGTGACCGCCACCCTCAATGCGCTCCAGAATGAGCTGGACATTGACCTCACCGGAAGAGCGTGCGGAGATGTGAATTTTATCCTCGATGCGGCAGAGGGCGAAGGAGGCCTTGACACCGTCAACGGTCAGCAGCTTATCGGCGGCCTTGGCGGCGGCAATGCGGTCGGCCGGTGTGTTGTTCGCGGCATCGTTGCACGAGATGGCCATGCATTTACGGTAGATGACAACATTGGATTCAAAGCGCGCCTCCGAAATAAAATCCGAAAGGCAGGAATTGAAGAGTGTTTGCGCATCGGCCGGGTTGGCACCTTCGCCGCGCAGATACAGCGCCGCGCCAAAGGTACGGACACCGGTATTGCGGGTAAACTGCTTGGTATCAAGAAGAATGCCGGCATACATGATTTCGGCTTCCTCATTTGTCAACATACCGCCGGGCATGGCCTGCTCAAGAATTTCAGCCACAAGCTCACACGTCGAGGATGCCGAGGGCTCAATATAGGAGATGAGCGGAGGCTCGTCAAACTCGGCGGTTTTACGATGATGGTCAATATAAACGGTGCGGCGAGAGATTTCGGCAACGGCGGGCGCCTCAAATTGGCGCTTATTGTTCACGTCAACAATAACCGTCAGCGAATCGGTTGCGAGCAGTTCCTGCGCCTCCGACGCATTGCAGAAGACACTGCCGCCGAGATATTCGGGAATTTCCTTGATGCGATGATAGCAACGGATAAAGTTGGGATCCTTCGAATTGACAATGATGTGGAAGGGAACGCCGCAAAAGGTGGCAAGCCGTGCCACACCCATGCAGGCGCCGATGCAGTCAAAATCAGCAGCACGGTGTCCCATAATCAATACATTGCGGCTCTTGGAGATCAGCGAGGCGAGCTCGTTGGCAATGACACGCGAACGAACCTTCGTGCGCTTTTGTACGGTTTGTGTTTTACCGCCGAAGAATTCAAGACCGCGAGCGGTTTTGACAACAGCTTGGTCGCCGCCGCGCTGTAAGGCCATGTCCAAGGCCTCAGAGGCGACGCGTTCCTTTTCGGACAAGGTGCCGCTGACCGAGGATAGACCCATCGATACCGTGACCGACAGACTGCTTTCTCCGATACGGATCTCGCGGATACGGTCGAGCACATCAAACTTGCGGTCAATAAATTCAGCAAGCGAGGCGGAACGGAAAAGGAACAGATAGCGGTCGCTTTGGTATTCGGTCAGAATGCCGCCGGCGCCCTCGCCCCATTCGCGAAGTACCTTTTCGATTTCGTTGGCGGCATTGCGGGTGCCTTCCTTGGTGTACTGTGCCAGCTCCTCAAGGTTGTCGGCACGAATATAGGCCACCTGCGTTTCATCGTCCTTCATTTTGGCGGTTGTTTGGGCAAGCTCGGTGCAATCGCTCCAAACGGTGAGGTAGAAGCGCTTGGTTTTTGACGAAACCGTGTAGGAACGAACGATGTAGCTGTAGCCGTCAAGAGTAACCGGCATGCCTTGTCCGTTTTCGCTTCGCGTCTCGCGCAGGGAAAAGCCTGCAAAGGACTGAAAGTTCATGCCGCTGATGCTCTTGCGGTTGCCAAGCCGTGAAACAAAGGCGGCGTTGTACCAGATGATACTCTCCGAGCTATTGCAAAGCATCACGGGATCGGGCATCTTGACGATGAGGTCGAGCGTCATAGAGCCGAGGAAGGAAATGTTTTCTACCGAGGTAGCGCCGACAGCATGATAGCCGGTAAAATAGATGTAGAGCGAAACGGCAGCAAGATACAGAATGGCGGCGATGATCCAGATCAGATGCGAGGTAGTGCCGGTGGTGGCGTAGAGGATACCAACCGTGATGAGCGTGATCACCGCGGCTGCGGCGCATGGGATCAAGCGAGTGACGCGGATGCCGGTCAGATAATCCTTGATCTTTTCAAACATAAGTGATACAGCCCGTAGGCTTCCTCCTTATCGGAAAGTCATCCGTCAGGATTGCTGACGGTTTTTTCGCTTGGGGAAAAGGGAGAGAATGCTGTCGTAGAGGCCGAAAACAATCGATACCAGAATCGGCCCGAATATACCGAAGAAGATGGAAAAGAAAAGCACAAAGCCACGCAAAAAACGCGGGCGGATCATGCCGTTAACCATTCGTGCTTCAAAGACCGAGGCGGCGCCGGCCATAAAGAAGAACGGCAAAAACATAAGACATAGATTTGCCGTGGTCAGCCAAACCAAGGTATCGGATGGGAGAAACGCCGTTAGCAAGAGGACCAGAAGCACATAGATGCCGGTAACCCCTGCCGGACGGATGCGCCAAAGGCTGTCCCCGGGAAGGGAATGGTGTGAAAACCGTAAGAACAGGCGGAAAAGACTCCCTCCGATTAAACCGACAAGAAGCGCATAGAGGGTAAATATGCCGGGAAGAAGACCAAGAATCAGATTCACATAGCCTTCGGCATTTTGCGGTGTAAAGAAGGGGACATCCTTTCCTGCCACATGCACCGTGAAGGAATCCTTTAAGGCCAGATGAAGGGTATCAATGAATGAGCTGTGATATGTCTTGATCGCTTGGATGGACAGTGAACCCTCCGAAAGAACGACCGGAAGCAGAAGAGAGACAGCAAGGAACAGCACGGTTCCTGTTGCACTGATCGTCACAGCGGCTGTACGGGAGAGCTTTTGCTTCATCACAAACGAAAAAGCGAGCGCAAACGGCAGAATCATCAGCGCACCGAGTGCATACAGAGGCGAGGCGGTTGTCAACAGACTGACAAGATAGGCGGCGACAGTCGAGAGAAGACCGATGGCCGTGCCTCCTACCGTAAAAAGCCAGGCAAGTCCGGCAGATGAAAGCAAAAAGGGAATAAAATCGTTGAATTGAAATTGACCGCCGACAAAATCGGGGGCAAAAACAGCAACCATCAAGAGCACGCCTATGACGGGGAGTACGGCGGACTTGGCGGTGCCGGAAGAGGGATTATGTTGCATGGGCGACTCCTTTCGGCAATGCTCCATTTTATTATTATACCATTCTTTTCCGCTTTTGTAAACTCTTTTTTGAAAAAAGACAGATATTTATATAGTATAGTATGAAGATGTGGAGAAAGGATGACCGGAAATTGACTTTTTCGGGAACGGATTGTTAGATTTCGGCAAACATCAAGCGCAGCAAGGGAAAAGAAATGGGAAGAAAGTGAAAAACATCTTGAGTTTTCGCGGCATATGCTGTATAATATCCAAAGAATCGGCCTTGCCGACGGAGGTCATGGGCAAAACAACCGTCGGAGAAAGGAAGGAAAGTGCTATGAGAAAAATTGCACCGACCGAAATTACCGAAAACCTCTTTTCCGCCATTCAAGAGGATTGGATGCTGATTACCGCGCAAAATCGAGAGGGAAAGATCAATACCATGACGGCCTCCTGGGGTGGCTTCGGAATTCTGTGGGGACGTCCTGTGTGCTTTTGCGTTATCCGTCCTCAGCGCTATACCTACGGCTTTGTTGAGGAGGCGGAGCGGCTTACGCTGAGCTTCTTGCGCGACGGTTACCGCCACGCCTTAACGCTGTGCGGTACGAAAAGCGGACGGGACGGCGATAAGATTGCCGAGGCAGGTCTGACACCTGTGGGCGAAGGGGATTATGTCACCTTCGCGGAGGCGCGCCTTGTGGTGTGCGGAAGAAAGATTTATGTCAGCGATTTGGAGGAAGCGAAGTTTCTGGATCACACGCTTGTTGACAGTAAATATCCGAGCCGCGATTTCCATCGCGTTTATATTTGTGAAATCGAAGCGGTGTATACCGACACCCTTTGATCGTATAAAATACCGTACAGATAAACAGTAAGGGAGAACCACATGACCGAACGTGAAAAAATGCATGCCGGACAGATCTATCAGCCGGGCGATGAAACGATCATGGCTGAACAGCGAGCCTGTCTTGACCGTCTTTACGAATACAATCATACTCGTCCTACCGAGATTGCGCTCCGCTTTGCCATGCTGAAGGAGATGTTTGCCGAAATTGGTGAAAATAGCTATCTTGAGGGACAGCTTCATGCCAATTGGGGCGGTAAGCATTGTCATTTCGGTAAAAATGTCTATGCCAATTATAATTTAACGCTGGTGGATGACACGCACATTTATGTTGGTGATTATACCATGATTGGCCCGAATGTTGTCATCGCCACCGGCGCCCACCCCATTTTACCCACTCTGCGCGAAAAAGGATATCAATTCAATCTGCCGGTGCGGATCGGGAAAAATTGCTGGATCGGTGCTTCCTCGGTTGTTTTGCCGGGTGTTACCATTGGTGACAATAGTGTGATCGGTGCCGGCAGTGTGGTGACGAAGGATATCCCCGCGAACGTGGTCGCGGTCGGAAACCCCTGCCGCGTTCTCCGTCCCATCGACGATCGTGACAGAGAATATTATGCGAAAGGGCGTCCGATGGATCCCTCTCTTTTGGTCGACTGATGGCTATGCTGTTCTTAAACAAAGCGAACCCCGACAGAAATTTCTGTCGGGGCTTTTGTTGTTTTGGCCATTCGTTATTGTCCGGTACTCATCATGGCGGTCAGCGCCTTTAAGAGGGCGGTGGCATCCTGATAGCGTGCGGCATTGTTCGGAGCACCGAAGAGTCCGATTAAAAAGGTTCGTTCACCGATGTCGGCGCTTACCAATAGACAGTAGTGATTGGTTAGCGAGCCGGTTTTGAGTCCGGTAACATAGGGGGAATAGTAAGGCGAGGTGGGCTGAATCAGCTGATTGGTGTTGTTCCAGGTGATGGTATGACCGCTGGCATAGGTGACCCGCTCGGTGGCGGTCGAGGCGTAGCGCATGATGATCGGATTGGCAAGCGCGGCCTTACCGAGAATGACAAGATCGTGAGCGGAGGTGTAATGGTTATCGTAAGCCAGACCGTCGGGGACGCGGAAATGGGTGTCGGTGCATCCGAGGGACTTGGCGTACTCGTTGGCCTTCTCCATGAAGAAAGCAAGGGCCTCTTGGGCGCGCATGGAATCGTTTCCGGTCAGATAACGCGCGGTACCGGCCGCTACCACGTAGGCAGCATCGTTGCCGGAGGGAAGAAGCATGCCCTCAATCAGCATCTCAAGGGTCAGAACATGATGGGTTTTGATGTAGGCAACAGAGGAGCCGGCTCCGATGAGATTAACCTCCTCCTTGGGATAGAACAGCGTGTCGGCAGGGCAGACCTCCAGGGCATACAGCGCGGTCAAAATCTTTGTAATGCTTGCCGGCAGAATCGGGCTTTCGGTGCCCTTTTCATAAAGAAAGACATCGGCTGAAACATCATAAACAAAGATCTGGGAGGCAAGCAGTTTGTCGGGAGCCGTAAAGGCAAGAGGCGGAAGCGTCGGCTCCTCAGTCGTGGCAGGCGCCTCGGTTGTTATCGGTTCTTCGGTTGTTTGCGGAGGCCCGGTGGTGATTGGCGGATCGGTATCGGCTGTAGCCGGCGGAATGGACGAGGACGAGTCGCTGTCGGAATCGTTCGATTGGGTGTCTGAGGGTTCTTCCTCGGTATTGCGTTCGGTTGTCTCGGCAGGAGAAGCCGTTTCGTTGTTTGACAAAAGAAGCGCAGCCGCCAAAGAGAGGACGAGAATCAGACATAAAATCGGAATTAAAAGACGCGTCAGTTTATTCATAGTAATCCTTTCGATGCCGAAAAACGGCGTATTTCGGTTACAGAATACCGCTAGTATATCATATCACGAAAAAAATTTCAACCGATTCGCGGCTTTTTCTTGCAAAAAAAGCGCTTAGATGATATAATGTAGGGAAGAAAGAACCGAAAGGAACATCACCATGTTAATTTGCAAGAAATGTAAGGCCATTATTACAGAGAATACTTGCCCGCTCTGCGGTAAAACCAAAGGATTTATTACACCGAAGGAAAACGACCTGGTCTACCTGACCTCCGCCGAGTACCTGTGGTCGCCTCCGATCGAGGACGCTTTGCTTGAGGCCGGCGTCGGCTATTCTCGCGTGGCAATCGGCGGTACCGAAAGCGTGATTGGCCAGTTGACCGAGTTCTATCGATATTATGTATCGCTGGCCGACTATGAACGTGCCTTCGAAGCGCTTCCGCCCGAAAACAGCGAGATGACCGAGGAAGAGCTGAACGCGTACATCGACAGTCTCGCCGATGAGACCGAACAATAAAGGAGGACCTGGCTGTGAAGACGGTGATTCAGGGCTATGAGCCCCTCTCTCTGTTTCGCTATTTTGAAGAAATCAGCGCGATTCCGCGCGGATCGGGAAATGAGGCCGGGATTGCCGACTATTTGGTGACCTTTGCCGAGGCGCACGGTCTGTTTTGCCTGCGTGATGCCATGAACAATGTCTTTATCCGTAAGCCTGCCTCACCCGGCTGTGAGGATAAGCCTGCGGTGATGCTGCAGGGGCATACCGACATGGTTTGCGAACAAAACGAGGGAACCGGCCATAATTTTGAAACCGAAGGACTGGATCTTTATGTCGAGGACGGATGGCTGAAAGCGCGCGGAACAACGCTTGGCGGTGACGACGGTGCGGCTGTTGCTCTGATGCTCTGTCTGCTCGACGATGCCAAGGCGGTTCATCCGACGCTGGAATGCTTATTTACCACCGGAGAGGAAACCGGGTTGTTTGGTGCCACCGCGTTTGATTATTCGGTGGTTACCGCAAAAAAGCTTATTAACCTCGATTCCGAGGCCGAGGGTGTGGCAACCGTCAGCTGTGCGGGTGGTATCGGCATAGATTTTCGCCTTGTTCCCGAACGTTTGCCGATTCCTTCGATTGCCAAGCCGCTCAGTATTGAGCTGAACGGTCTTGTCGGCGGACATTCGGGCGCAGATATCGTCTTGGAACGGGGCAATGCCTGCGTTCTTCTCGGACAGATGCTAGCGGCGCTGTATGAGATGCATCCCTTTTCGCTCGTCACGATCAGCGGCGGCAGCCGCGGTAACGCCATTCCTCGTGAAGCGAAAGCCGTTTTGTTTACCGATGAGCCGCAGGAGGCAGCCGAGTTTTTGAAAGCCTATACCACAACGGTCAAAAGCTGGCTTCCCCGCGAGGATCAGTCCTTCCGCGTCCGTATGGAGAAGGCGAAGGGGACGTGGGATACCATGCTTTCTTATGCCGACACCTCGCGCCTGCTTTCGCTTGTTTCGCTGTTTCCGAATGGGGTTATCGCCCGTATGCGGGACATTCCCGATATGGTGGAAACCTCAAACAACCTTGGCGTGATCCGCGATGAGGGTGAGAACGGAATCCTTTTCATTTACCATGGACGCTCCTCACTTGACAGCAAAATGGATATTCTTGCCCGTAGTGCCGCGCAGATTGCCAAAGCGCTTGACCTGTCGCTTGACATCAACGGACGGTATTCGGGATGGCCGATGAAGGACGGCTCGGTGCTGGTCAAGGACTTTTTGGCCGCGGCAAAGACAGTATTCGGTGAAGCGTGTGAGCCGCGCGTCGAGGCGATTCATGCAGGACTTGAGTGCGGTATCATCTGCGGCGCAGTTCCCGATCTGGATGCCATTTCGATCGGACCCGAGCTGCGCGGCATTCACGCGCCGGGCGAAGCCATGAATCTGGCTTCCTTTGCCCGTCTCTATACCTTGGTATGTGAGCTTTTGAAGTGCTAAAAAGTTCGCTTGACAATTCTGTCAAAACCGAGTAGGCTATCGGTATCAAATTTGTTCGGAGGGGAGATCTTTTATGGCTTGGCTTCTGATGCTATTCTCTTATGCGTTTTTGTTTTTGACACCGGTGGCTCTTCTTGCTTGGTTTATTGTCAGTCTTATTCGATATATCCGTGCACGAAAAATGCCGCAGGGACCGACAAAAAGCATGAGGATTCAGCTGATTCTTTCGGCGGTATTTCTCGGCCTTGTTCTTGCCGCATTTTTGCTTCTGATTGCGGTTTTTGCTATGGCGATTGCCTTTATGTAAGGAGGTCTTTATGTCGGAAAAACGCTATTACCGTCTTCTCTTCGCGATCATCCTTGTCGGAGTGATCACAACCGCCCTTTTGATCGGTTATACCGTTTACGCGCATGAAACCTGCTCGATTCTCGGCTTTTTGGCCGGCGAGAGGTGATATCGTGTCAAAAACGCTTGTTCGACAGCTGATAACGCTGTGCGCGGTGGGGCTGGCTTTTCTGCTTTTTGATCTTGCGATTTACACGGTCTTTACTGAACGCTGTATCCATCGGTACGGCGAGGATATGCAGGCAAAGTCGATTGAACTGGATGCTTATCTGCCGTTTGCCGAGACATCGCTGATTGTCAAAATCGAGGGGGCCGAAACGTTGCACGGGGATCTTCCGGTCATTGACGGCGCAGCGGCTTTGTATCCGGTGTTTTCCGCAACCGTCCATGCCTTGTATCCCGCGAGCAGTGTCGTCTTTGACGGAACCGATTTTGCGCCCGAAAGTGCCTTACAGTACAGCAATACCCGCGGTGCCTATCGGGGCATTGTGGATGGCACGGTGGATATTGCCTTTTGTGTATCGCCCTCGACAGAACAGCTTGCTTATGCTAAGGAGAAGGGCGTTGCACTTACGTTTACCCCGATCGGAAAGGAAGCCTTTGTGTTTTTGGTCAACGAGGACAATGCCGTCGATGCGCTGACAACCGAGCAGGTGCGCGGAATTTATAGCGGTGCTTATACGAACTGGTCGCAGGTCGGCGGTGAAAATCGCCCGATTGCCGCGTTGCAGCGTAATGCCGGCAGCGGATCGCAGTCGGCGCTTCTGAATTTCATGGGCGATCTGCCGATAAAGCGCGACTATGCTACCTTTCTCGGACGCGCCATTGGCTTTTCCTTCCGCTTTTACGTAGAGGGGATTGTCGAGGAGGGAGGGGTTAAAATGCTTGCGCTCGACGGCGTATATCCGGATGTCGAAACTATCAAAAACGGAACCTATCCGATTATTACGGAGCTCTATGCTGTCACGCGTGACGGCGAAACCAATCCCAATGTGCAGGCCGTTCTTGACTGGCTCCTTTCGGAGGAAGGGCAGCGAATGATCGAGGAAACGGGATATGTCGGAATATCCTAAGTAAAAAACAAAGGCGCGATTTTAACCGAGCTTCCTAAATAACCAATCTTTTTTCAGCCGCCGTCGGTACACTGTGCCGATGGCGGTAAACTTTTTTGATTTATCGCTTCTTTTTTGTATTAATATCTTGCAAGACATGGGATTTTGTGATACAATACATCAGATATAGTTATTTGTAACGTTTTCGCGAGTAAGAGAGGATCCCGTTTCATGCCAATACAGAACGAAATCACCCGTCGTCGTACCTTTGCGATCATTTCGCATCCCGACGCCGGTAAGACAACGCTGACCGAAAAGCTCCTGTTGTACGGAGGCGCTATCCAGACCGCCGGCTCGGTTAAGGGCAAGGCCTCTGACCGCCATGCCGTGTCCGACTGGATGGAGATGGAGAAGAAGAGAGGTATTTCGATCACCTCCTCGGTCATGCAGTTTGAATATGAGGGCTATTGCATCAATATTCTCGATACCCCCGGTCACCAGGACTTCTCGGAGGATACCTACCGTACGCTCATGGCCGCTGACAGCGCCGTGATGGTTATCGATGCCGCCAAGGGTATCGAGCCGCAGACAAGAAAGCTCTTCAAGGTTTGCGCTATGCGCAATATCCCGATTTTTACCTTTATCAACAAGCTGGACCATGAAGCGCGCGACCCCTTTGATCTGATCGATGAGCTGGAAAGCGAATTTGGCATCGGCACGTATCCGATGAACTGGCCGATTGGTTGCGGCGTTGGCTTTAAGGGAGTCTATGACCGCGAAAACCACCGTGTGCTTTCCTATGCCGATGCCCACAAGGGAAGGGATCGTTTGGCCTCAATTCCCTGTGACATCAGCGATACCGAAACGCTCGATCGCCTGATTGGCTGCTACGATCGCGAAACCTTAACCGAGCAAATCGAGCTGCTCGACGGAGCCTGCTTTGATTTTGATCTCGAAAAGGTGCGTACCGGTAAGCTGAGTCCGGTCTTCTTCGGCTCGGCGCTCAACAATTTCGGCGTCGAAACTTTCCTTGAGAATTTCCTCAAGCTGACAACGTCGCCGCTTCCCCGTAAGGCAGGGGATGACATGGTCGATCCCTGTGACGAGCGGTTTTCTGCTTTTGTGTTCAAGATTCAAGCCAATATGAATAAGGCTCACCGTGACCGAATTGCCTTTATGCGTATCGTGTCGGGAAAATTTGAGCGCGGAAACGAGTACTTCCATGTACAGGAAGGCAAGATGATCAAGCTTTCCCAGCCTCAGCAGATGATGGCACAGGAGCGATCGATTGTTGATGAGGCCTATGCCGGCGATATTATCGGTGTCTTTGATCCCGGTATCTTTTCGATCGGCGATACCATTTGCGAAAAGTCAATGAACATCTGCTTTGAAGGAATTCCGACCTTTGCTCCCGAATGCTTTGCCGTTATCGAGCAGATTGACAGCATGAAGCGTAAGCAGTTTGCCAAGGGTGTCAATCAGATTGCCCAAGAGGGCGCAATCCGCATCTTCTTCGAACCGAATTCGGGTATGGAACGTGTGTATGTCGGTGTCGTTGGCCAGCTTCAGTTTGATGTGCTCGAATCCCGTATGAAAAACGAATATGGCGTGGAATACCGTCAGTCATCACAGCCGTATACCATCGTCAAGCGTCTTCCCGAGTCGATTGATCCCGCGAAGCTCTATCTTTACGAAGTCAAGTGGGTGCAGGATGTCCGCGGTGTCAATTATCTTCTCTTTACCAGTGAATGGAGCCTTCGCTATACCGTTGAGCATAACGAGGGACTGGTGCTGGAGGAATACGGAAGCTGACACGTTATCAGCAATCGTAAAAAGGTGAACGATATGAAAATGACGCGCTCAAAAGAAATCAATATGACGGAAGGACCAATCTTTCGCTCGGTCATTCTGTATGCGTTACCGATTGTTCTTTCCAATATCCTCCAGATTTTTTTCAATGCAGCCGATCTTGCTGTTGTCGGTAATTTTTCGGATGCCAAAACGGTGGCAACCGCGGCGGTGGGTGCTACCAGCTCGATCGTTTCGCTGGTGGTCAACACGGTCATGGGCTTGTCGGTCGGCATCAGCGTTACCCTGGCTCGTGCTTTGGGAGCGAAAGAACGGGACGTCTCATCACGTATCATACACACCTCGCTTGCGATTAGCGTACTGATTGGTGTTGTGATTGGGGTAGTGGGATATTTTCTGTCCCCCTTTGCCATGTCGGTGACGAAATGTCCGCCCGAGGCTAAGACGATGGCGATTCATTATTTGCAGATCTATTTTCTCGGAGCGCCGGGAATTCTGATCTATAATTTCGGATCTGCGATTTTGCGAACGGCGGGCGAGACAAAACGCCCTCTGCAGTATCTGGCTATCGCCGGAGCCTCCAATGTGCTGCTGAACCTTCTCTTCGTTATTGTGTTCTCTATGGACGCCGAGGGTGTAGCACTGGCTACCACTTTAACACAGTATCTGGGTGCCTTTCTGACACTCCGCTGTCTGATGCGCCGCGAGGATGAGCTTCGTGTCTCTCTTCGCTCGGTGCGGGTTCACCGTCGAGAACTCGTTGGAATTTTGCGGTACGGCTTGCCGTCGGCCTTTACCAATGCCATGTACTGCTTTGCCAATGTGCAAATTCAATCGGCGATCAATACCTTTGGCGAAAGTGCGGTTGCAGGCAGCGCCGCTGCCGGAAGCCTGGAGGGCTTTGTCACCGCTTCGGTAACGGCAATGAATGCCGCTACCACTGCCTTTGTCGGGCAGAATATCGGTGCCGGCAACAAAAAGCGGGTTGGCCGCAGTATCTCGATTTGCTTTTGGGTAACGGTTACTTGCTCGTTTGTATTGGGGGCCGGGATTTTCTTGATCGGTGATCCCCTTTACAGCATTTATGTCGGAAAGGACACCGTGGCCCTGGCCGCTGCCGCGCGCCGCGGATTGTTTATGCTGCTTCCGTATTTCCTCAGCGGTGCCTTGAATATTTTCGGCGTGGTCTCGCAGACCTTTGGCTATGCCATGGCGGTTACCGTTAACTCGGTCGTTGGGGTTTTCGGCTTCCGCACGCTTTGGATGCAGTTTATTTTCCCACGGTATCCGACGCTGGACACGGTTTTCCTTTGCTTTCCCGTTACCTGGATTTTGATCCTGATTGCCAACAGCATCGTCTTTTCGGTTGCCTATTCCCGTTATCGTCGCTTCGGAACGGTTCGTTAACCGTTCGGTTTACCATTGTTACATAGCCCCTCTTGCGGGTGATGAGGTCGTATGCTACATAGCAAAAATGTTAAAATGACCGAGGGGCCGATTTTTCGGTCGGTCATTGTCTATTCCATCCCCATTGTCCTATCAGGTATTTTGCAAATTTTCTTTAATGCTGCCGATCTTGCTGTTGTCGGAAATTTTTCGCAGGCAAAGACGACGGCAACAGCCGCAGTAGGCGCGACCGGCTCCTTTATCTCATTGATCGTCAATACCGTCATGGGGTTGTCGACCGGTGTTAATGTGACGCTGGCACGTTCACTCGGCGCCAAGGAGCGCGAGCAGTCCTCGCGCATTTCCCATACGGCGATTGCCGTAAGTGTGATCGCCGGAATTTTGGTCGGTATTCTCGGTTTTCTGATCGCTCCCTTTGCCATGTCGATCACCAAGTGTCCGCCCGAAGCGAAGGAGCAGGCTATTCTTTATTTACGCATTTATTTTTGCGGAGCGCCGGGTATTTTTCTGTATAACTTCGGATCGGCCGTTCTGCGTACCAAGGGCGATACCCGCCGCCCGCTCAATTTCCTGATTGTCAGCGGTATCACCAATGTGGTTTTAAATCTGATTTTTGTCATTGTCTTTCGGATGAATGCCGAGGGCGTTGCCTTGGCCACAACCCTATCGCAGTATTTGGCGGCGTTTCTGACCTTCCGCTGTCTGTTGCATCAGGAGGATGAAACACGCATTGATATCAGCTGCCTTCGCATTCACGGCAAGGAGTTCCTTTCCATTCTGCGCTTCGGTATTCCTTCGGGGCTTTCGTCGGCGATGTACAGTCTCTCAAACCTTCAGATTCAATCGGCCATTAACCATTTCGGCGAAAGTGCTGTAGCGGGTAACGCGGCGGCCTCCAGCCTCGAAAGCTTTATCGGTGCCGGTATCACCGCTGTCAGCGCCGCGTCGACCGCCTTTGTCGGTCAGAATATCGGCGCAGGGAACCGCAAACGGGTTGGCAAGGTTATTTTGGCTTGCCTGACCCTGGTGGTGGCATATTCGCTTATCCTCGGTGTGGGGATGTATCTGATCGGCGAACCGCTCTACCGCATTTATGTGTCAAACGATCATGCGGCTATCGAAGTCGCGGTCCTGCGAGGCTCGCTTATGCTGACGCTTTATTGGCTGATGGGGATTTTTAATGTTTTCGGTGCTGTTTCGCAAACGCTCGGGTATGCGGTTTTGATTACGGTAAACTCGATCATCGGAATCTGCGGAATCCGTACCCTGTGGATGCAGTTCTTTTATCCGCATTACAATACCCTCGAAGCCGTCTATATTTGTTATCCCATAACCTGGACGCTGATTACGCTGGCACACGGCGTGGTGTTTGCCGTAGCGTATTACCGTTACCAAAAGAAAGGTACCGTACATTAATATGCAGGATCAGAAATTAATCGAACAATGTGTGAGCTCTTCCTCTGTGTTTCAAGGCCGTCTCTTGCGGGTATATCGCGATGAAATCACCTTAGGAGACGGAAGTGCCTCGGTAAGAGAATATATTCGCCATAGCGGCGCAGTTTGTGTTTTGGCGCTGACGGAGGATCGTCGTGTTCCGCTCGTTAAGCAATATCGCTATCCGGTAGGCAGAGTGCTGCTTGAGCTTCCGGCAGGAAAACTCGGTAATCCGAAGGAGACGCCGGAGGCGGCGGCCTGTCGTGAGCTGAAAGAAGAAACCGGCGCTGTTGCCGATCGGCTCGTATATCTTGGCCCTCTGCTTCCGACACCGGCCTATACCGATGAGGTCATTCATCTGTACTTCGCAGAAGGGGTACGCCTTGAAGACGCTTCCCCCGATGACGGGGAGCTCTTGACCTGTGAGTTGATGCCGTTTGATACGCTGTTGGAAGAGGTGATGGCCGGCCATATCGCAGATGCCAAGACGCAAGCGGCGGTGCTTCGTGTCTATGCCCGCCTGATGCGCTCATGAGTCTGCAAACCGGTCGGTTTTCCCGTGCCTATCTTGAAATCACGAATTGCTGTAATGCCGCATGCTCCTTTTGCCCCGGTCATCAACGTCCTGCCCGGTGGATGAGTAAGCAGGAGTTTTTGGTGATTCTCGAGCGTTTGCAAGGACGCGTCGACACACTCTTTTTTCACTTGATGGGCGAACCGCTTTTGCATCCCGAGGTCATACCCTTTGCCGAAGCCGCCCATGCGCATGGCTTTCGGATTTCGATTACCTCGAATGGGATTCTTGCCCGTGAGGTGGGAATTCCGCTTGTCCTGCGCGGTGTGATTGAAAAAATCAGTCTCTCCCTGCATTCCTATGAGGCCAATGCCTTTGCTGTTCCGCTGAAGACCTATCTTGATCATTGCCTGGCCTTGGCGGATGCGGCGATCGAAAGGCAGGTAGTATGCGCCCTGCGTCTTTGGAACCGCGGTGCGGAGGGACGGCTGAACGAGGATGTTTTAGCGGCACTTCATGACCACTTTCCCGAACCGTGGCAGGCAAACCGATGGGGCTACCGCCTTTCGGGGACCTGTCATTTGGAATGGGGTGACCGTTTTGATTGGCCGGGGGAGGGAAGAGAGACGCGACAGCCGCGCTTCTGTCATGCGCTTCGCTCTCAAATCGGCATTCTCTCGGACGGAACGGTTGTACCATGCTGTCTTGACGGAGAGGGCAGGATGCCTCTTGGCAACTTGTTTACCGATTCCTTGGATACCGTGCTGGCTTCTCCGCGGGCCAAGGCGCTTTATGACGGTTTTTCGGCTCACGTAGCGGTGGAGCCGCTTTGTCGTACCTGTGGCTATGCCGAGCGATTCTCGGTGACCATATAAAGTCAATTCTTCAGAATCAAATAAGGAGGAACATTATGATTATTGATTCGCTGAAAAACATTGGCAAATACGAGGCAATCTGCCCCGGCCTGCAAGAGGCGGCCGCGTTTCTTGCTACCCTGACTCCCGAAACCGAGGAAAAGCGCTATGAGCTTTCCGGAGACAACTATGTTTCGGTACAGTCCTACATGACCAAATCCCCTGATCTTTGCCGCTTTGAGAACCACAAGCGCTATACCGATGTGCAGTTTATCATTGCCGGACGGGAATGGATCCATGTTTCGGATGTGGCAGGACTTACGCTGCTCGAGGATCGCTATGATACCAAGGACGTGGCGTTCTATGATGCTCCCGAAACCTATTCTCTGGCCGACCTGACGGATGGCTGGTTCGTGATTCTGTTCCCGGGCGAGGTTCACCGTCCCGGTGGCGGTCCCGAAAACGCTTATGCCAATGTCAAAAAGGCGGTTGTGAAACTCGCTTTTTGAGCGTATTGTTGAAATATAATGCAATTTCACAAGTCAAAAAGGCCAGAAAGCAGCGGAAATCTTGCTTTTTTTACGCTTTTTTTGAAATTCTATTGACAAACAATGTCTTTTTCGCTATAATTTATCTTATTAAAATCTATTGAGGTGCTTAACACCTCACAAAAAACACGAGGTAAGAATCATGAAAAAGTTCTTCAAACTCCTGGCGCTGACGCTCGTTGCTGTTATGGCGTTGGCTTCCCTTGCCGCTTGTGGCGGTAGTAGCTCGCTTTCCGATCCCGCTGTCGGTGCTGACGGTAAGGTTACCCTTGTCATCGGCGGTATCGGTCCGCTCACCGGCCCTTATGCCAACTATGGTCTTTCGGTTAAGAACGGTTGCCAGATCGCTGTCGACGAAATCAATGCTGCCGGCGGTGTCAACGGCATCATGCTCAAGCTCCAGTTCGAAGACTCCCAGGGTGATCCCGAAGAGGCTGTTAACGCTTATGGTAAGCTGATCGACGACGGTATGCGCGTTTCGCTCGGCGGTGTTCTTTCCGGCGAGACGGCTTCGATTGTTGCTGCTGCCAAGAAGGACGGTATTCTTCTGCTGACCCCCTCCGGCTCGGCTCTTAACGCCATTGCCGGTAACGACAACGCTTTCCGCGTTTGCTTCAACGACCCTCAGCAGGGAACCATCTCGGCAAACTTCATTGCTGACAATCAGCTGGCTACCAAGGTTGCCGTTTTCTATCAGAGCGATATCGACTATTCCAACGGTCTGTATGAAACCTTCAAGACTCAGGCTGCTACCCGTAACCTCGAGATCGTAACTACGCAGACCTTCACCAAGGACAGTGCAACCGATTTCTCCACCCAGATCAACGCTATCAAGGCCAGCGGTGCTGACCTCGTCTTCATTCCGATTTACGCCGACGAAGCTGCCGTATTCCTTTCTCAGGCTAAGGCGAACGGTCTGAACAATGTTACCTTCTTTGGCTGCGACGGTATCGACGGTATCCTCACCAAGGGTGTTACCAACGAGGACGTTGAGGGCATGATGATGCTCACGCCCTTCGCTGCGGATTCGCCCGAGGCCGATGTTCAGAAGTTTGTTTCCGCTTACACGACAGCTCACGGCAGTGCTCCCGACCAGTTTGCTGCTGACGGCTACGATGCAATCTACATCATCGCTGCTGCCATGAAGCAGGCAGGTTTCTCTGGCGAGGCCGGTAAGGTTGATGTTGCCAACTTCCAGAAGCGTCTGGTTGAAGCTATGACCAAGATCGAGGTTGACGGTGTTACCGGTAACATGACTTGGACGGCTGACGGAGAAACCGTTAAGAACGCTATGGCGCTCGTATACCGCGACGGTGTTGCTGTTGCTTATAGTAGCGACGACGAAAAATAATTTCCCAATACGTTTGAGCCGTGAGAAAGGCGGGGTATCCCGCCTTTCTCACCTATCTGTTTTTACTGCTTTTTGGCTTTTTTCTCATCTCTATCGCCGCGGACAGCGGCAGGGAGTATAACGTGTCATGACTGAATTTATTCAAACACTTGTGAGCGGTCTCAGTCTCGGCAGTATTTATGCCTTGATTGCCCTCGGTTATACCATGGTTTACGGTATCGCCAAGATGCTGAATTTTGCACACGGTGATATTATCATGGTCGGTGCTTATTCGGTGATTTCTACCGTAGCACTTTCGACGAATATTCCGGGGATCGTTGCGGTTGTTGTCAGTATCGTGGTTTGTGCCGTTCTCGGCGTAACCATTGAATTTCTGGCCTATCGTCCCCTCCGTAAAGCACCCTCTCTTTCGGTGCTGATTACGGCGATCGGTGTCAGCTATCTTCTCCAGAATCTGGCACTTCTCATTTTTGGCTCTCAGCAAAAATCGTTTCATCTTGATTTCTTTGATGCGATCAAGCCGATCTATATCGGGGATGTCCTGATCAACGGGATTACCTTAATTACGCTTGTCGTTACCATTCTGATTATGATCGCCTTGACAATTTTCATCAACGGAACTCGTATGGGTAAGGCCATGCGCGCGGTTTCGGAGGATAAAGAAGCGGCAGAGCTGATGGGCATCTCGGTCAATAAGACAATTACCGTCACCTTTGCAATTGGCTCGATTCTTGCGGCCGTTGCCTCGGTTTTCTACGGCGGTGCCTATAAATACATCAAGCCTACCACCGGCTCCATGCCCGGCATCAAGGCCTTTACGGCGGCGGTGTTCGGCGGTATCGGATCAATTCCCGGTGCTATGCTCGGCGGCGTTCTGCTCGGCGTTATTGAGCAGTTTGCCAAGGCCTATATTTCCACACTGTGGTCAGACGCTATCGTCTTCCTTGTGCTGGTTATTGTCCTTGTCGTGAAGCCGACCGGTCTCCTCGGCAAAAAAATCAGTGAGAAGGTGTAAGACTATGAAAACATCCTTTGCCAAACGATTCTTCTCACGAAACGCGGTGACCGTCTATCTTCTGGTTGCCTTTTATGTCCTGGTTTCGGTGTTGCTCTACGGCGGCGGACTTAGCAGACAGCTTTACTATATGGCGGTTCCGCTGTCCTGTTACATCGTACTTGCTGTTTCGCTGAATCTTGTTGTCGGTTTGCTCGGCGAGCTTTCGCTCGGCCATGCGGGCTTTATGTCGGTCGGTCTTTTTTCGGGATGCTTGCTTTCGATCAAGCTCTCCACAGTTCTCCCGATCGCTGTCAGCCTTCCGATTTCGATGATTGTCGGCGGCTTGCTTGCGGCGGTGATTGGTTTGCTTGTCGGTCTTCCTGCGCTTCGCTTGAAAGGTGACTACCTTGCTATTGTTACCCTTGGTTGCGGTGAGATTATTAAAAACGTCATTACAAACCTTGATGTAACCGGTGGTGCGCTCGGCTTAAATACGCTTCCGATCTATTCCGATCCCGAAACGCTCTTGCCCTTTGGTATTCTTCTCGTTTTCATTACCGTAATCGTTATGATGAATCTGAAGAATTCGCGTCACGGACGCGCCATCACGGCAATTCGCGATAACCGTATTGCCGCCGAGGCAAGTGGCGTTAATGTCACATATTATAAGCTGCTTGTCTTTGTTTTGGCCGCATTCTTTGCAGGAATGGCCGGCGTTCTTTACGGTCATGCTTTCTCCAATGTCAAGGCAACAACCTTTGACTATAATATGTCGATCGAAATTCTTGTTATCGTCGTTCTCGGCGGTATGGGAAGCGTGCGCGGTTCGATTATCGCTGCGATCCTGCTTCGTACATTACCCGAGCTTCTCCGTGAGGTCTCGGACTACCGTATGCTTGCCTATTCGGTGCTTCTGATCGCGATCATGCTCCTCAATGCTTCACCGAAATTTGTTGAGCTCAAGGGACGTTGGACGCTCAAAAATGTGCTGGCGTTTTTCAAAAAGAAAAAGACGGCAAGTGCCGTAGAGAAGGGGGAGTAACCAATGTCGGATAAGAGTAAATCCTCCCGCCTCGTGCCATTGCCGACCAATGCCTTTGTACCCGAGCGTGACGTTGACAAGGATCCGATTCTTGAGGCTCGTCATCTGGGTATCGACTTTGGCGGCTTGACGGCTGTTGACGATTTTTCGCTGATCATCGGCCGCACCGAAATTGCCGGATTGATCGGCCCGAATGGTGCCGGTAAAACCACCGTCTTTAATCTTCTGACCAATGTCTACCAGCCGACGCGCGGCAGCATCATGCTCGACGGGTACAATACCGCCGGTAAGTCCACGCACCAGGTAAACAAAATGGGTATCGCACGTACCTTCCAGAATATTCGACTGTTCTCTCAAATGTCGGTACTGGATAATGTGCTGGTTGGCCTTCACAACGAAATGAAGGAGAATATGCTTGCCGCGGTGACGCACCTGTTTGGCTATCAGAAGGAGGAAAAGAAGGCGAAGGCAAGAGCGCTTGAACTTCTCGATTTCTTCCACATGGCCGATCTGGCGGATCATCAGGCAGGAAGCCTGCCCTATGGCGCACAGCGACGCCTGGAAATTGTGCGTGCTTTGGCCACGAATCCTTCCATTGTACTGCTTGACGAGCCTGCGGCCGGTATGAACCCTTCTGAAACCGCTGAGCTGATGGAGAATATCCGTCGGATTCGCGATACCTTTGAAATTGCCATTCTGCTGATTGAGCATGACATGAACTTGGTCATGGGTATTTGTGAAGGTATTTGTGTTCTTAACTACGGTAAGGTCATTGCCAAGGGATCGCCGGAGGAAATCAAGGCGAATCCGCAGGTGATTGAGGCCTACCTGGGCAGAAAGGACGGCTGATCATTATGTTAAAGGTTGATCATATTAACGTCTATTATGGCAAGATCCATGCGATTAAGGATGTGTCCTTTGAGGTTAATGACGGTGAGATTGTTGCGTTGATTGGTGCCAACGGTGCCGGTAAATCGACCATTCTGAAAACCGTTTCCGGTCTGCTTCGCGCCCGTACCGGCTCGATTTCCTTCCATGATGAGACGATCTCTCACACCGAGGCGCATAAGCTTTTGGCCAAGGGCCTTGCCCATGTGCCGGAGGGACGCCGCATCTTCTTGCAGATGACCGTGCTCGAAAATCTTGAGATGGGTGCTTATATTCGTAAGGATAATTTTAAGAGTGATATTGCCGATATTTTCCGTCGCTTCCCCCGTTTGGAAGAGCGAAAAAATCAGATCGCCGGCACCCTTTCCGGCGGTGAACAGCAGATGCTTGCGATTGGCCGTGCTCTGATGAGTAAGCCGAAGCTGCTCATGCTGGATGAGCCGTCGATGGGCTTGGCGCCGATCCTTGTGGATCAGATTTTCGGTATTATTAAGGAGCTTCATACTGCTGGCACGACTATTCTTCTGGTTGAGCAGAATGCCGAAAAGGCGCTTGCCATCGCCGACCGCGCTTATGTTCTCGAATCGGGGCGTATTGCCCTCAGCGGCACCGGCGAGGAGCTGGCTGCCAGCGATAAGATTAAGAAGGCATATCTCGGCGGTTAAGCCTACATGGACAAAACGCATTAAGTTTTTTTCGGTCTACCAAAAGAGCCATCACGTACTGTGATGGCTCTTTTTTGATGATAATATTGTTCCTTCTGACTGACTTAACGTTGTTTCTTGAAACGTGGTTCAGATATTCAATCGCTTCTCAAGATTGCCGCGCGAAAAAGAAACTCAGCTTTCGGGGAAAACAGCGTTCTGCCGAATTTGAGGAATGCGGCCGATCAGAATGGCGAGCAGAACGGTAATCAAGATTTCGGGCACCATATAAAAGGCGTTATAGATGAGGGAATAGAAGGCGCCGAGTCCTTGTCCGCTGAAGTGGTTTAACACCCAAGCACCAAAGGTGCCTCCCGTGGTGGCATCCATGTCCTCGAAGAAGTAGGAGGCCCATGCGCCCCAAAGAATCCAACCCGAGAAGAAGTGCATCACAAAGCGTCCGCATGTGCCGACCAGTGCGCCCAGTGCCATGGAACGTGAAGGATGATTCTTATCACGAAAGAGACCGGCAAGGCCGATCAGCGAAAAGGCCAAAACATAATCCAGTATTACCATTAGTACAGCCTGATACCAGATCATCTGATCGTCACCCGGCAAAAAGGCGGCTGAGATGGTGCCGAAGCCGAGCATCATTTGCATGAGGCTGTATACCAGCGAGGAGAGAAGTCCCCAACGGAAGCCATGACGGTAACCGACGACAACCAGAGGAAGCATAGAAGCCAGCGTGAAGGAGCCTCCCCACGGTAGCTCATACAGCTTAAAAAGTGAGAGGATCGTGGCAAGCGCGACCATAATGGCCGATTCGGTAAGTGCACGGGTGCGCTGTTGCTTGGATTGCATAACAGTATTCATAAATACCTCCATTCCGTTTTACGGAAAAAATTGTGTGACAACGGAACATGGTATTGATCGTGAAGAGAAAAGGAAAACAAAACTGCCTCCCCAATCGATGGGGAGGCAGCACGTTTTTCGATTTCGCGCGGCATAACATAATCTCCCTACGTTGGCATTACCCATATCAGGTTAAAGGGACCGTGGACAAAGCCACATCT
>SVSA01000012.1 GCA_015064545.1 Oscillospiraceae bacterium | reverse complement strand
AGCCGATTTCAAGGGAGGTGTTGATTTCCCGAGGATATGGCACGATAAATGTAAAATGTGCTTTGATGATGATACGCTTCTCACCATTTTAACTGAACTGACCGATGAGCTACAAAGGCGAAAAACTATGTTTAGAGAAGTGGGATGCGCAAACATAAGCAACTATAACAAGAATAGCGCAGTCCCCTTACAACGCCACATTTTCGCCTGTGACGAGGTAGCAGAGGTACTTGACAAAACCGGTATGACGAAGGAGCAAAAAGAAAGAATCGGTCTGATAGAAAACCGACTCTCGATGATTGCCCGTCAAGGACGAGCCTTTGGCATCCACCTCATACTCGCCACGCAGCGTCCCGATGCCAACATTCTCTCGGGACAGATCCGCAACAACATCGACTGCCGTGTATGCGGCAGAGCCGATACCATACTATCCCAAATCATCCTGGATAACACCACCGCAGCCGAGCAAATTCCGAAGGACAAAGCAGGCAGATTCATTCTCCACGACGGTATGGTGTTTCAAGGATTTTGGGTGGATGATACGAAATTTTAACATAACGGACAAGACGTTCGGAATATTTTTAGAAAGGTGTGATCTTATGGCACACGCAATCAACATCAAAACTTATCGCAAAAGGAAGGTGGTCGCCTATGACGACCTATCGCACAGAAACACGGGAGATCCTTGTGTTCGGGCAGAAGCTCACTATCGTCAATACGACACCCGAGCACCGAGCCGATGAGCGACGCGCCATTAAACGAGAAATCGAATCGACGCTTTATGAGATTTTCCGCAAATATGTGTCAAATAGGACTTGAAAAATAGGGGCTACTGGCGTATAATTATAGATGTCAGTAGCTCCGCTTCTTTTTGCGAGGAAGGGAGTTTTAGTGAGTCTTTACGACGCAATTTATACAAGGCAATCGGTTGACAGGATAGATAGTATATCCGTAGAAAGTCAAGTCGAATTTTGCAAAAAGGAAGTGATTGGACAACAAATTAAGGTCTATACGGACAAGGGATATAGCGGAAAAAATATTGATCGCCCCGCATTCTCGGAAATGCTTCGGGATATACGGGCAGGCAAAATACGGCGAGTGATCGTATATAGACTCGACCGTATCAGCCGTTCGGTTTTGGATTTTGCGAATGTGATTGACATTTTCCAAAAGCATCACGTGGAGTTCGTCAGTACGATGGAAAAGTTTGATACGGGAACTCCCATCGGTAAGGCGATGCTGATGATCGTTATGATCTTCGCACAGTTGGAACGCGAAACCATACAGCAACGTGTCATTGACGCATACGCTTCACGAAGCAAGCGAGGCTTTTATATGGGCGGACGAGTTCCGTTCGGCTTTACACTCAAGGACACCGTAATTGACGGTGTGCGAACAAAAATGTACGAGCCGATTGAACATGAAGCAGAGGTGGTTCGACTGATCTATTCGATGTATTCCGAACCGCAAACGTCTTTCGGTGACGTGATACGGCAACTGGAACTGATGGGCATCACCAAGCGTGACGGAAACCTTTTCAACAGAAGTCGTTTGCGTGATTTAGTCATCAATCCCGTGTACGTCCGTGCGGACTACCGCTTATATGACTTTTTTAAGGCACAAGGCACCAATATTGCCAATATTCCTGAGGATTTTATCGGCACAAACGGCGCGTATCTCTATTCGGGAACAGACACCAAACGAAAAACGGTTTCTCTCGAAGGACACACATTAGTGCTGGCTCCCCACGAGGGACTTGTGGACTCAGATGTGTGGATCAAATGCCGTTCCAAGTGTCTGAATAATCGAAGTGTAGCAAAGCCCGTCAAGGCGAAAGCAACCTGGCTTGCGGGCAAGATCAAGTGCGCCCATTGCGGCTATGCGCTGACCGCCAAGATCTACCGTTGCAAAACCAAATCCGATAACCGCTATTATCTCTGCACCAACAAGTATCATGCGGGTGGATGTCATTTTGGTTCACTTGATGCCGACGTAGTAGATGCGATAGTATTTGAGGAAATGCAGAAAAAGTTAGTGGAATTTGCGACTTTATCGGCGCATCAGAACGAGGGATACAATCTTCAAATCATCAAATTAAAAACGAGAATTGAGGAGATCGACAAGGAGATTGCCGCCCTGCTTGATAAGGTTATTTCTGCAAACGCCACGGTGATGGAATACATAAACAATCGTGTTTCAGAGCTTGACACCGAAAAGAAAAAGCTGTACGCCGAGATCGCACAGCTTGACGAGCGTGATATCGACCGTGTGGGCGAGATCACAGATTATATGGAGCATTGGGAAGAACTGACCGTAAGCGATAAGATTACGGTTGTGGATTGTCTGATTGAGCGCATCGACGCATCAAAGGACAGTCTGAACATCAAATGGAAAATTTAAAAAATATGGATGTCGCAAAATCCATTCTCCTTTGATTGCTTCGCCGAAGCACTCGGCATGGTACGGGAACAGCTCGATGCCAAGAATTTTTACGCGATTAATCCGGCCTTCGATCGCAAAAACTGATTTTGAAAGCAGAGGCTTCTGTCCTCTGCTTTTTCTTTGGTGGGGGACTCAGGTGGCGTAGCTTCGACGCAAGTGCTTGCCATTGGGTGTTTGGGGAAGGGCATCGACGATTTCGATTTGCTTGGGAAGCAAGCGATCGGGAAGATAGCGCTGCCAAACGGCACGAAGCTCGTCGGGGTGTACGAATGCCCCCACCAACTGGAGCACGGCATCCTTCCCGTCGGGGGAGATCCCGGGACGGTATTGGACTTCCCAAACGCGAGGATCGCGGGACAGGGCGCTTTCTATCGCGAACGTGTCGTCTTGGACGCTTTCGGGATCGCGAGAAGCGGCGGCGCGGCCATGGAGGGAAAGCAGGCCGTCCTCGGTGATGGTCGCAAGATCGCCGCTCTCCCAGACGGCTTGAACAGAAGATATGGTTGCAGCTCGCTCAAGATACCCCATCATGACACGGGCTCCGCCAATCCGAAGCGAATCGTTTGACCGCGTTATCCGAACCGATGGCAGGGGGCGTAGTACCGTGGAAAACGAGGGGCCATCCTGTGCTTCCGAGAGCGCAATCCATCCGCTTGTCTCGGCAGCGCCGTAACCGACCAGTCGCTTTGCCTGCGGAAAGGCCGCCGCGATGGCATCGGCCAAGGGTGGAGTGAGACATTCGCCGCCAATGAGAAGGGTGCGAAGCGGCAGCTGACGGGACATAAAGCGCAGTCTTGCTGCCCATTGTGTCGGGGGACCATAGCAGATCGTGATATGTTCCCGTTCCAAAAGAGAGAAAAATCGTGTTGGATGGAGGAATGTGGAGGAAAAGTATAGCGAAGTCCCATGCTCCAAGGCGGGAAGAAGCAAGCTAATCAACGAATCGGCATCACAAAGCGGACCGCTCAAGAAAAGACGATCCTCGGGGGTAAAGGGAAGAAGACCGCGGAAATCGGATAGTGCTGTCATCAGGTTTGTTTCGCTGAGACAGACTCCCTTTGGTGCGGCGGTTGTTCCGGAAGTAAAGAGAATGAGGGCAGGGGCATTGTGGATGGCAGGAAGGGAGGATGGCTTCGATTGGTGTGGGTGTATCGTTAAGACACCGTCATCCTCGGTGAGAATCGCCGAGGGCTGTACCAGGTGAAGATGATCTCGAGCGATTATCGGGTGATCGGCGGGGAGAGGAAGGGCGGTGGTGCCGGACGCCAGGCAGGCAAGATACGCGGTGGCGGTATGCCATGGGGAAGGGCAGAGAATGGCGGCGCAGGAATGAGGACGAAGCTTATGGGCAAAGCGTTCAATGTCCAAGAGCCATTCTTCATAGGTTTGTGTTCGTTTGCCGTCTGAAACCGTGGCATTCGGGTGACAGGACATATGGTGGCGCAGATGGGGCCATACGGACATGAAAAAGCCTCCTTACGGCGATGTCTTGCTGTCGAGCATAGTGAGCAAACGGCGGCAAATAGCAGACAACGAGGCTTCACTGATTTCGCTTGACAGTGGCAGAATTTCGGCAGAATGCTCGCGCACCCACGTGCAAAGCGCTTGCCAAAGCGCCTCGCGCCGCAGTTCCTCTGTGCGGCGGCAGTCCAGCAGATAGACACCGCCGCCGTAACGGCCCTGCTTGGTATACAGCGGCTCCTTGAGGCTCAAGGTCTCAATGTCTCGGCGGATGGTTCGAACCGAAACACCGAATTCGCTTGCCAGATGAGCCATGGTGTCGTGGCGTCGTTGGCTCATCGCGTGGAGGATGGCGTTTTGTCTTTCGGAATAGGTCATGCAATTCTCCTTTCAAAAGAATAAAAGGAACCCGGCGCGTCACGGTGTGACGAATCAGCCAGGTTCCTCTTGATGGATGCTCAAGTTCAACGTATCTCTGCGGCATATGGGATGGTGGAGGGGCGTTGCGCTTTCTTCAGCGGCAGGGAAACCACCGCGGTAACGCCGGTCTCGGAAAAGGACAAGGCGATATATTCGCCGCATTTGGGACAGCCGAGCTCCCAATGGGAGGATGGTGTGCCCTTTCCGAGAATACGGCCGCAAATGGGACAGCTTGCCAAATAGATCATAGTAATACCTCACTTTGTTTCGTTGCTGTCAGTATACCGTAAAATCGGAATAAAGTCAACAATAAATCCGAAATGTCGGAATTTTTGGGGAGATTTCGGTGAGTTTTTGCACCAAAAGGGCGTATTTGCGGCACGGCTCGATAGCTTGCCGTGCCGCAGCTTCCCGTGTGCGATCCGGGGATGCGGTTATCCGCTTACCCTTATCCGAGGATTCTTGTCAAAAAGACCGTCACCAAGCCGCCGCTCAGTGCCGCAAGGATGGCGGTCACAATTTGTTGCAGGCGAAGCTTGGGTGCCCCTTCGATTTCGTCGATTTTTCGTTCATGTCTGGCCAAATGCTCATTGGCATGCTTCATTTCGTTTACCAGTGTGACAAGCGTTTCGTGCATGGAACGAATTTCATCTTGAACGCCTTGCATGGCCGACATATCGCGTTCGAGTGTTTGGATACGCTGCTCATGGCAGGTGAGGACAATCTCGGGCTCTTCCATCGGTTTCCTCCTTTCCCGTCGGGCAAGAACAGTATAGCGGATAATGCGGACAGTACGCGGACAGTTTAGAAAAAAGATCAAAAAAAGAAAAGGCAGCTCATACGAGCTGCCTTTTGGTTGCTTGGGAAGGAGGGGGCAAATTTTATTCTACGGTTACGCTCTTTGCCAGATTTCTCGGCTTATCGACATCACATCCGCGATAGACAGCCGTATAATAGGCATAGGTCTGAAGCGGTACAATGGCAAGAAGCGGCATTAGCAGTTCGTCGATTTCGGGTAATTCGATGAGAAAATCATAGAAATCGTGATCCTTGGCCAAGCCCTCGGTACAAAGATACAAAACCTGACCACCGCGTGCTTTTACCTCTTTGATATTGCTGACGGTTTTTTCCACCAACGCACGGTCGGTAGCAATGGCAAGGCAGGGAACACCCTCGGTGATGAGTGAGATGGTACCATGCTTGAGCTCGCCGGCGGCGTAGGCTTCGCAGTGCATATAGGACACCTCTTTGATCTTCATCGAGCCTTCACAGCCAATGGCATAGTCCTGTCCACGGCCAATGATGAAGAAATCGTGCTTATTGGTGTTGAAGGAGGCAAGATGCTGATACTGCGCGATGCGTTCCTCGCTTAGCAGGTCGGATACGAGCGTGGGAATCTTCTTCATATCCTCGGCGATTTTGACGATTCGCTCGTACGGCACCGTGCCGCGATCGTAGGCCAGGCGGAGTGCCAGCGTAAAGAGAACGGCAACCTGCGAGGAATAGGCCTTGGTGGTCGCGACGGCAATTTCGGGGCCCGCCCAGATATAGATTGTATTGTCGGCCTCGCGGGCAATGGAGGAGCCGACGACATTTACAATAGCATAGACCGGAATTCCCTTGGCCTTGGCCAGACGGAGAGCGGCCAGCGAGTCGGCGGTTTCTCCCGACTGCGAGATGATGATGACGACATCGCCCTCCCGCAGAATGGGGTTGGCATAGCGGAATTCCGAGGCAATGCAGACATCGACCGGAATGCGGGCCAGCTTTTCTATTGCGTTCTTACCGAGCATACCGGCGTTCATGGCCGAGCCGCAGGCCACGATCACAAAACGGCGAATGCCGGAGGTGTCGGGGATTTCTTCTCTCAGAATATTCTCAATGCCGTCCACAAAATGAGGCATCATGGCGCGCTCCAGCGTGGAGGGCTGTTCGTGGATTTCCTTGAGCATAAAGTGGGGGAATCCGCCTTTTTCGGCGGCTTCTACGTCCCAATCGGCGGTGAGAAGCTCTTTGGTGGCGGTGATGTCATTTCCGCCGAAATCATAGAGTGTAACACCCTCCGGAGACAGCACGGCGAGCTCCTGCTGTTCGATCAGATAATACTGCCTGGTATGAGCTAAGATAGCAGGGACATCCGATGCGATGAAGCATTCCCCTTCACCGACACCGACAATGAGAGGACTGTCCTTACGAACGGCAAAAAGCTTATCGGGGATATCCTCAAAAAGTACACCGAGCGCATAAGAGCCCTCAATGCGTCCGACGGCACGGATGATGGCGTCGGCAGGATTGCCGTTATAATAGTAATCAATCAGATGAGCGATAACCTCGGTATCGGTCTCCGAAACAAACTTGTTGCCCATCGCTTCCCGCGAGCGCTTCAGCGATAGGTAGTTTTCGATGATACCGTTATGCACGAGTGTGACACGACCGTGCGAATGGGGATGCGAATTGATGTCGGAGGGCTCCCCGTGAGTGGCCCAGCGTGTGTGACCGACGCCGACATGACCCAAGGGTGTGCCGCTGACGACAAGCCGATCTTCCAAATTAGCAAGACGGCCTTTGGCTTTTTCAACCTTTATGTGTCCGTTTTCGAACACAGCAATACCGGCCGAGTCATAGCCCCGATATTCCAGCTTCTTCAGCCCGTCAAGGAGAATATCGGCTGCCTGACGCGAACCGTTGTAACCTACAATTCCGCACATAGGCGATAAACCTCTTCTATTTATTTGTATTTGCGGCACAAATCGGCTTTGTTTCACCGTTACCGATGGGTTTTAACCGATTTTTCACGTTTGCCGCACACCGGAGGGTATCCGCCGAATCTTTCGATAACCCTCGCCTCGTCAACCGCAGAAGAGGAATTTGCGGTCCCGGCGCTATACTGAAAAACAGCTGTCGTCCAGCATTCTCTTGTTGATATCCCTTCTCTCCTTTCGCAGGATATCGATAACAGTATAGCATATTTTTCGGCTTTTGTCCATACTTATTTATCCTTTTTCGCTCTAAAATGTATCATATTTTGACACGCGGCCCTGACGTATGACAAAAAAACAGACAGAACGAGGATATCGTCTGTCTGTTTGGGTTAAGATTGTCTGAAACCGATCCTGCTCAACCGTGGATTGTTCGGTTGATCGCCTCCCAACGCTGACGGAAATCCTCGGTGGAGAGGTCGGGACGAAAGCCGGCACGCAAATAGGACTTGATGGCCGGAATACGCCAATCATCGGTGGTTAAGCTGGCGGTTTTCATACCGTGGGCTTTCAGGAGATAAACCGCAAGCTGATTCATATAGGTGCCGATACCGCGGCCACGGTGCGATTCCTTGCAGGCTACCATATGGATGTAGCCGTCGGCCGTTTCGGGATAGAAGATAACGGTTATGGTGGCGACCGCCTGCTTGCCGTCCATGACCAGATAGCAGTAGAAGGGGTTGTATCCGGCATGACCGATCATTACGCTCTGATAGAATGCCTCGTCTTGCTTTCCCTCCGACAGGCCGTATTGTACGACATCAAGCCATTGATCGATCCCATCGGAAAGCTCGGGAAGCGTAGCAAGACGCAGTCCCTCGGGGACGGTCGGCCGGACAGCGGGTGTACCGTCGTCTGCCCAATACATAATTAACTGTTCCATCGTTATGCCTCTCCTTTCGGTTGCTTGGCTTCCCATTTCTGCCGAATGGCATGGTAGACCTCATCGGAAATCGTAAGATCGCCTTGGAGATACGAGGGAAGGAGCTGATCGCCGGCAACGCGGGGATCGGTGCAGCGGTGATCCTGTCGATAGACCTCTCGCTCGGCCGGAAGGCGAAGATCCGGGATGGCCATCGGGATACCGCCGGCCATTGCCGACAGATAGCCAAAGTGGCCGACCATCCACATATCGATCGCTTCGTAAACATCAATGGTTTCCGAGGCTTCATCGCCGAGAATGCGTTCGACCGCGTAGTAGAGACACTTGATGTCGCTGCCGCCGTGGCCGCTCTTTTTGCCCTGCTCACTCAGCTCGTCAACGTGCTCATAGCTGGCCGGGGCTTGTGTGGTATCGTCGAGATGCTCGTAGACATGATTGTTGTCGCCTGCCATAGCATCTTCGCGCGCCGATTCCACGCGCCCCTTGGCGCCGTAAACGCTGTACCATACCGAATTGCGCGAAGGACCGACGCCGTGAATGCTCTTGAGCAAAGCACCGTTTTCCAAACGGACGATCTCCAGCGCCATGTGCCCGGCTCTGGCGCCCATGCGGGCCATACGTGCGTTATGAATACCCTCAAAGCCGGTTACGGTTTTCGGGCGCAGGCCGGTGATGTGCAGTAACGGCCCCACCGAATGTGTGCAGTAGAAAAAGGCAGACATTTGATTGCGCCAATGATCGCGCTCACCGTAGGTGATATCCTCCCAAATCGATTCACAGTTGTGAAGATATTCCCCTTCACCGTATTCAAAGTCGCCCAAACGGCCGTTACGGTACAGCGTCCGCATTTCACGCGGCGCACCCATATAACAGTAGTTTTCCGCGTAGCAATAGATTTTGCCCGTTTTCTCAACCGTCTCAATCAGGGCAACCGCCTCGGCCATGGTCTGTGCCGGTAACACCTCGCTGATGACATGCTTGCCGCTTTTCATCGCTTTGATGGCAAAGGGCGCGTGCTCGGAGGCGTAATTGGCCAGCATAACGCAGTCCATGTCATGCTTCAAGAATTCGTCGTAATCGGTATAGTAAGCAATGCTGTCCTGGTTGAGCTCTTGCTTGGTGGCCTCCAGTCCCTGCGCCCATTTGTCGCAGATGGCCACCATTTCGGCATTCTCTGCCTGCTGGCAGTAATGCATCATGGATTTTCCTCGGCCGACGCCGACAACGCCGATTTTTAATTTTTTCATAAATATCACCTGTTTAGGAAAGCACCCGGTCAGGGTGCTTTCGGTTCTTTTATATCGGGTAACAGTATAGCATAGTTTTTTGTTTTTGTCTACCCAAAATTCGCGTGTTCCGACCAAAAATCAGGAGGGATTGGTCGGATTGATATAGCAACCGATATCAAACTGTGTGTGATAGATGTCGGGATAGATACGCCGATCGAAAAAGAGCTTTTGGATCAGCCCCTCCACAACAGCATATCCTTGCATATAAATATCCTGTCTGACATAGCCGCCCTGCATATCGGTCTTGAAGAATTCAAGCGCTTTGGCGTTCAGCTCATGGCCGAACACGAAAACATCACGCCGATCCAGTTTCCGTAAGGCAATAAACAGCGGTAGAAGCGCTCCGTTTGTCACATAGGTGGCATGAACCCTTCCGCCCTTGCGCTCAATGGCCTCAAAGCACTCAAATACCTTTCTTGCCATCATGGCCGGAAGAATGGTATGATAGTTGTATCGGTCGTTATATTCGATATTGATCTCATCGATGATGGGAGAGGGAGACGTCGCATGGAAAACCTCGTAGAACCCGCGGATGCGATCGGCAAAGATATTGCTTCGGTAGGTTTCGGTCGAGATCATCACAACATGCGAATCGGGAGGGCAATGGTTCTTGACCATGGCGCCGATCGCCTGCCCCTCGGCATAGCCATCGCTGATGACATTGAGGAAGGTGCTGGCCCCGTCGCACATCTCGTTAAAGATGGCGACGGGGATTTTTCCTGCAATTTCGTTGATGCGTTCGGCTACCTTTTCGGAATTGACCGGCACGATGCAAAGAGCATCGGCGGTATTAACCTCCAGACTGCCGAGGATCGAAATCAGCTCTTCCTCCGAAAGCGCACCGGAATAGAAAATATATTTCAGCTCAACCGGTGATGTTTTGAAGGCGATTTTGGCTGCCTCCATCCCGCGAACAGCCTCTTCCCAAAAGTATTTGGGCTTGTAGGGCATGATGATGGCTATCTGCTTACGGGCAATCCCATTGTGTGAGGCATTTAACTGTGCGAGCTTATCCGGATAATTGGTTTTGACATAATCAATAATCCGTTTACGCGTGTCGGCGCTCATCGGCTGCATATATTTCATGGCGCGATAGACCGAGGAGCGCGACGTGCCGAGCTCGGCTGCGATTTTTGTTAAATAGTCCATACCGTTCTCCTTCTGTTTCTCAAGGAAGGCGAAGCTATTGACAGAATGCTGCTACTTGGTTTTCCGAGTACGAATTGCCCTCGGCCTTGTTCCAGAGCTTTCTCATCTCCTCATAGCAGGGAGCATCGTCGGGAATAACAACACCGTGGTGGTTGTTCGGGATTCTCTGATCGCCGGCTTCGTATGCGAAGGTGCAGGCGTGATCGTTACGGTACTTGTCGCGTTGTGCCGGATCGCGAAGATCGGGAACATCGATCGACATACTGTTGTTCAGAATCGAGCGATACGCGAGAATACCGCAAATGCACATATCAACAGCCTGATAGACGTCGATACTGTAACGGAAGCCAATCTCATTACCGAGAATCTTTTCGATGAAGAAGTGAGTCGGATAGAAGTCAGCACCGCCGTGCGTGTTGAATTTCTTGGCCAGATCGGCCTCTACCTGCTTTTCGGGCGTATACTCGGAGCAGCCCTCGGTGAGCGTATATTTGTGAACCGTGCTTCCCTTGTAGCGGGAGGATTCGAGCATACCGTTCTCACCGTAGACAATATAGCTCGAGGTGATACCGGCAGGATTGTGGTGACGCAGGTTACCGTTGATGCAACGGACGATAGCGCCGTTATCAAGTGTAATGATTTCCATACCGAGCGTTGCGTCACGCAGACCGCACTTTTGCGTATATTCGGCGCAGGTTCCCTCAAAGCCGGAAACCTTGACCGGGCGGTGGCCGGTGATCATGAAGACGGGAGCAATACCGTGCGTGCAGTAGAAGGTGGAGAAGCAGTTGTTTCTCCAGTGGTTGGGATCACCCTGGGTGAGGTTGTGCCATTCGCCGGTGCAATCGTGGACATATTCGCCCTGTGCATACAGCACTTCACCGATTTCGCCGTTGCGATAGCTTCTCCACATTTCAAAGGTGGTATCCTGATAGCAGTAGTTTTCGGCGTAAGCATAGACCTTGCCGCTTTCCTCCACCGCTTCAATCAGCTCAACGGCCTGTGCCATCGAAGCGCAGGTCAGGCACTCGCTCATAACGTGTCTGCCCGAGCGCAGGAGGCGAACCGCAAACGGAACGTGCTCACATGCATAGTTGGCCAGAACGACAGCGTCCATGTCGTACTTGAAAAACTCCTCAAAGTCCTCAAACAGGGCTACATTCACGCCCTTTTCCTCGGCGAGCTTGCCGGCCTTGTCGAGCAAGGGCTTATACTTGTCGCAAATTGCGACGACCTCGGCATCGGGGTGCGTGAGCAAAACGTTAATCATTGTGCAACCGCGTCCGGCACCAAATACACCAATTCTGAGCTTTTTCATAATGATATTCCTTTCATAATCCGTTAAATAACGGTAAATGACCAACCAAAGGCCTCGGCAATCGGTGCGAGGCTTTCGGCCTCAATTCCGTAAACCAAAGCGCTGTGATGCGTGCCGCCGTTCTTGCTGTAGGTTTGCAGAACGGTGCGCAGATCGGTGTTCGGCTTGAACCAGCCGTTTACCACATTGACGAAGCGGCTGTTATCAGAAACCGCCTGCATCGTGCCATCCATGGCAATCAGCGCATAGCGGCCCTTGCCGAGCGGCGCCAGATTAACAAGCACAGCCTTGCCGGGCATCATCGGAGCCATGATCGCATAGGGATCTCCTGTGTCCGCAAAGGGGAAGGAACGCACGATCATGCGCGGACGCTTGCCGGCAACCCGGAGATTATATTCACCCATATGGCTCAAAAATACATATTCATCCTTCCAGTTCGGGCAGAACATTTCCACAAAGGAGGTGTTTTCCCAGCCGTGGAGCAGCGCACCGACAAAGGCGGCTGTCAGGACGTCACCCTCACCGGCATAGCCGACTCCTTCTTCCATGGCGCGGCAGGCGCGGTCAAAGGGCATATGGCGAAGACCGGTTGTTTTGCCGGCTGCTAAGAAATTCACGGTGAAGGAATCGAGCTTTTCGGTTTCATACCAAGCCTTCACGCCAAGCGAAACGCGCGTGACCTCCTCATAGAGGGCGTCCGAAACACCGTCGTTATCAAAGCGGGCGCTGTCCTCTTCCTTCAGCGAAAGAATCTGCTCGTTTGAAACCTTGTCCGCGTAGGAGGCAATAACCGTAGGATCATAGGGAATTACCTCAATGCCGATCTCCTCCTTCAGCGTCTCATAGGGGACGCGGAAGTCGCCCATGCCGTCGAAGGGCTCGCCAATGATACCGACGCGCGCGGTGGCCAATGCCTTGGCGGCAACATGAGCCCGCACGCAGTCTGCCACCTTTTGGCAAACATCCGACTCGATATAATGGCCGGCAAAGATGCTGAACGGCTTTTCATTCCGAATGAGCAGATTACACATATCCTGAACACCATGGATGCCGTGATCGTAATCGATTCCCTCGGTGGAGCCCTCCGGGAAGAATTCAAAATCCGGTGTGGTGTCGAGAATAACGATCGGCAGCCTGCATTCCTTGAGGGGCTTTTCCGATTGCAAAGACGGCGAATAGGCCAGATGGAGCGTAACCAGTACCTCAGCACCCTCGCGCTCGAACTGCGTGATCGCGGCACGGAATTCATCCTCCAAACGGCAGATGGGGCTGGTGAGCACCTCAAGACCGGTGGCTCTCATCTTTTCGGTAACATCGGCATAATAGGCCTCAACCTTGGGTCTCATCCAAGAAAGGCATTCATCATACAGCTTTACATATAACGGTAACAGACCAATTTTTATGGGTTTCATTGTGTGTCCTCCTGTTAAACGGGATAACTTCTTACAGCATCATTTTACTGTTTTTTGAGGTTTCATGTAATGTGCTTTGTGCCTAAGATTATTGAACTCTTTTTGTTGAAAATTACAGGATCGCCGTTTGCTGATGTCGTAGAATCGCGGTTTTTCCTGCGGATGTTCTCTTATTTTCGCTGTGGCTCTTCTGACAGCAAGCCAAGACGCTCAATAATGTCAATCAGCTGTGCGGCGGTTTTTCTGTGGGTTGCGGGGGAGGGATGCATTCCCACACCGCAACCGTCGGTTACGGGATCATAGTCCGGCATCATCGGATAAAACCGGATATCCGTCAGGCCGGCCGCTGTGGCGCGTTCCTCAAGGACGGCTAAGGCCGTTTCGGAGGAGAAGCAGTTCACGGCGCCCTGCGTGCAGAGAATCGGTGTGCCGGGATGGTAGCTTTGCAGGCTTTGCAAGAAGGTAAGATAGGTTGTGAACCATCGCTCACGGTCTTTGGCAATATAGGAAGCATCGTTGGTTCCGATATTGAGAAGGATGAGGTCTGGCGGAAAGTCTTCAAAATGCCAGAGAAGGGAGGAGCCTTCGTTGAAATAATCGGTATAGGAATAGATCTGCGGCAGGGCAATAGCGCCGTCCTCGGCCGTGTTTCCGGCATAGTTCCAGACAAGGCCGATGCCGCATTTGGCGATCACATGCACCTCGGCATCAAAATAATCGCCGAGGAGACGGGCGTAGGACATCGTGGCGTCCTGGTTGGCCGACACATAGGCATCCTTTCCTCCGACCGTGTAGCATCCGTCACCGCAGGTAAAGGAGTCTCCGATGCATTCGATTCGTCTCGGTCTTGCGCTCGGCGGCTCAAGAAGGGGACCGTCAAGACAAAGCTCGGCTATGCCTGCCGTGGCGTAACCGACCTCCACGCGCTTGACCACACGGATGGTGTGCGGTTCGTTTGTCAGCCTCTCGGCCAGGGTATACCAGCCCTCGGCGGTATCCAGCGTAAGCAGACGTCGGTGCGCCTCATCGCCGTCGATCGAAACCCAGAGGGTGGCGTTGTTTTCCGGCGAGGCACCGTGATAGCCGAGGCTTGTGAGAAGCCTGGCTTTGGCGCAGGTGCCGTGAAATCGGAAAACAAAGCCGGACAGTGACCAGTTAAAATATATCGTCTCGTCTTTTTCATACGTGCGTCCGAAAAAACGCAGGGCATGCCGTTCCTGTGGCTTCATGGTGATTCTCCTGTCATGGTGGTATGGACTGTCTTGTAAGCGAGAGGGGAGGAAGCGGATTGTTTTCGCTTCTTCCCCTCCTTATTATTGGTACGAATTTTTTTGCGTGTCGCTCATCAGGTAAAGGCGAGCGTGATGACCTTTTGTATGACGCCGTTTGAGATGGTCAGGGTTGCGGTTTTTCCAACGGTGTCGTCATGATACGGTACGGTAATCACACCGTAATCGTCGATGGTGCAGAGGTTGGTATCGGAAATGGAAAATTGAAGCGTGGAATCTGCGGCAAAGAGGGGCAGAACGTAAGCGGTGATCTGACGCGTACTGCCGCATTCTATGCGGATGGTTTCACCATCCGTCAAGACCGTTCTTCCGTCTGTATCCAGTACGCAAATGTCGGTTGCGGCTTGTGCTTCGCTGGCGACGAGGCGGTAATACGTTTGCATGGCGGCATCCTTGCCGATCGCGTTATACCCAAGCTGATTATAATGAATGTTGTAGCAGCCGAGATACCCCCAGCCTTCGGCGGTTTTGTCGGCATAGGATTCGGTGCGCCCGATCTCGGTCTTAAGCGTTACGATGGCGATATTGCCGTTATCCCGATAGTTTAAGGCAAATTGAGCTGCTCGCGGTGCCACCAAATCGACTAACTGCTGTTCGCGGCGGTTTTCCTCCGAGCTGACCGATTCCATCGCGCGTGTCGGCAGGATGCCGATGAATTCCAAGCCGATATCCTTGACAAGAGACTGATACATACTCATAAAATACGAGTAATATTCCTCCGATGTCATCAGCTTTCGCGTGCGGGTGGGCTTTCGCCAGTCACCGTAGTAGGGATAGTTGGTTTGTCCGTTCTTGTTCGCCCAGGTGAATTTCGAGGAATCGTAAACATATTCCTGACAGGTTTCTCCCTGCAGCCAGAAGGCATAGATGCGATTGACGGTAAACTTGGAATCTGCGGTGGCAAACAGCTCCTCATAATAACGGAAGCGTTCGACCGTCATGGCGTAGAGGTCAATTCCGTAGAACATCAGACTCGGATCAGCCGTCCAGGCCTCGATCGGCGTACTGCCGACGGCGGTTTTCAGCATCAGCGATTTTTCGCCGGTCAGTGCGTACCATTCCTTACCCAAGGCAGGATGGAAGCCGGAAAAGCCGCGCTTGCTACAGAGATCCTGCATGCCCGAGAAGGAGTAATCGTCGTAAGCGGTCGTAACCGAATCGCCCCATACCGTGCCGGGCAGCGGCGTGTCATACTGACGCTTCTGCTCGCTGAAATATTTGCTTTGTGTTGCTCCGGCCGGTACGTCGTGCCAGCCATAAGCGTTACTCTGTCCGATAATCAAAAAGATATTCAGCGGTGCCTTGATGACGCGATCCACCACCAATCGTCCGACCTCGGTTGCGCCGACCGAGGCGGTAATGATCGTAGCGGTGTCCGACAAGTCGACAGCGGTTACCTTACCGGTGTTATCCACGGTTAAAACCGAGGTATTTGAGCTGGAAAAGGTAAGCTTTTCCCCCTCCTTGGGGGTATATGCCGGAGCATAGGTGTAGACATCGGCATATTGAAGCTGGAAGCCCTGCGCGGCATCCTTGACAAAGGTGACTGTATAATCACAGGATACCCCGTCCTTGGTGACCGTAATCCGCGCGGTACCGCTCTCTTCCTGATCGGGGATTGTGGCTTGATGAATGGTGAGCGAGGCATTTTCCTCGGCCTTGGCTGAAACCTGCGGAACGGCGGGACGTCCTGCCGGAATCTGTACCGTGTAGGACGTGATTTCCGCGGAGAAGGAGAGCTCATATCCCCCCTCGACATGCAGCTCGGTCAGCTTGGGCGGGTTGACCGGCGGCTCGGTGGTCTGGGGCGGATGGGATGTCTGCGAGGAGCCCGTTTCCTGTTCACTGCCTTGCGAGCAGGCAAAGAGGAAGCTCATGGTCAGCGCAAAGAGTAAAAAGGTAAATAATGCGCGAAGTAATGGTTTCATGACAAATCTTACCTCCGATCGTGGGAGAATTGTTTCCATATCCGCTTTTTTGGCGGGAGAATGGCAGGGCGTTTCCTTGGGGAGAAGAAAATGGGGACGTGTTAAGTGCGTCCCCATTTTGTCAGTCATAATTGTCGGTTACATATTCGAAGAGATCGTCAAACTTTGACTGGATTTTTCCGCCATAACGAGCGGACCAGCTGGCAACATCCGAGGATTTGTCCTTGACCAGCTTATAAAGGGGAACGTAGGCTTCCGCTGTGCCGAAGGTGATACCGGGATCGTAGATGATATTCGAGAAGATCAGCTCCAGCATTTGCTTGGATTCCTCATCGCGGGTATTGCGCTCCGAGAGAACATCCTCGTAGTAGGTGGGGTAAACGATTTTACCGCTGAGGGCGCAGAGAGCCTCGGTGATCGCGCCGGTACGAGCCGGATCGGTTGCCGTGGTCGGAATCGAGCAGGAGAGACCCCACTGGTCGTTTGTGGTGCAGTATTTTTCCTGGAACTCGTCATACTTCGGGCAGGGGATAATGCCATAATCGGCTTTTTCGTTGCGGAAATAGTTACCGGTTCCAAGTCCTGTGAGCATGAACATCGCGCGGTTATCAAAGAAGATGCCGACGCCCTTACTTTCCTCAATGTAGTCATAGCGCTCAATATAGGTGGTGCCATGGTTGTAGATCAGGTCGTAGGCGTAGTTGACAATGTCGGCAAATTTGTCGGTATCGACATTCAGCGTAAAGCCATCCTCCGTGGGGATAACGGTTAAATAGTTGGCGGCAATACCGATTTCGTATACGGCACCGTAGAAGCACATGGCGATACCGTATTGGTCGGTTTCATCATAATTACCGTCCTGATTCAGATCCTTGGCGAAATTGCGGGCCAGTGTTTTCATACGATCAAAGGTCCAATCGCCGTTTCGTACCGTTTCGTAGAGATTTCCGACCTTGTTGTCGGTGACAACCGTGGTGTTAAAGAAGCAAACCTGCGTGGAATTCATGGACGGCCAGTTGATATCGCCCTGAAGCAGGAAGGTGTGCCCTGCGATCGAGAGGTTGTCGATCATACTCTGATTCCAGTAGACACGGCTGGTGTCGATGTGCTCCACATCGTTCCACGGCATGGCATAGCCGCTGGTGATCCACGGAATACCCGAGTAGGTGAAGGCAATAAAGGCCAGGTCAATGGCATCATCGCCGCTGAGGACGGTGGTTTCCAGGAAGGGTGTCTGGGTGTCGGAATTACCGCCGGTGATGCCGGACAGCACAATGTCGAAGCGGTCCTCAATCGTGCGGTTGCGGCGGTAGACGGCTTCATCGATTTTGGTTACGGCGAAGCCCTCATCCACGATTTGGTAGTCTTTACCGTGATCGGCCGGATTGGGGAATGCCATGACAAAGTCATAGCCGCCGTAGGTCAGATTGTCGGGTACATGATCCTCAAAGGTTGTGTCGCGCTCACTTGTGCTTGCACCGTCGGTGTCGCTACCGCCGAGCGTTACGTCATCGGTGGTTGCCGAAGCGCCGGGACCGGCTTGGGAGCAGGCGCTGGCGAGTGCGGTAAACAGTAGCAGAGCCGCTAAGATCAAACTGAGTTTTTTCATCGTTATCTCCATGTTAAAAAATAAAAGAGATGCATGGAATTATTCGTAATTATCGGCTACATATTCGTAGAGATCGTCAAACTGTGTCTTGATATTGGAGCTGTAGCGGCCGATCCAGCTTGCCAGATCGGAGGAGGGCTTCTTCTCGTCCATCAGCTTGTAAAGCGGAATATAGGTGTCACGGAAGGCGAGCGTGATACCGACATCGTATACAATGTTGGAGAAGATCAGGTTGAGCATTCTCTTGGATTCTTCGTCGCGGGTGTTTCTCTCGGACAGAACCTCATCATAATATACCGGATAAACCAGCTTGGCGCTCAAAGCGCAGAGAGCCTCGGTGATAGCACCGGTACGCGAAGGATTGGTGGCCGTGCTCGGAATGGCACAGGAAAGACCCCACTGGTCGTTCGTAGTGCAATACTTTTCCTGAGTCTCGTCATACTTCGGACAGGGAATGATACCGTAGTTGGACTTCTCGTTACGGAAGAAGTCGGCATGACCGAGGTCGGTAAACATGAACAGTGCGTTGTCGTTGAAGAAAATCTTAGCGCCCTTACTGTCCTGAACGTAGTCAAAGCGCTCGATATAGGTGGTGTGGCCGCCGTAGAAGAGGTCATAGCAGAAGTTTACGATGTCTGCCATCTTTTCGGAGTCATAGTTGAGCTCAAGACCTTCATCCGTAGAATTGATCATGATATAATCCGCAGCAATCGACCAGTTGTAAACACCGCCGTAGAAGCTTTGGATAATGCCGTATTTGTCTTCCTCGTCCTTGATGCCGTCGTTGTTAACGTCCTTGGCATAAGCCTTGGCGAGCGTAGCGCATTTATCAAAGGTCCAGTCACCGGCATCGACCAGTGCGTAAAGATCCTCGATGCGGTTATCGGTGGCAACATTGTCGTTGAAGAAGCAAACCTGGGTTGTCATAACCGATGTCCAGTTGATCTTGCCCTGGATTAAGAAGCTGTATCCGTTTACGGCAATATTTTCGGACATACTTTGCGACCAGTATTCGCGGCTGAGATCGATGTAGTCAACATCGTTCCACGGCATGGCATAGCCGCTCGTCATCCACGGAATACCGGAGAAGGTAAAGGCGATCATAGCGACGTCAACAGCATCATCGCCGCCGAGAAGAAGCGGCGTCAGATCGGTTACCTGCGTATCGGAGAAGCCGGCGATCATACCCGAAATCGTGATATCAAAGCGCTCCTCGATTTCGCGGTTACGGCGGTAAACCGCCTGGTCAAGCTTGGTGACTGCACTGCCTTCCTCCAGAATCTGATAGTCCATCGCCGCATCGGCGGGCTTGGGGAAGGCCATAACATAGTTGTAGCCGTCGTATGTCAGGTTGTCGGGCACACGGTCGGCCAAGGGATCCATCGTGGTAACAACACCCTCACCGGACTGGGTGTCGGAGCCATCCTGGCCGGTAGCGTTTGGTGTCCCGGCATTATTTTGGCTGCAGGCAACCAGCGCTGTCACCAAAAGGATCAGGGCCAAGAGAAAACTGAGCTTTTGTTTCATGGAAATTCTCCTATCATAAAGGATTTCGACTTGTTCGCTGATGTTGAAGTTGAATCACAAACTGCTAATGGAAGGGATAAAGAAAAACCGGGTAGAATCCTCCGGAGAGCGGACTGCTCTCCGGAGGTTAGCGGTTTTTCAGTGCTTTTTCTTAATAACGATGGCAAGCGCAATTGCCGAAGCGGCGGCAAGAACAGTAAGTGCGAGAGCGTTGTCGCCCTGCGGAGGAACGGTGGTGTTATCCGAGGTAGCGGGAGCCTGGGTGGTAGGAGCCTGTGTCTCGGGAGCGGGAGCGCCGAGGGTGCCATTGACCTCAAACCAGTCCCATTCAACCTCGCCGACAGCGTAAATGCGGAGGGTGTGAGTGGTGTTGGCCAGATCCTCAGCCTCGAAGAAGATCGTGGGGGTGGTGTCGTCGGCCCAGTCAGCCCAAAGCAGCGTGGGATCGGTTTCAACCTCAGCACCGTCGATCATAATCTTGGCCTCGGGTTCGCCGAAGGCGTCGGTACGGTAGCAGGTACCGAGACGGATGCCGGTGCCGGTGAAGACGATCTCAACGTAGGGCGAGCCGGATTCGTTGGAAATCTGACGGATGCCCTGACCGAAAGCATAGTGGCCGGCATTGGTCCAAATGATCATCTCATAGCTGCCGCCAGCATCCTTAAAGGTGTTGCTGTCCCAACCCTGGTTGATGCGGCTCTTAAGCTCATCGGGGGTAACGGCAGCGCCGTCCTTGTGGAACACGGAAACGCCGGTGGTGAAGTTGCCTTCTGCGTCAAAAAGGGGATAAGCGGTGTATCCCGACTTGGATACGCCCGAAATATCGGCAGCAGCAGATACCGATACGGCCAATGTGATAAGCAACATGGCGCTGAGAAGAATTGCAGTAAACTTTTTCATGGTGATTCTCCTGTTTTTGTTATTTTGGGATTCAACTCCAATATCAGCGAACAAGGCCGAAGTCAATCGTATGAACGAACGGAATGCGCGAAACACACGGAATGGTTTCGAGCCTTGTAAAACGCTGAATGTGACAAGAATAAAGAATGGGATGTCAGAAAATCTGACCGATGATTATTTCTTCTTTTTCAGAATGACGATGACAACAACAACGATAACGGCAACGATGGCGAGGATGGCAATGATCAGACCGGTGTTGGCCGGAGCAGGCTTGGTGGTGTCGGCGTCGTCGGTGGTAACAGGGGCAGGATCGGTAGCTTCTGCCGTGTGATTGGGAGCGGTTGCGGGAGCATCGGTGGTAGCGGTCGGCTCGGTAGCGGGGGTTTCGGTGGTTGCGGGGTCGGTTACAGGGGGATTGGTTGCCGGAGGCTCGGTCGAGGGCTCAACATAGGTGTCTCCGCCCGAATCTTCGCCCAGCGTGCCGCGGATTTCAAACCAGTCCCATTCAACCTCACCGATTGCAGAGACGCGAACCGTGTGAGTGGTGTTTTCCAGTCCTTCGGTTTCAAAGAAGATGGTGGGGGTGGTGTCGTCGGCCCAGTCAGCCCAGAGAAGGAAGGGATCGGTTTCGACCTCGACGCCGTCGATTTCGACAACAACCTCGGGCTCGCCGAAGTCGTCGGTACGGTAGCAGGTGCCGAGACGGATGCCGGTACCGGTGAAGACGATTTCAACGACCGGAGAAGCGAACTTGCCGTCCGCATCGACAGTCGAATCCGAAATCAGACGAACACCCTGGCCGAAGGCATAGTGGCCGGCGTTCGACCAAACGATCAGCTCATAGTTGCCGTTGGCGTCCTTGAGAGCATTGGCGTCCCAGCCCTTACCCATGCAAGCCTGAATATCCGCATCGGTGAGAGTCGTGCCGTCCTTGCGGTAAATGGTAACACCTTCGGTGTAGAGACCGGCTTCGTCAAAAAGCGGATAAGCCGTGTAGCCGCCCTTAGCCAAGCCCGAGATATCGGCCTTTGCGCTGACCGAGATTGCCATGGTGATGAGAAGCATGGCGCTGAGAAGAATTGCGGTTAGTTTTTTCATGGTAGTTCTCCTTTTAAATATTATTGTATGACACCGCGTGTCATAAGTTTCATTGTTTGCGCTTGAGCAGTACGGTGATCAGAACAACGCCGATCAGAACGACAGCAACCAAAATGCCGATCAGAACGGGGGAAACCGAGGAGGACGGTGCCTGTGTCGGCGTCGTTTCGTTGCCGGGAGCGGTGGTGTCTGCGGCCGTCGTATCGGTGTCAGGCTCGGTTTCGGGACGAAGCACCTGCTCGTGAACCTCAGTAAAATCGGTGGCCTGATAGGTGGGAAGCACGGCCTTTCTTGTGGCATCGGTGAAGTTCAGCACGGTGGTGAAGGGGGCTTGGTGCTTGGCTTTCGGGCCGATCACCAAGACCTTGCCGAGTAATTGCGGCGCACCGGTTACAGTCAGCGAGGCGGTCGAGTTTTTCCCGACGACACCACCGTTACCGGCAAGGATGATATCGCCGTGTACGGTGCCGCCGCTTACGCGGATGGCAATATCACCGCTGACCGATCCGTAAGTGTCAAAGCTTCCGCCCAAAACATCGTCCAAAACGACAGCATTTTCGCCGATTGTGAGTGCGGTGCTGCCGTCGAGAATCCCGTGGTATTGACTGTCGACACCGCAGGGTCCGGCGACCACGGCGCGCCAGGTGCCGCCGAGGACGGTCAAATTGGTGTTGCCCGGATCAACCGAGTAGCGGTATCCGCCGCAAAGGATGGGGAAAATGCTTGACGAAGCGGTTGTGGCCTCAATTTCTTCGCCATCATAGAACACCTTGATGCCGACATTCGGCCCAAACACGGTTTTCTTATTGCCGCAGGCAATGACGGTTTGTCTTGCTGCCTGATATTGGTTGTTAAAGACCAGATCAATGTTATCCCATTCGGTACTGATCTTCAGCTCCAGCTGAGGAACCATGTTGACGGTTCGTTCAAAGGTGATCGACGCGCCCTTATCACGGTAGTCCACGCCTTGATACACGCTGGTTAACTTGATGGTGACATCATCGACCGGAACACCGGGAATGGTGAAGTCGGAAAGCGTGCTGTTGCCGTAATAGTGCCCGGAATAGATGGTCACCTTGTCGCATACGACAATGGTACCGCCGGTTTCCGACAGAAATTCCACGGCGCGGTACAGCGCACTATTCTTGAAGGAGGTGGTGGTCATGGTGGTGTAGCCGGCGGCGTTGCCGAGTGCTTGGTCGGGCGAAGAGCCGTTTCCGGTTCCGTTGTCGGCAATATAGACCACCATTGTGTCGGTGCCGCTATAGGTGATATCGGTGTCAACGATTGTCTTGGTACCGTAGCCGATGCGTGCGGTCAAGGTATAATGATACTTGCCTGCCGGCACCTCGGTGAGAGGCGTCGAGAAGGACATGCGGGACAGATCGGCCGTAATCATGTACGGATACGAAATGCCCTCGGAAACGATCTTGCCGTTGGCATCGGTGAGAGTAGCTTCCAGCTCAAAAATGTTGTAGTTGCAGTGGATACGGCCGCTTAGCAGATTGTAAGCGTCAACGGTTCCGCTGATGTTGAGCCCTTCTGTGGTAAAAGCGGGATATTCCACCGAGGTCTTGCTGTAGGCCGCCATGGTCATCGGAATATAACCGGTAGCAAACAGCTCGCGGAAGGTATAGGTCTCATATTTCCAGGTGGAATAGCTGCCGTCGGTATTCTTGTTGATGGTCGAGGTCTGCTCAACCAGCCGGACATAGCTCTTGCGAGGGCTGATACTTCCGTCAGTATTATATTCGATGTGAGCATCCGAAACAGCAAAACGAATGTGCTCGCCGAAGGAGGTGTCGTTGTCGAGGTGGAAATACGACCATACGACATCGCCGGCTTTCATCTGAGCATAGCACTCATACATGGCCTCTTCTCCGGTGGGAACCATGATGCAGTCGTAGGTGGTGGTGCGACGCGAAGCATCAAAATTTTTCCAAGCGTAGTCGCCGATGGGGGTAAGACCCTTGGCAAAGTTTTCGGCAACCGGGAAATAGGAGAAGTCGTTACCGGGGCTGCATTGATACAGCGCGCCCGACCAGGCAAAGCCGAGACGGGGTGCACCGCCGCAGTCCGAGCCGATCATGGTTTGCCATGTGGTTGGTCCGACATAGTAGCCGTTTTCGTCGACGGCTTCCGAAAATTCATAAACATCCGAATCGCCGTCCAAACGGCCGGATACATAGGGCACACCCTTATATTGAACGCCGGGCTGATAGATCAGGGTTCCCGTCCAGTCGGTGGATTTGGAGAAATCGATGGTTTCGGAGCATTTCCACTTAATATTGACCATCTCTCTCACGTGTCTGACCGCCAGCTCACGGATGTCATCGCCATCCTTGGGCATATCAAAATCCTCCCCGTCGGCGGCGGATGCTGTCAGCGTAAGACTGCTGAGCATCTCCCATCCGTCCAAGAGATTCAGGGCACCGGCGCCGATCAGCAAGGCTGCGCACAGTCCCACAATTCCGAGCCTTTTGAAAAAATGTTTCATGCGTTTCCCCTTTGTGCGTTTCGATTCCGGATCTTACGGCTCAAGAACCGGAAGAACAAGATCGAATTTGTCGGCCAGCTTTCTCAGCTCGGCTTCGACATCGTCGGGAATCGGAATGCCGTTTTCCTCGGCCTTGGCGTAATGCTCCCACTCCATCTCGCCCGGCGTATAGATACGATCACAATCGTCGGCACGGGGGAGACTGCGGAGCCGGGAGGCATAGGCTTCGGTTTCATCGGCAATGCTACCGTCGCCCATAAACATTTCGGGATTGATGGCGATGAAGGTATGCGATACTTTGTTGGGCTTGTCGAGGTCATAGCACCAGGAGGGAATCTCACCGGTGGCAGAGTTGGGAGCGCCGGCGATGATGCCGGTCAAAACCTCTACCATGACAGCCAGACCGTATCCCTTATGCATCGCCAGCGGCAGGAGCGCGCCCTGCTTGGGATATTTGGAGGGGTCGTCGGTCGGACGGCCGTTTTCGTCGATGATCCAAGTGAAGGGGATTTTTGTTCCTGCGTTTTTCGCTTTGACAACCTTCAGGCCGGCCACATTGGACATCGCAATGTCCAAGAAGATGGAAGGCACCTTGTTGGAGGGAACCGCGTAGGCAAGCGGCGAATTACCGATCGCGGTGCAACGTGCTCCGGGTAAGGTCATGTTGGCGTCAACATTCGACATCGCGATGCCGATCAAGCCCTGTCTGGCGGCGAGATTGGCATAGTAACCGGCCGCACCGAAATGCGTGGAATTAACAACGGTAACCATGGCAATACCGGTCGTCTTGGCTTTTTGAATGGCTAACTCCATACCCTCGCAGGAGGAGACCATGCCGAGACAGGCGTTGGCATCGATGACGGCGGTGGAAACGCTTTCGCGTATGATAGTGGGACGCGCTGTCAGGCTCGCGCCGCCTTGCTCGCATTTCATAATGTAGTTGTAAAGATTTTTGACACCGTGGCTGTGGGTACCCCAGGCCTCGGTTTCGGTCAGTGTTTCGGCTGTCACCTTGGCGTCTTGTTCCGAAGCGCCGGCCCGTTTCAGGGCCTCAAAGCAAAATGCGGTGAGCGCTTCACGTTTCATGTATACCATAGATTTTCCTCCTTTAGCCGGTTGTTTTTTGCTGTCGGCTTGGCAACGTTTTTTGGATGGGGGTTAGAATTCGATGCGGTCGGGTAATTCCGGTCTGACCGTATGCAGATAGGCGAGAATCCGTTCGGCAATATGCCGATGGCCGCATTCGTTGGGGTGGAGCCCGTCGCGGAAGCAACCCTGATTATCCGTAGTAAGTGGACGGGGCATGGCGGGATCGTGATACAGATCGAGATAGGGGATCTGCTTTTTCTCCAGTACGGCAATCATCCGATCCACAAAGTGAACAAACGGCTCAACCATGACATCGCTGTAGGAAGCGGGATGTGCTTCCTCCCGATACCGTCGGCAGGGGATGACAAAGAGAAGCTTTTCTTTGCCGTAGCGAGCGATAAGCGTATCGGTGAGGTGTTGCAAAGCGCCGGTAAAGGTGTCGAAGCCGGTATCCTCTTCATGGCCGATGGGATTGTCACCGTCACCGTAATCGTTTGTGCCGCCGAACACAATGCAGAAATCGCAATCCGGCGGTAACACCTGCGCGCGGGCATTAAAGTTCAGCGTATGCCAATGCGGCTCAGCCCAGGCGGTGCGCGAGCGTGCGATACGCGTCGAGCCCATGCCGGCATTTACGATCTGGCATGAAAGCGTGCGTCTTACCAATTCTACGTAAGCATCCTGTGGATCATTCACGCCGATGCCTTGCGTTATGCTGTCGCCAAGAAAGATAATTTTCATCTTAATACCCAAAACCAATTCGCGCAGGGCGTATTTTCTTGTTTATATCTTATCATTAAATGCGTGTTTCATGCGATGTAGTAAATGAACAAATATTTCTAATTTAATTTGTGCACAATATCCTTTTTTGATCGAGAATAAGCGAGGTGTTCCTGCCTTGGCAGACACCCTGTTATCCGGAATTTCCGTTTCGCTCGGTCGTATGGAATGGAGGAAGAAAAAGAAGATACGGAAGGCTCCGTATCTTCTTTAAACGGTTCGGTATGACTTGAAAAAGCAGAACGACGAATTCAGATGGTTATGGCCTTGGTAAGCTGAGCCGAAACATCGGCAAATTCCTCCGGCTTTACCTTTTCGACCTGCCGGTCATAGGTGACAAGGCCGTTGATCTCGTCCTCCACGTCCGATACCTGCGTGTAAACAGCGGCGCAAAGCCCCTTGGGGATTTGCGGCAGGATCTCGGTCAGATAGAGCCGGCGAAGACCGGTAACAAAATCCTCGCGTGTTTTGGCCGTGCCGTAGCCATAGCTTTTTTCAGGGTTGGCTACGTGTTCTTCGACGCGGTAGGTGTGGCCGCCGAATTCCGAGAGATACAGCGGCTTGTCGGAGGGCTTGAGCTTGACATGGCGAAAATAGATATGACGGCTGTCAAGATCGGTTTCACAGCCCATAAACCAGCCTGAGGAAGTATCGATAAAGCGCGTGGGATCCAGCTTCTTGAGGGTACGGTAAGCCTCGGTGCCGCAGAACTGTCCCCACCCCTCGTTGAAGATCGTCCAGAGGCAGAGAGAGGGGTGATTCCGTAATTGCGCTACGGTTTCGGCCATATGCGTGCGGAAGGCCGCACGGGTAGCGGAATCACGATGGAGGCGGCGGTCATCGCGCCGCAAAAGACCGATCGTCGGGAGAACGGTATCGCGAAAGAACCGATAGTCACCATTGTTTACCATATCCTGAAAGACCACCATGCCGAGACGGTCGCATTCGTGGTAGAAGATCTCGGGCTCAATCTTGATGTGCTTGCGGAGGGTGTTGAAGCCGAGTGCCTTCATGGTGAGAATGTCGCGGCGATAGGAATCGGGGGAGGCCGGTGTTACCAGTCCGTCGCTGTAGTAGCCTTGATCAAGTAAGCCGTGAAAAAAGTAGGGCTTGCCGTTCAGACACAGGCGAGGGCATCCGCCAACCGTTTCGATGGAAAGTGTGCGAAGCGCAAAATAGCTCGCAATGCGCTCGGAGGGTGTTTCAATCACACAGTCGTAGCAAAAGGGATCCTCGGGAGACCAAAGACGGGGGTGCGGCAGGTTCAGAATCGCCTTGCCATCCTGCAGGGGGAAGCAGCGTTTGCCTTCGGGTGTCGTAACCGTAACGGTGCCGCTCTCGGGGAAACGGCTCCACTCGCAGGTGAGGACCGTGTGCGTCGGCTCGGTGGGAAGATGCAAAGCGGTGATATGATTGGAGGCAACGCCCTCGCACCATACCGTCTGCCAGATGCCCGAAAAAGGGGTGTACCACATCCCACCGCGGTCGCGGCGTTGCTTGCCGTAAGGAAGAACATGATCCGAAAGACGGTCGCGGACAAGCACGACCAGCTCGTTTGCTTCGGCAAGCCCATCGGTGATGTCAAAGGAAAAGGGCTGATAGCCGCCGATGTGATCGCCGAGACGTATCCCGTTAAGAAAAACCTCGGCTCTTTGATCGATAGCACCGAAATGAAGAATGACTCGTTCGCCGCCAAGATCAGCAGGGAAGGGGAAGCGGCGCCGATAGCAGAGGACACTTTCCTCGGCAAATACCGTGTGAACCTCCGATAAAAGCGATTCGGGCGGGAAGGGAACGGTGATGGTTCGATCAAAACGCAGCGCTTCGCCTTCCGTGATAACGCCAAAGTCCCAATGGCCGTTGAGACAGAAAAAGGAATCGCGGCGAAGCGAAGGACGGGGATAATTCTCCCAAGGACAGGTGGGGAGTGAGGCGCCCTCCGGGGTGTATAACGATAATAGATCCGACATGATGTTCTCCATAGTGAATGTTTCGTGATTCCTTCTCAGTATAACAGATTTTTACACGAATAGCAAGAGATTTTCCCCGGTACCCCAAAACCTTTGGGAATCGCAAAAAACTGCGTTTTTTGCAGGGAAATCTTAAGAAATCCCTGCCGAAAACGCAGTTTTCGGTATTCTGCTTCTTTGCTCCTTTCTTTCAAAGAAAGGAGCAGGGTTCCAAGGGGCGGCGCCCCTTGGGGGAGACGCGACCTCAACAGCGCAGGGGCTCTGCCCCTGCTACCCCGGCGAGGGGGATTTTTGAAAAAATCCCCCTGCACCCCAAAAACTTTTGGAACAGCAAAAAACTTCGTTTTTTGCAGGGAGATCCTGAGAAACCCCTGCCGAAAACGCAGTTTTCGGCATTCTGCTTCTTTGCTTCTTTCTTTCAAAGAAAGAAGCGGGGTTCCAAGGGGCAGCGCCCCTTGGGGGAGACGCGCCCCAGCACGCAGGGGCTCTGCCCCTGCCACCCCGGCGAGGGGGATTTTTGAAAAAATCCCCCTGCACCCCAAAAACTTTGGGAATCGCAAAAAACTGCGTTTTTTGCAGGGAGATCTTAAAAAATCCCTGCCGAAAACGCAGTTTTCGGTATTCCGCTTCTTTGCTTCTTTCTTTCAAAGAAAGGAGCGGGGTTCCAAGGGGCAGCGCCCCTTGGAGAGAGATGCGGCCTCAATACGCAGGGCTCTGCCCTGCACCCGCTTAAGGGACTTTTTGAAAAAAGTCCCTTAAGAATCCTCAAAAACTTTTGAAATAGCAAAAAACTGCGTTTTTTGCTGGAAAATCCTAAGAAATCCCTGCCGAAAACGCAGTTTTCGGTATATCCGCTTCTTTGCTCCTTTCTTTCAAAGAAAGGAGCAGGGTTCCAAGGGGCGGAGCCCCTTGGGAGAGACGCGGCCTTAACACACAGGGGCGGCTCCCCTGCAGAGAACACCCTTGATGATTACTTTACAGTAAACAATCCAAAGAAATCGGCCAGATGGTAATCCGGCTTAGGAGCATACACCGGCGACCAAGTTGCATAGTGCAGGTGATCGGTCAGATCGCCGCACTTATAGAAATTGCCGCGGAAGACGGGGGACACCTGCTTAAAATAACGAAGCAAAAAGGCATCGGGAATATCAAACTTCAGCGTCCAATCTCCCTCGTTTGCCCTAGTCTCAATATGGAAGATATCGCGCGCATCGGTCAAGAGAAGGCGACCGTACCGATCCTTACCCAAGCCAAGGTGAAGCACGCCCTTGGGATTAAACTCAAAATTGAGATACTGAATATCGTAAGGATCCGGCTTCATGAAAAACTCCATGCAGCTATCGTCGCAAACTCTTCCGTTCTCGTTGATCACCTCGGCGCGAAGATTGCTCTCTTGGGTATGCATCAGAACACTGAAGCCATCCGCATAGCGAAGCACACGAAACTCCGTGGGAGGGGCAGGACTGAATCCCGTCCAAGGTTCACAAGCAATCGTACCAAGCTCGGCCTTGTCCCAAACGGCGGCACCCAAGGTCGGTGCCGATTCGTCAATGCGATAAATTGAATAGTTCATGGTTTCACTTCCTCACAGGTTATTTATTGGATGTAAGCTGATGATAGTAATAAATCGGTAATGCCGACCAGCCGTGGCAAAGGCTACCGGCTCCGTCAAAGTCGGCCTCGCCCTTGGCGGTTTCCCAGAAGGTCGTTGCTCCCTGCTCGAGCATGGCAAGATAGGTGCGATCCAGCTCGTCGAGGATCCTGGGGGCATAGGTTTCCCGATCCTCTTTCAGAAGGGCATCAAAGCGGAAGCCGTTCATGCTGAGCGTGTTGGGGATCACCTTCTGCCCGCATCCGCCGTCGCCGTTTGAGGCAAGGATCGTCAGGATCACCGACTTGTCCAAGCCCTCAGCGGCACCGCAAAGAAGGCAGAGGCTGTTGGTCAGCACGCTGTACTCGCCATGACGGCGGTTGGAGAAGGATTCGAACAAACCGGCCTCCGTACGATAGAAGACCTTAGCCAAGGCAAGATTGATCTCCTTGGCGCACAGACGATAGTGAACAGTATCCCGCGCTTTTCCCAACGCCTCGGCCATAGTAGCAAGCTCCTGTAAAGCCAGCGACAGAAAGGCGTTGAGCGGTGCTTCCACCGCCGGTTCGTCGGTTGTTCCCAAATTCCCGGCCATCCCCTCTGACCATTCATAGAAGTTCCAGTGTCTTTCGCCGGTAAAATTACCGATGAGACCGTCCTCCTGCCGTTTGGCAAGAAAGACCTCCATCAAAGAACATAAGAAGGGGTATTGTTCGCGGATGAAATCGATATCCCCCGCATAGGTCAGATATTCTCGCATCTGCAAGAAATAGACGAGAGAAAAGGCCGGAATCGGAAAATCCACTCCTGCCGGATAGCAGAGGGAGAGAAGACCATCCTCCCGCTGACCATGAGAAATCAAGTCCAGACAGGCACGGGGAAACGCCGTCTCGCCGAAGGCCACATAGCCGCAAAGCATCTGATTACGGGAATCGAGCGTATAGAGCGCCTGCTCCCGCCATGGACAGTCCTCGTAATGCTCATGCATACACTGCCGCAGGGTATTGATACAAACCTCAGCAATGTGATCCCGCAGGAGATTACCGCTCGGCTTCCATGCGACCGTCAAGGGGTAAGCCGTCTCGCGAATCCCCGCATAGATCAGTTCAACCGCATCGCTCTCAAAGAACAGCTGCAAATAGCGCCCACCGAGACGGCGGAAGGGATGTAAAAAACAATTAGCCCCCGCCTTAGCTCGATACGCAAAGGAGAAGTCCCGCACGGCCGTGCGGCAGCGGCCGTCGGCCAGATGCTCGCCCCATCCGCCGATCACACGGCAGGGGGAGCGGACGATGAAATCCAGGTCAACAAAGCCTGCTGTTTCCCGACCCATATCGAGGATGACGTAAATACCGTCCTCCTCTTCATGAGCAGACAAGATCGTCCTGCCCTCTCCCGTCAGTGCCGTATGGTTGGTGTAAACGGTCAAGGCAGCCTTTTGCATCACCTGTCCCAAGGTTTTACCCCCCCGTAAGACAAAGCCGCCGCTCTGTACGACGATGGCTTCGGCGCGCTCTGCCAAGGTCAGCTTCTGAATGGGACGAGGTACAAGGGTTCCTAATCCCTCGGCTACACGGGAGGGCAGAAAGCTTCCCGCCGGTTTCTCGGCATCGTAGGCAAACGAAAGGCCAAGCTGCCCCGTAATCTTGCGGCAGTTACCGGCTATGTAGCCCGCCGCCTCGCGCGACAGAATGGCAGGAGAGGACACGAGAATCGGCTCGCCATCCTCGGTCAGCGAAAAGATGACACCCGACGGCTTTCTCACATAGGTCTGACTGTCCACGCCCTGATACCACACCACAAGAGAGAGCACCGTCTCCTCCGGCGGCAGGGTGGGAAGCGTCACCGTATCGTAGACACGGTAGTCGGGATAATCGGCATACTGCCCGAAAGCAAGGAGCGTCTCACCGTGGTAGAGAGCATAGTCGGTGTCGCAGGCGAGGGACAGCACGTAGCGCTTCCCTTCCTTCACGGCCAAGGGCAAGCGATACTCGGTATAATAGTCCACCGGGGCAGAAACTGCACCGCAGATCCATTGAGCAGAAGGATTCATGGCATTCTTCATCGTAGATACATCCTTCGGCAACACCTTAAGAAAACCGAACCTGCTGAGAGCAAGCCGTAAACACCTCTCGCGGTACGCGATAGGCTTTTACAAGCGGGTAGAGGCGATAGCCATCCACGATCACACCCTCCGATTCCGCATAAGGAAGCAGCGCCTCATCCGGCTGTACATAGAGAAGATCGCCGTCAGCATAGGTGCCGTTTTTCTGTTTGATTACCGTGCCGTTTGTCTCGGCATAGAGGCTATCCCGATACTCGTTCACATACCATAATCCCTCGCTCAATCGCATCGTACAGCAAAAGGGAGCTTCATACAGCCGCGGACGGGAAAAATCCTGATTACTGTCGGGACATACCAGCGTATCGGTTCCGGCACCGCCATTGTCGCGCTGGAGTGTAGCAAAGCCATTGTGCCAGATCCGCGCGGCCAGAACACGATAGGGCTCTTCTCCGGTAACCCGATACAGCTCGGCGGCCAGCATCAGGGAATCGATCACGGCACATGGCTCGGTCCAGGAATCGGGACGGCCCCACCAGTTCAGGTTCTGATACGTAACTGTCATACCGCCGTTTACATAAAGCTCAAGAATCGCCTTGGCTCCGTCGAGATAATACGAATCACAGGTAACGTCATATAAGCGCATCATGCCGCGGGCGGCGGTCAAGGTACAATGCGTTTGCACGCGAAGCTTCACCTTATCGATGGCAAGATAGCACGCGATCATCACATCAAGAAGCTCCTTCAGAGAAGCAGAGCGAATTATTTGATACGCATGCGACAGGCCGTCGATGCTCATAAAAGCACACCCGATATCGGTCGAAAGACGCCAACCGTTCCGCTCACTTGCCGTTTCGCCGCTGACATCGCCCGCCATGGATTCCGAACGGTCAACCGGATAACTGCCAAAGCGTCCCTTGAGCGGCAAAAACAGATGCGTGACAATTGCCGTGAGCGTTGAAAGCGAAAAGGCATCGGCAAACTGTTCATAATGCTCACACAGGCCGCGAAGAAGCCACGAATGTCCCGAAAGCTGCTGTTCAAGAATGGTCTCCGACAGTATGGGCCCCAAATACCCCTCGGCATTCAGATGATGAGGCATAGCCTCCATCATCGCCGCCATACAAGGTAAGCGTCGCCCCGAAATCTTATAATGAGAAACAAAGGCAAGAAGCGCTCTTCCCTCCTTATCGCCATACCACTCATAGTCGGGCGCCGAAAAAACGCGCTCAATGCCATAATACGAATCGGATGCCAAACGGTGATAGTTCCGCTCAATGCGCTCTCTTAACTCGGTTTCGGATACCGGTATTCTCATACCACAACCTCCATGAAATTCCAAAAATTTAAGATAACAATCCCTCTCTCCGGCTAAAGAGCGATTTCCTTCAGACCATCCTCGGTCAGAATACACTGTGAGGTAAAGCCGCAAGCCATCGCAAGCGCTCTTTCCTTTTCGAATTGATAGCAAAGCGTTTGCTTGGCATGACTATCTGAGGAAAGAATAATGCGCCCTCCGCGCGCCTTGATATACCGGAGCATTTCGGGAGCGGGATAGGGGCTTTCCCGCCAGCCGCGGGAGATGGCACCGGAATTGATTTCAAACGGTTTTTCCTGCGGCAACAGTGCCTCAATCGCTTCTTTCCAGGCGTGCCGATACCGAGGATGCTCTGTCTCCCATCGCGGTTTCTTCTCGTGAAATTTCATCAAAAGATCAAGATGACCGATGATGTCCGCCTTCACCCGCGTGAAAAGATCAGCGATCATCCGATAATACGCTTCCGCATAGGCATACGGATCGCCGCCAAAATAAATCTGAATCGTTTCTTCGGTCGACGCCGGCGAAAGATCAATCGGGCGGTACTCGTTTCCGCACAACAGATAGTGCACCGAGCCAACCGCATAGTCAAATTCGCTTTCTTCGATGGGACTGTAATAATCCTTCTCAATGCCGCACAGGATCGTCATCCGTCCGCGATAGCGCTCCTTGAGCGCAGCAATTTCTTCACGGTATATCGCTTGCTTTTCAAGCGGAAGAGAAAACTCCTCAAACGGCAGATAGGAATGGTCCGAAAAACCAAGGATTTTCATTCCGTTCCGATCGGCCTGTTCTGCCACCTCGGCCGGACTGTGCTTGCCGTCGCTGTAATGAGTGTGAAGGTGATAGTCGTACATAAACGCCATGATATTGCTCTCTTTTCTGATCTTACGTAACAACCGATCCTGAGCGTCGATCGGGATTTCGGCTCTATTATAGCACAGTAAAGCCCTTTTGTAAAGAGAAACGCTCCGAGAATCCATCCTTTTCCCCCAAATGCTTGGGATTCACGCCGCGTGCTTCGGCATAAGAAAACAGGCTTGCATTTTTATTTGGAATTTTAAAAAAAGTATGTTATAATAGAGTCCAACCAAGCATCAACACGTTGTAACGATACCAAGGAGCCTTCAAATGAACATTCATCACGTTGAAATCACATCCGCCACCCCTCCCCTTACCTTTACGGCTACCGTCCCTCTTTGTATTCTTCGCGGCCGCCATTCCGATCTTGTCCTCGATTGGATGCGCGAATTGATCGGAGACTTTGACACCCCAAGCCATCCCGACCGGGTTGACAGCGGCCGCTTTGTCATCCATGCGGAGGTGGAAATCGATCACAAACATTACAAGGTTTGCTATATCCGCAACGCCGAGGATACCGGTGAGCACCGCCTTGCTGTCAATTTCGAGACAAACAGCATTCACTTTTCGGAGGACGATACCCGTGAGTTTATGGCGAAATGCAGCGAAAGGCATCGCCATAACCGAAATGTCCTCCGAAATACCGTAGACATCGCCCCCGGTGACGATGATCGTCCGCTCTTCCTTTACGACTCTTTCGACCGTTTGGATGAAGCGATCGACATAACGCCTGTTCTTGACAAACTGGCTTCTCTCGGCAGACAGGTTTTTATCGCCGTTTGCCAAGGCTACCCCACCATTACTCACGATAAGGTACAAATGGTTCAACTATGAAAGAAAGCATTGAAGCCGCTTTGCGCGGCGAATTCGGACACATCACATTGCCGCCGGTCGGCACGGTCTACGATGAGGATCACACGGTCATCCTCTGTCCCATTTGCGAGCACAAAACGCTGGACAATCACGAAATTTGCCGTCATTGCGGCTGGGAATACGACGGCTTTCCCGAAGACCACTATTCCGCCGCCAACGGGGCCACACCAATCGCGTACCGAGAAGCGTATCGAAAAGCCAAACGCCATCAGGGAGATCATGCCAATGAAGATTGAAATCTACTCACGGGAAGCCATCCGTAAGCTCATTCAAGGCGAATTTCCGAAGAATGCCGCCGTCATCAGCTTTTGCAGTCCGCCAAAAACGCGCCGGGCCGAGGAGGTGCGGGTCTGTTTTGAGCCGGTGTGTGACCGCGTCTTTTACATTCGGATTCCCGACATTGATATCGAGATTCTTGGCGATTACGGCTACACCTACGAAACCTATCTTGCCGAGGCAGACGCGCTGGCCGCCTTTATTTACGATGCCAAGGAAAAGGGCTGTGATATCCTCTGCCAATGCGATTACGGACAAAGCCGCTCAGCCGCCTGTGCCGCGGCGATCCTGCAGCATTTCGAAGGCCGCGGCATTGATGTTTTTGCCGATTATCGCTATTACCCCAACCAGCTTGTCTATCACAAGGTGTTTGATGCTCTCGAAAAGTATAAGGAAAAAAACACAAAATGACCGAAAAAGAAATGCGAAAAAAACGCTCCTTCTCATAAGGAAGTTTAATCTCTCTTTGTAGGGACCGGCGTCCTCGACGGTCCATCACAATAATTGTATTGCAGAAAACAAAGATTAACCCCAACAGATTTTCAAAGTCTGTCGGGGTTAAGTATTAATTCAATGAAATGTCCTCTGCATTGATTCGAATTGAGTAAAACAAATTAAAAACTTCCTCTTTAGGATTTAACGTGCGATACATATTTATCAATCTTCTTTTTCCAACTCTTCGATCAAGTATGGCAAAAATACGAATAATCATGTTTTCACTGTTCATGCTTTCCTCAATGCTTTGATTGTCAAATTCTTCAAAAGCTTGATAAAAGGCATGCGGACTGAATATGCCTAATTTTAGTGCTGTATCGTCCATATATGCGTAATTTTCTGTCATTCGCTTTTCGTATGTTTCATCATGTGGAAATAAGTGAGCTTTGCTCCAGTTGTTCCAGTAGCAACCGCTGATCAATTCTTTGCCATCTAACCGTATGGATGCTCTGCCGTGATGGTCAGGACTTTTGCTGTAAGAAGTGCAATAATACTGAATATGTCCTCGTAATGATTCTGCAAGATACTCGTTTTCAAGTTTATGCCTAATACCGCTCCAAGTTGACATAGTCATCCTCCTGTTCTATTTATCGCCAGTTTCGCATTTGTATTACAAACGCATCGGGCAAAGCCCATACCCCTGAAGTTGCGCACATCCAAAGGCTCTCCCTTTGGGAGAGCTCCCGCGATAGCGGGTGAGAGGGCGTTTCATTCCATCATCTAACCCTCTCCGTCGGCTTCGCCGCCACCTCTCCCAAAGGGAGAGGCTTTTTCGTTAGCACCATT
>SVSA01000103.1 GCA_015064545.1 Oscillospiraceae bacterium | reverse complement strand
ACTCAGGCTCCTACCACTCAGGCTCCCAGCACCGATGTTACCCCTGTTCCCCCCGCCGGTTCTGACCTCGTTTCGATCGCTATCCTCGGCGGTGCTGTCGCGCTGACTGCTGCCGCTATCGCTATCTCCAAGAAGAGAAAGTAATCGTTACTGAGATTATTTGAACTTTGTTAGACATTGCGCGCAATTGCAGTACTCCTATCATACTGCAATTGCGCTGTCTATCCTCAGCTATCTTTGCCTCATCGTTTTCCGCACTATTCGTTTTTTTGTTAGCGATTCCAAGCATGCCGCGCGGCTCTTTTGTTCTACCTTTGAAATAGTAAGGCAACTTCCGTTTTCACATTTTTAATGCAGAAAATTATACCGTTTCGGTTTTTGATAGAAATATTTATCCCAAATCCATCCCAATTTTGTGTTTGGCCCCGGGCCTATCCTTGGCGACGTTTTTATTTTGTGTACAGAAGGATAGGATGTGCATGCGACCTATAATTTTTTTCTTGATGTTCCGGAAGGCGCTCAATCGCTGATTTTCCGTGACCGCGCGACCGACACCAAGGACAACGAGGGATTCAGCTTTGTCAGCATTTGGCACAACCAGTGTATTGAATCGGAGGATGGTCAGATTGCCGAGGTAAAGGCTCCGTTCGGTGAGTGGTTTGTTATTACCAATATTTATGATTATGACGAAGAAACCGTAACTACCTATATCAACGATGTGTTTGCCTTCACACAGGCCCTTCCCACCGCGATAAACGAACGCGTGGATTTCAGTGATTTCTGTTATCATAATCTTGGCAGTCAGAGCCCGAATAATATCGCCTTCTTATGGCGCATCCAATCACATTTCTTTTGAGGTATCCTGATGAAATTTTTAACATTAGAGGAGCATCGCGCGCGGATCGAAAATTTGCGCGAGGTACGAAAGAATATAAAAACGCATACACGTGAGCTTCGTATTCACAACTATCTGCCCGGACAAATTATCTATTATCTCGGGGATTATCCGGCAAAGATGAGCATTACACCGACTGAGTATGATTTCAATTTGCTGAAGTCCTACGCGGAGCACGGGGTGGATATGATTCAGGTCCACGAGGAGTGGAACGATACCATCGAGCGGTATGGCTCGGATAAGTACCGCAGCTGTGACCATGAGGGTATGCTGAAATTTGTCGATCTGTGTCATTATTTTGGTATAAAAATCATTCCGTATTGCTCCTCCAGTTATATTCATGAAGGCTCGAAGCATTATCATGAGAACTTTTCGCGCGGTACCGGTGGTTGCGTAGATATGCATTATAAGTATCGCTTCGGCTGGGCAGGAAGTGAATACTGGCGAAACTTTATCCTTCCGCGTACTTTTAACATTCTGGATACTTACGGCTTTGACGGTATTTTCAATGACTGGGGCTATGACTGGGAGGCCAGTGACTATATCGATATTCCGGAGAACCGTCGCAACAACGATTCTCAGCAGTTTACTCGCTTTGATCCCGAAGCCGAAGATTTTATCCATATGCTGTATGACGGCATCAAGCTCCGCGGTGGTATCTACAAGATGCATATCGGTGGGTATAACAGCGCGCCGGTACGGTGGAAATGCTACGACTATCTGTGGGTAGGTGAATGTAACTTCTCGGCGGAATACGGCGGAGGAAAGATGCTGGAGCCGTATCTTGTGCCTTGTCCCGACAAGCCTCGTTTGACGAATTGGGGTACGGAGCGGTTTGATGCTGACGCCTATTTTGCTTTGACGATTCCCTTTGTGCAGTTCCCACTTTTGACACACGGTCGTCCGACGATGGGACGTTGCATCGATGTTCCCGGCGTTACACAGTATAATACGACACAAGAGGATCATTTGTATCATTATTTTGAGAAAGTACGTGATTTTGCGGACGCACATCCAAGTGGACCGTACATCTACAGTGAGTGGTCGCAGATTCCTGACGATGTGGAGGATTATCCCAGATGGTGTCGTTATCTGGAGCTCTACAAGGGTATGACCGAGGAACAAACGGTAGTCTTTATGGAGATTCGCGAGACAGAGGATATTCTGTCTGCGATCCCCCATCATGTTTTTGTTACTGAGTTTGTCAATGAAAACCGCTATATGGTCGTTTCCAATATGACCGACACACCGTATACCGTTACCCTTCGTGATTGCTGGCAAAACCGCGAAACCGGTGAGGTAAGCACCAGTTTTATCGTTCCGGTGCATCGCATTTTGTTTTTGAAAAAAGCGACAGGTAGCGTTTTTGAGGAGGTAAAATAAGAGTCAATGAAAATTGCGGCGCAAATTGTCGGATTATTCGGCATTGCCTGTTCGCTTCTTTCGTTTCAGCAGAAGGATCGGAAACGGGTGATGCTGTTTCAGATGACTGCAAGTGCATTATTTTGTATTCAGTTATTCATGGTAGGCGCGATTACGGGAGGTTGTATTGATTCCATCTCCTTTATCCGCACCGTTGTGTTTTCGCAAAATGACAAAAAGTGGGCTTCTTCTCCGATTTGGCTGGGTGTTTTTATTGTTGCTATGATCGTAACGGGGCTTCTGACATGGCAAAATGCCTGGAGCATTCTCCCGATCTTGGGCTCGGTTTTGTCAACGATCGCTCTTTGGATGAAGAAATCTTCACATATTCGCGGCATCTCCCTCTTTGTCGGTCCTTGCTGGCTCGTGTACAATTTGGTGCACGGTGCTTACACCGGGGCCTTGAATGAGGTACTTGCTATGACCTCGATTATGATCGGAATTTTCCGTCATGATCTTAAGCGAAAGAGCAAAACGGAGAATACATAATTTTCATAAAGAGCTAACGATGTTTGAACAGTTATGAAAAAACCTTACCTATGGATCATCTTAGCGGGTATCCTATGGGGCACTTCGGGTGTGTTCGTCCGATGGCTAACACCTTATGGCTTCACCTCCTTTCCCCTGACAGCCTTTCGCGGCGGCATTGCCTTTTTGAGCATTGCGGGATACTGCCTTTTGCGGGAGCGGTCGGCCTTCCGGATCCGAAAAGCGCAATGGCTGCTCTTTCTTGGGATCGGAATCACTCAGTTCGCCACAGCGGCCTGCTATTTTTTCTGTATGCAGCTGACCTCGGTGGCAACTGCCGTGGTGCTGATGTGTACCGCCCCGGTATACGTTGTCTTATTCTCGGTCCTGGTTGCCAAAGAACCGTTGTCCTTACCGAAGGGCATCGCCATCGGCGGTATGCTGCTTGGCTGTGTTCTGGTGTCGGGCTTGATCGACGGTGCCGTCTTTCACGGATGGGGTATTGCTGTCGGTGTCTTGTCCGGCATCAGCAAGGGCAGCTATAGCCTGCTGGTCAAAAAGGCCTTGAAGCAGGGGAGCTCTCCCTTGAGTCCCGTACTCTGCGGCTCGCTGTTTATGTGGCTTTTGGCCCTCCCGTCCATACGGTGGCCGATTGTCGGCGCGGCGGTCTCTCAAGCCCCTTTTTCGGTACTACCGCTTTTACTCGGGCTGGGGCTTGTCACTTTTGTTTTCCCCTTCTTCCTCTATGCCAAGGGCTTACGGCGTATGGAGGCCGGAACAGCATCCACCCTGTCTGTGGTAGAGCCCATGGCGGCCGCCTTGTTCAGTGTTGCAATCTTCCAAGAACCGCCGGGACTGTTGCAGACCGTCGGTATCATCCTGATTTTACTGTCGATCCTCCTGCTGGGGCGATCGGACAAAAATAATACCTAACCTAACCCTCACGGAGGTCTATGATGGCAAATAAAGTTTATATGACAGGAGAGGCCTTTGCTTCGGAAAACGAAGCGTTGGGCGCGAATCTCCCCCATACCTCGGATCTGTCGATTCTTGGCAGTTCCTTTACCCTCGGTAACAAAACGATCCCTAACCGCTTGGTTTGTCAAGCGATGGAAGGGTGCGATGGGACGGCAGACGGGGCGCCGGACGAGCTGACCATCCGCCGCTATCACCGCTTCGCCAAGGGCGGCGCCGGCCTGATCTGGTTCGAGGCTACCGCCTGCCTTCCCGAAGGCCGTGCCAACCCGAGACAGCTCTGGCTGACCGAATCCAATCTGGATGCCTATAAGCGCCTCCTTAACGAAATCCGCGAGATCTCTCTCCGGGAGAACGGCTATGCGCCTCTCATTATCATGCAAAACACTCACAGCGGCCGTTACAGTAAACCGGAGGGCAAGCCCGCCCCCATTATCGCCTATAACAATCCCATCTTCGAAAAGAACGCCCCCATCGATCCCTCCCGCATCATCACCGACGAGGAGCTGGATCGGGTGAAGGAAGCCCTCATCCATAACAGTGTCCTTGCCGAGAAGGCAGGCTTCGACGGCGTGGATATCAAGTGCTGTCACCGCTACTTAAACTCCGAGCTTCTCTCGGCCTTTGAAAGAGAAGGACGCTATGGTGGCAGCTATGAGAACCGTACCCGCCTGTTAAGGGAAAGCGTAGAGGGCTCGATAGCTGCCGTTTCGGAAGACTTTATCGTATCCTCTCGTCTGAATGTTTACGACGGCTTCCCCTATCCCTACGGCTTCGGTGTGAGAAACGACGGCAGTCTCGACTTCGATCCCACCGAGCCCATCCGACTTCTCAAAGACCTCTACGCCCTCGGCGTCAGACTTCTCAATATCACCATGGGTAACCCCTATTTCAATCCCCATGTCAACCGTCCCTTCGCCATGGGGCCGTACGAATCCCCGGATCATCCTCTTTTAGGTGTCAAGCGGGTACTGGACGGTACCGCGAAGCTGAAGGAGGCCGTTCCCGATATGGCCAT
>SVSA01000102.1 GCA_015064545.1 Oscillospiraceae bacterium | reverse complement strand
CGATGTCAAACTTTCTGTGCCCCTTTCAGGGGTTAAGCCTGTATTTGCCCCTTATAGGGGCTGTGCAAACCACCGGTTGAACCGGTGGTTTTGATTTTTATGGAATAACGGGCAATTTCTCGTAAGAATGTCGTATTTTATGGCTTTGCGAATAAATTTCGTATGAAATCTTCCGAAAATGTGAGAAACCATTTGACAAATGGATAAAAAAAAGGTACAATATAGGATGTATGATATAATCGGAGTATCGCGTGTTGCGGATTCCGCAAAATAATAATTATCGTAGGAGGCAAATGCCATGGAACAGGCAAAAATCAAGGAGCTTAGCCTAAGATCCGCCGAAATCAAGCTTGGTGCGCTTGAGGCGGTCTTCAGTGCTGCATCGGGACATCCCGGTGGCTCGCTGTCGATTTCCGACATTCTCGCATATCTGTATTTTGAGGAAATGAACGTCGATCCCAAGAATCCCAAGTGGGAAGACAGAGATCGTCTGGTTCTTTCCAAGGGTCATACCGCGCCCGGACTCTACGCTGCACTCGCTGCCAAGGGCTTCATTCCGAAGGAAGATTTGAAAACGCTTCGCCAGGTAGACAGCTATCTGCAGGGCCATCCCGATATGAAGCACACCCCCGGTGTCGATATGACAACCGGTTCGCTCGGACTTGGTATTTCCGCCGCTTGCGGCATGGCGCTCGCCGGTAAGCTGAGCAAGAAGGATTACCGTGTCTACACGATTCTGGGTGACGGTGAATCGGAAGAGGGTCAGGTTTGGGAAGCGGCCATGTTTGCCGCGCATAAGAAGCTGGACAACCTCTGCGCCTTTATCGATTTCAACGGTCTGCAGATCGATGGCCCGGTTGCCGAGGTTGTGGATCCTACGCCGCTGGACAAGAAGTTTGAAGCCTTTAATTGGAACGTGATCGTGATCGACGGTCATAGCTTTGAGGAAATCGATGCCGCCGTTCAGGCCGCAAAGGCCTGTAAGGGTAAGCCTACCGCTATTATTTGCCACTGTGTCAAGGGCAAGGGTGTTTCCTTCATGGAGAATAACGTGAAGTGGCATGGCTCGGCACCGAATAAAGAACAGTATGAGCAGGCAGTTGCCGAGATCAACGCCTGGATTGCATCGTTATAAGAGGAGGATACCAAAATGGCAGAGAAAATTGCAACAAGAGAAGCCTACGGCGACGCGCTCGTTGAGTTTGGCGCAACATATGACAATTTGGTTGTCCTGGATGCTGACCTGGCGGAAGCAACCAAAACCATCAAGTTTAAGAAGGCTTATCCCGACCGTTTCTTCGATTGCGGTATTGCCGAGGGTAATATGATTAGCGTAGCCGCCGGTCTTTCGACGGCAGGCTTTATTCCCTTCGCCAGCTCGTTTGCGATGTTTGCGGCAGGCCGCGCCTTTGAACAAATTCGCAACTCGGTTGGCTATCCCCATTTGAATGTTAAGATCGGCGCAACGCACGCCGGTATTACGGTTGGGGAGGACGGTGCCACGCACCAGTGCCTCGAAGATATCGCAACCATGCGCACGATTCCGGGCATGACGATTCTGAATCCTGCCGATGCTGTCGAAGCCAGAGCCGCTGTTGAGGCTGCCATCAAGATGAATGGCCCGTGTTATCTCCGCTTTGGCCGTCTTGCCGTGCCGGTGATTTATGATAAGGAAGCCTACACCTTCGAGATTGGCAAGGGTATTCCCATGGCCGAGGGCAAGGATGTTACAATCGTAGCGACCGGTATCATGGTAGCTATGGCTTTGGAAGCCAAGGAGCTTCTGAAGAACGAGGGTATTGATGCCCGCGTGATCAATATTCATACCATCAAGCCGTTGGATAAGGAGCTTGTTCTGAAGGCTGCTGCTGAGACCGGTGCTATTGTTACGGCAGAGGAGCACAACATTATCGGAGGCCTTGGCTCTGCTGTTGCCGAAGCTGTTTCGGAAAGCTGTCCTGTTCCGGTTCTTCGTGTCGGTGTTGAGGATTCCTTCGGACGTTCGGGCAAGGTTCCTCCCCTGCTTGAGCTCTATGGCCTCACACCTGCTCATATCGCGGCGAAGGCTAAGGCTGCGGTGGCTTTGAAAAAATAAACGCTGATAAAAATCGCCTCTCGTGTGAGAGGCGATTTTTTTGTAAAACGAATGTCGCTTTAAATACCGAAGCGGTTTTTGATATTGCCGTAGACAATATCCTCGGCAAGCGAGCAAAGGGTTTCCTCGTCAACCGAATAGGCTTCGCCGAGTGCGGCCAAGGCTTGGGCGATGCTCTTGCGTTTTCGGTAACCGCTTGCTAAAGCGATCGGATCGGTGATCGCGTGGTCGGGAAGTAATGCGGCACCAAGGGGAAACATTGCGGCGTATGGGATTATGGGGTCGGAGAGAGGGAGGAGACCGGGAAGACCATACTCGGTTCGGAAGGTAAACTGGGCGAAAAAGGGTTGCCACGGTGTTGGATCGTTGAGATAGACCAAGGTTTCGGGAATCGAACGGTTCAGCGAAAGATAGCGATAAAGCGCGATCACTTCTTCGACACGACAGGCGGGAGCGAGAAGAAGCGATAGCCCGTTTTTCTGACAGAAGGCGGCAACCGAAACGGCAATCGCAGTTTCTAATTCGTAAAGTGCCTCGGAGGTAAACTCGGAGGAGGGATGAGAACAGTAGAAGCGATAGGTCTCGTCAAGCTCTTTTCGTTTGCTGTTGCGTCGGTAAGTGAAGTGAGAGGGGAGACCAAGACGCACCGAAACGGCACCGTGCTCGGCATATTGCGCGAGCTGTCGGAATAGCGTCTCAAGAAATTGATCGAGCGACTCCGCGTGATGAGAGGGGCTTGTCAGCCATGCCGTCGGAGTATCGCCCAGATCGGGTAGAGGATACAGATCTATATCGGGGAAGGAAAGCGTTAACGGTGCTTCAAACGGATTCACGCGGTAACACAGCGATTCAACCGACAGAAGGGCGGCAATATCCGAGGGACGAAGATTCCGCTCTTCGATCTCGGCGTTCAGCGTTTCCCATAAGGTATCACAAGCATAGGGGGACAGCGGTGTTTCGATGTCGAAAACGAGAGAAAGCAGTGTGGTGATATTTTGCATGACCGTATGTCCCGTCAGCATAGGAGCTGCGATACACAGGGCAGAGAAGCATTCATAATCGGAGGCGGTTCCCTCTACGATGTCATCGGTTGCCCCGCATAGTCGCAGTGCTTGACGTACCGATGGTGCTTGCCCGATCAGAAGATCTCCAATATTGCGATACGGTCGGTTTTCGGTCAGTATCGAAAGAGAAAACGACGTATCGAAAAAAAGATGGGGGAGTGGAAGGAACGTATCGAGGAGTTGTTGGGTTAACCGGGTATTCATGGGAAGCTCCTTTCGAAAGGTTGCATTTATTATACCAAAAACAAAGCGATAAAGCAAGTATTTTGGATCAGTATGCGAAGGTCTTTATCCCACACTTGCCTGCTCTTGCTTTCTTTTGGTAGAAAAGTGTCGTTTCGATAGAAGAAACCGGTTGTGTGATGCCTTTTGGTTCTGTTTTTTCAAACAATTTGAAAAAACCTCTTTTCAAATGGCTCGTGTTGTGATATAATGTGGTAATCGTATTTTGAAATCCCGTATGGGAAAGGAGTTTCATTATGGAAAAAATATTGCCGCTTTTGGAAAATGACGGTCGCCTGACGCCGGAGCAGTTGGCTGTAATGACCGGCCGCGAGGTGGAGGATGTGAAGGCCACCATTAACCGTTTGGAAGAAGAGGGTGTGATTCTTGGCTACAAGGCGCTGATCGATTGGGATAAAACCGACCGTGAGTATGTAAGTGCTATTATTGAGCTCAAGGTAGCGCCTCAGCGTGATCGCGGCTTTGACCGTATTGCCGAGAAAATTTATAACTATCCCGAGGTTCAGAGCGTGCATCTGATGTCGGGCGCCTATGATCTGATGCTTCTCATTGAAGGAAAAACAATGAAGGAGGTTGCCTATTTTGTTGCCTATCGTCTGGCACCGATCGAGGATGTTGTCTCGACGGCTACGCATTTTGTTCTGAAAAAATATAAGGACAAGGGCGTCATCTATAAGGCTCCCGAAAAAGACGAAAGAGAGAGCCTCATGTGATGGATTACGAAAAGCTTTTATCCGAGAAGGCACAGGGGATCAAGCCTTCGGGGATACGAAAATTTTTTGATATGCTTGGGGATATGGACGATGTGGTTGCCCTCACCGTCGGCCAGCCCGATTTTGTAACGCCGTGGCATATCCGCGAGGCGGGTATTGATAGCCTGGAGCGAGGAAAAACCTACTATACCTCCAATAGCGGTCTTCTTGAGATGCGCGAGGAAATCTGCCATTACTTAAAGCGCCGCTTTGGACTGACCTATCATCCCGAAGAAGAAATTGTTGTGACGGTGGGCGGCAGCGAAGCGATTGATATGGCGATGCGTGCGATCCTGAATCCCGGTGATGAGGTGATCATTCCCACGCCCTGCTTTGTGTGCTATGAACCGCTTTGTAAAATGGCAGACGGCGTTCCTGTGACGGTGGTGACCGAGGAAAAGGACGCATTTAAGCTGACACCCGAAAAGCTGAAAGCCGCAATCACCCCTAAGACCAAGCTCTTGGTTATGCCTTTTCCCAATAATCCGACCGGTGCGATTATGACGCGCGAAGAGCTGGAGGGCATCGCCGAGGTGTTACGCGGCACCGATATTTTGGTGCTGTCGGACGAAATCTATGCCGAGATGACCTACGGCAATCAGCAGCACACCTCCATTGCTTCACTGCCCGGTATGCGCGAGCGTACTGTTGTGGTGAACGGATTCTCAAAGGCTTATGCTATGACGGGCTGGCGTATGGGCTATACGGCGGCGCCGGCACCGATCACAAAGCAAATGCTGAAGCTTCATCAATATGCGATTATGTGCGCACCGACGACCAGTCAGTTTGCCGCGATCGAGGCGCTCCGCAACGGAGATGCCGATATTGAACGCAT
>SVSA01000101.1 GCA_015064545.1 Oscillospiraceae bacterium | reverse complement strand
CTCTTCTTCGCCAAAACCGCCGAGCCGACCGCGCGCTAAATGCGCGCAGGCGAGGCGTAAAGCTTCTTCTTTTTGATTCTAAAACTTTTTCTTCGAAGAAGAAGAAAAAGTTTTAGCGCCCTTCTTTGGGCGTCTTTCTTGGGCGTCCAAGAAAGACGCGAAAAAAAACACTTACGTAATTCTAATTTGTTTGTGTTGGAAAAGAAGAAGTAAAAATTTTAATGGGATGGCTAAGATCAAAATAAATCGGATTTCAAAGTTACCTCAAAAGAATGAATTAGCTCAGTTTTCTTTTTTGTCCTTTCTTTGCCCGCGCAAAGAAAGAACGAAAGAAAGCGCGCTAAAACTTTTTCTTCTTCTTCGAAGAAAAAGTTTTAGAATCAAAAAGAAGAAGCTCTACGTCTCGCCTCCGGCTCGCCGGTTTTGGCAAGACGGTGAGGCCTCTTACGCCGAGGCATCGGCAGACCTGAGCCGCCTGGCGCTCGGCCGCTGCGGCGGTTTTGGCAAGACAGTGAGGCCTCTTACGCCGAGGCTTCGGCAAACCTTCACCGCGTAGCGTTCAGCCGCTGCGGCGATATGAGTCAATAAAAAAATAAAAAAGGAATTTCTCTATGTTCCTCCATGCCGGTAACAACAAAAATCTGCGCTTGAAAGAAATCATCGGCATCTTCGATATGGATACCGCTACGGTTTCGCCCGATACCAAGGCCTTCCTCAAAAAAGCCGATCGCATGGGACAAACCGAGGCGCTCTTTGAAGAAGTACCGAAATCCTTCCTCCTTACCGAGGACGGAAAAATCTACTTTTCGCAGATCTCAACCCAGTCGCTTCTCGGAAGGTTGGCGTAAAGCAGTTTCCCAAACGCTGCGAAATATCCGGGAAAAAAGTATGTCTTGTTTTTTTGTACCTCACTTCCCGAAAGGAGTTATCGATGGACAGATCAAAAACCGATTTGACCTTAAAAAAAGACATCCGCCAATTTGTCCTACATCGAAATAAGCGTGAAACGGGCAGCTACAGCGATTATTCCTATAACGGTATTTGCTTTCCCGAATTTTATCACGACGAGGCCGATCGTTATGCCGAGAAAAAAACACGGATGTGTCGGATTCTGATTCCTGTTGCACAATTTCTGATCCTGTTTTTGCCGCTCGGCCTGTGGGAAGTTATTGTTTTTGATCGCTTTCGCTTGATTTATATGATCATGTTGTTGGTTGAGATCTTTTTGAGTTGTCTTGAGGGTGTATTACGCCGGAAGGCACTATCCGAATATTTTTATCAAGCCTATTTCGATCGGCAAAACGAAGTACATTAAAGAAATACATAAAGGAAAAGCTTCCCGCTGAGGAAGTGCTCTTCACACCATCCCTCATACAAAGAGGGTGTGATATTCAAAAACTTATCGCGTTATAATCACGGATTTTGACGGATAAGCAATCGTGATATCCTGCGGAAAACCGGTTTTTCCGCTTATCAAAATTCTTGAAATTCTTAAAAGCTTCTTTCAAGAAGTTTTTTAGCGGGTTTCCAAAGGGCAGAGCTCTTTGGCGCATCTCCAGAAAGGAAAAGGCTATGACACAGACCTACGATGAAAACCAAATACAAGTATTGGAGGGCCTTGAGGCGGTCAGAAAGCGTCCCGGTATGTACATCGGCACGACCTCGATTCGCGGGTTACACCATCTTGTATACGAAATTGTCGACAACAGTATCGACGAGGCGCTGGCGGGCGAATGCACGGACATTGTGATCACCCTGCACAGCGACGGCAGCTGCTCGGTCCGCGACAACGGACGCGGCATCCCGACGGCCATCCATCACAAGATGGGGATTCCGACGCCTGAGGTGGTCTTTACCATTCTCCACGCCGGCGGTAAGTTCGGCGGCGGCGGATACAATATTTCGGGCGGTTTGCACGGCGTTGGTGCTTCGGTTGTCAACGCGCTGTCGACATGGCTGTCCTATGAGGACACCTACAATGGGGAAACCTACACCGGTTCCTTCTGCCGCGGTAAGACCGACAAGCCCTTTACTCTGCTCGGCAAAACCGGAGGCCGCGGTCTCTATGTCCGTTTCCTGCCCGATCCCGACATTTTTGAGGAGACACATTTCGATTACGATACCCTTCTCAACCGTATGCGTGAGCAGGCCTTCCTGAATCCCGGTGTACGCATCGTCATGCGCGACGAGCGCGAGGAGGAGCTTCGCGAGGATGTTCTTCACTATGAGGGCGGTATTCGCTCCTTTGTCGAGCATCTGAACAAGCAGAAGCATTGCAATGTTACCGGTCCTGAGGTTATCTATATGAAGAGCCAGAAGGACTTCTACACCGCTGAGGTTGCCCTGCAGTATACGGATCGCTACGATGAAACCATCGTCAGCTTTGCCAACAACATCATCACGCCGGAGGGCGGTACGCACGAGGCCGGCTTCAAGGCGGCACTCACCGATGTCATCAACGATTTCGGCCGCCGTCACAATTTCCTCAAGGGCGATGACAAGCTCACCGGTGAGGATGTCCGTGAGGGCTTGACCGTCATCATTTCGGTTAAGCTCAAGGATGCCCAGTTCGAGGGACAGACCAAGGGTAAGCTCGGCAATTCCGAGATGCGTTCCTTCGTTCGCACGATGGTGCTGAGCAAGCTTGCCGAATACTTCGAAGAGCATCCCGCTGTGATCAAGGAGATTCTCGACAAGGCCACAACCGCCGCACACGCCCGTGAGGCGGCACGCAAGGCCCGTGAATCAGTACGCAAGAGCGTGCTGGACAAGGGCTCGTCGCTGCCCGGCAAGCTGGCCGACTGTCAGGATCACCGTCCCGAGCTGACCGAGCTCTTCCTTGTGGAGGGTGACTCGGCAGGCGGCTCAGCCAAGATGGGACGCGATCCGCGCTTCCAGGCAATCCTGCCCCTGCGCGGTAAGGTCTTGAACGTCGAAAAAACACGCCGCGACAAGGTATATTCCAATCTGTCGCTGATTCCGATCATTCAGGCGCTGGGTTGCGGCATTGGTGAGGAATTCAACATTGAAAAGCTTCGCTATGGCAAGATTATTATTATGGCCGATGCCGACGTCGACGGCTCGCATATCCGCATCCTGCTCCTGACCTTCTTCTTCCGTCATATGCGGAAGCTGATCGAGGACGGCCATGTCTATCTGGCACAGCCGCCGCTGTACCGCATCTACCGCAAGAGCGGCAAGGGCGAGGAGCTGTACGCCTTCTCGGACGAGGAGCGCGATCTCTGTATTGCCAAGCTCGGCGGCGGTAACAACATCCGCGTCGACCGTAACAAGGGTCTTGGTGAAATGGATGCCGATCAGCTCTGCGAAACCACGATGGATCCTAAGGTTCGTACCATTCTCCGTGTTACGATGGAGGATGCGATGGCCTGCGATGCCATGTTCTCGCTTCTCATGGGCGATGCCGTGGAGCCGCGCCGCGAGTTTATTGAGAAGAACGCGCGGTACGCGGAGAATCTGGACGTATAAGCCCAAAGGCATTGCCATCGCGGTGCGGTTCGCATAAAAGAGGAAAAGCAATCCGGTTTTCCACAATTCGGCAAAAGCCGGTGGAAAACAACGGAAAAGGCCGGTATAATCCTGAAATTCCTCGGTTTTTCCTGTGGAAAACTCGGTGGAAATGTGGAAAACGATACCGTTTCACAGACAAAACAGACCGTTTAGAAGAAGGAAATCTTGACAGAGACTGCCTGTTTTCGGGTGTCTCCGGAAAGGAACAATTATGAGCAAATTAGATAAAACCAAAAATTACGAATATGCCGATCAGAAGATTGTCGATATTGAAATGGAAAAAGAGGTCAAAAACTCCTTTATTCAATATTCGATGAGTGTTATTATCTCGCGTGCGCTGCCCGATGTCCGCGACGGCATGAAGCCCGGTCAGCGCCGCATCCTGTACGCGATGCATGAGGAGCATTGGACGCACGATTCGGCCTTTGTCAAGTCGGCCAAGACGGTTGGTACTGTGTTGGGTAACTATCATCCCCACGGTGACTCGTCGGTTTACGGCACGATGGTGCGTATGGCGCAGGATTTCTCTTACCGCTATCCTCTGATCGACAGTAAGGGTAACTTCGGTTCGATCGACGGCGACCCGCCTGCCGCCTACCGTTATACCGAGGCACGTCTAGCCAAGCTGTCGGACGAAATGATGCGCGACCTCGGCAAGAATGTGGTCAAGATGGACCGCAACTTTGATAACACGCTCGATGAGCCCTCGGTGCTTCCGGCGCGGTTCCCGAATCTGCTGGTCAACGGTGCCGTCGGTATCGCCGTCGGTATGGCCACGAACATCCCGCCGCACAATATGGGCGAGACGATCGATGCCACGGTTTACCGCATGGAGCATCCCGACTGTACGGTGCCCGAGCTGATGGAATACATCAAGGGCCCCGATTTCCCGACGCGCGGTACGGTTTACGGTGTCAACGGCATTTTGGAGGCCTATACCACCGGCCGCGGCCGTGTCATGCTTCGCGCGAAGGCCGAAATCAATGAGGAAAAGCGCCAGATCATCATCACCGAGCTGCCCTATATGGTCAACAAGAGCATGCTGATCGAGGCCATTGCCGATCTGGTGAAAAATAAGCGCATTGAGGGCATCACCGACATTCGCGACTTCTCGAACATGGACGGTATCAAGATCGTGATCGATTATCGCCGCGATGCCAACGGTCAGATCCTTCTCAACCAGCTCTACAAGTATTCGCAGCTGCAGGATACCTGCTCGATCAATATGCTGGCGATTGTGGGAGGCGAGCCGAAGGTTCTTTCGCTGCCGCAGATCCTCGACGCGTATATTGCGCATCAGGAGAGCGTCATCCGCAACCGCACCATCTACGATTTGGCCAAGGCCAAGGCCCGCGCTCATATTCTGGAGGGCTATAAGATTGCCATCGATAACATTGATGAGATCGTGGAGATCATGAAGACAGCGGCCTCGATTCCCGCCGCCAAGGAGACGCTCGGCGAACGCTTCGGCCTCGAT
>SVSA01000011.1 GCA_015064545.1 Oscillospiraceae bacterium | reverse complement strand
TACAAAGTGCGCGGGCAATGGCCACACGCTGCTTCTGACCGCCCGAAAGCTGACGGGGCTTGGCATTGATATAGGCATCCATACCAACCTTAGCCAAGTATTTCATGGCTCGCTCCTCGGACTCCTGCTTCGAAAGGCCAAGAACCTTTCGCGTTCCAATCGTACAGTTCCCGAGGACAGTCATGTTATTAAACAGGTTGAAGCTCTGAAAGACCATCGTAACCTTAGCACGATAGTCGGTCAGCTTTTGCGAACCGTCAGCAATATTCTTACCGTGGAAGGTAATGAGCCCATCCGTCGGCTTTTCAAGAAGATTCATGCACCGAAGCATGGTGCTCTTACCCGAGCCGGAAGCGCCGATCACGCTGATCACATCCCCCTGCTCGACCGAAAAGGAGATATCGTGAAGAACCTCATTCTGTCCGAAGTTCTTTTTCAAATGCGATACTTCAAGAACCGTCATTTGTTCTTCTCCTTTCCCTTGACCTTGATCATCGATTTGTAGTCGCTCTGCGAGCCGCAGATCACATACGAATCGTCACCGTCCATCTTTTTCTCCACATAGCGAAGAATTCTGGTAACGGTAAAGGTCAAAATAAAGTAAATGACCGCACAAATCACATAGGCCGGCACAAACTGAACGTATGTACCGCCGGCACTCTTGGCCATAAACATCAATTCGGTAATCGAAATAACGCTCAGCACCGAGCTATCCTTGATATTGACAACAAATTCGTTACCGATAGAGGGCATAATATTGCGAACAGCCTGCGGCAGAACAACATGAAACATTGTTTGAAAATGCGTCATGCCGATGGCCTCGGCCCCTTCAAACTGCCCTTTATCAATCGAAATGATGCCGCCGCGCACGATTTCTGCCATATAGGCACCGGTATTGACCGAAATGATAATGATGGCCGAGAGAAGCGGCGGAACACCGATCTTGGAGAACAAGCTGTAATGGAAGATCAAGGCCTGCACCAGCATCGGCGTGCCGCGAATGATCTCCACATACGCCGTCAGAATCGCGTTAACGGTATGAAGAAATCCTCGCTTGAGAGGATGATCTCCCGAACGAATCGGAACCGTACGGACAATCGCAATCAGAAGACCGATGATAAAACCGACCACCGTTCCGACGATTGCCATAATAACGGTATAGCCCGCGCCCTGCAAAAACAGAGACCAATACTCCTTCAGCAGGCGGAGCACCCAGTCAAAAAAGCTCATAATACTTCGCTATATCCCTTAAACCGGTTGTCTCGTCTTATTCCTCGTTGACCGGCTGACGAGCGATAGCGGCGTCCATCATAGCCTCCTTGTCGGCGGTCGTCAGACCGGCAAGAACCTTATTGATCTCGGCTGTCAGCGAGCTGTTCTTTCTGACACCGACCGAAATCGAGGATTCGGCAGGATCGCAGGTAAAGCCGCTGCCTTCGGGGAATTCAACAAAGGCAAAGTCGGGGTTAGCCGCAACGGCAGAAATCGCACCGGGCTTTTCACAAACATAGCCGTCGATCGTGTCCGAGGCAAGCGCCTGGGTCAACGCGGCAAAGTCAGCAAGCGCGGTCTGCTTCTTGACGCCCTCGATCTGATCGATAACAGCATAGTGGAAGGTGTTGAGCTGACCGGTGATCTTGGCATCCTTGAAATCGGCAATCTTGGTTGCTGTAGCATAGGAGGAATCCTTCTTCACAACCATGACGAGATTGCTGTCAAAATAGGTGTTGGAGAAGTCGATGGAAAGCTTTCTTTCCTCGGTGGGAGACATACCGGCGATAACCATATCGATCTCACCCGATTCCAGCGCGGGAATCAGACCATCCCATTCCATCGGCTTGATCACGAGCGTGACACCGAGTGCGTCGGCAATCTTCTTGGCGATCTGAACATCGTAACCATCGGCATACATACCGTCCTGCACCTTAACGGTGGTATCGGTTTCGTTTGTCTGTGCCCAGTTGTAGGGCGCATAGTTGCATTCCATACCGACCTTGAGAACACCGGCTGCCTTAACCTTTTCCAGATCGGCAGAGCCGTCCTCGGCCGAGCAGGCAGCAAAGCCACAGACGAGCATTACGCTCACGAGAAGAAGTGCGAGTGTGCGAATGAAGTGTTTCATAACAAACTCCTTATAAATAAAAATGACGACTTCCGACAGAGGACGGAGCCGTACACATTCCAAGATAAATTGAAAAGCGACAGCACTCCACATAAGCCTATGTGACAGTCATAGCGATCTTATCGCTATGCCCAACCCGCAGTCTCGGCAAATGCGGATTTCGGCGAAGCGTCCTTTCTGACAGCGTCATCGATCGGCCGGATCTCGACTGCCTTACTCATACGTTTCGCGCCTCTATCGTGATAATCCTATCACACTTTCCTCGCTTTGTCAATCGGTATTTCAAAAAACTTTTAAAGAAAGCGCAGATTTTCAACATTTCAGCGCCGCAAGGGACATTTTTCGCGAAAAGCGATTGAAATTAACAATTTGTTATATATTTTTCGGAAATAATCTGCTATAATAAATAGGATTATAACGTGAGAGCCGAAAGCAGCTCTCACATAAATAAGAAACGGAATCTATCGATCATGAGTAAACAAGCAGAAAAAAATTGCCGTCTCGGCACGGTTGGCGGACAGGCCGTGCTGGAAGGCATTATGATGAAGGGCAAGGAGGAGTATGCCATCGCGGTGCGTCGCGAGGACGGCACGGTCAGCCTAACCAAGCAACGCTTCACCTCCATTCGCAGTAAGCACAAAATCCTACGCCTGCCGATTCTGCGAGGTATTGTCGGCTTTGTCGAATCGATGGTCTTGAATTTCAAGACGCTCAGTATCTCGGCCGAGCAATACGGTCTCGAGGAAGCCGAGCCCGAAACTAAGTTTGAAAAATGGCTGACCAACACCTTTGGCGAAAAGCTGATGTCGGTTATTATGGGTATCAGCATGTTCCTCGGCATTGCGCTGGCAATCGGTCTCTTTTTCCTGTTGCCCTCGTATATTGCCAAGGGTATTGAATGGCTGGCCGGACGAAGCCTTGGCATTTTCATGAACCTGATCGAGGGCGTCATCAAAATTATCATCTTTGTGGCCTATCTGATGCTTGTTTCGCTGATGAAGGACATCCGCCGCACCTTTGAATATCATGGAGCCGAGCATAAGTCGATCTTCTGCTATGAGAGCGGTGAAGAGCTGACGGTGGAAAACGTGAAGAAGCACCGTCGATTCCATCCCCGTTGCGGCACCAGCTTTATCTTTGTGATTCTGATCATCAGCATTTTGGTCAATTCCCTGCCCTTTGTCACCTGGGATAATATGCTCCTTCGGATGCTCACCAAGATTCTTATCCTGCCGCTAATTGTCGGTATCGGTTTTGAATTTATCATGTTTGCCGGCAAGCACGATAACTTCCTGACACGGATTCTTTCGGCGCCCGGTCTGTTTATGCAGCGCATTACCACACGCGAACCCGATGACAGTCAGATTGAGATCGCCATCATTGCGCTCAAAACAGCGCTGCCCGATGTCTTCCCGGATTACCGATATGAGGATCCCCACGATGCGGTATCCGATGAGAATAGCGAAACCGAGACCGAGTCTGCGTCCGAACCCGAGTCCTGTTCTCAGGCGGCAAGCGAGCCGTCTGTTTCCGCGGACACCGACAAGGCCTCCGAATGAGCGAAGCACTATCCTACCGCGACGAGCAGCTTCTTCGCAAGCGTTTTCCCGATCCCGATGACTATGCTGAGGCCTATCGGAAAATCGCAGAAGGTGAGCCTCTTGCCTATGTACTCGGCGAATGGTATTTCTATGATGAAGTCTATACCGTCTCTCCTGCCTGTCTGATTCCCCGCCCCGAAACCGAGCATCTTGTTGAAAAGCTGATTACCTCGCTTCCCCATGGCGGCATCTTTGCCGACCTTTGTACCGGAAGCGGATGCATCGCCATCTCGGTGCTGGCACACCGACCGGACTTAACGGCCATCGCCATTGATCTGTCAGAGGATGCTTTACGATTGGCACAGCAAAATGCCGTTCGAAACGGTGTGGCCGACCGCATCGATTTCCGACATGCCGATGTTCTGAGCGGAACGGCACTTGCAGAGGTGCGCTATGACGCGATTGTCAGTAACCCACCGTATATTGCGACAGCTGTCATCGATACGCTGGATTCCGGTGTGCGCCGCGAGCCGCATATGGCGCTGGATGGCGGCGAAGACGGTCTTTCCTTTTATCGCATTCTGCTAACTGCTTATCCCAAAAATTTGAAAAACGACGGCTTTCTGTTGATGGAAATCGGCTATGATCAAGGCGATTCTCTCCGTTCGATGGGATGCACGGTAACAAAAGACTATAGCGGCCACGACCGTGTGGCATACTATCGTCCTACAGAAAGGAACGCCCTATGATTCCGAAGGATGTCTGCTTACGCTGTGGCGGTACGGTTCGCTTCTGGCGTCGCGAACGTATACAGCTCGGCAAGCAAGGCTGGCTGCTCGGTGATCTTCCTCACCTGCTCGCCGGCGCCATCACGCTGAACATTTTTCTCTGCGAGGATTGTCGGCGCTGTGAGTTTTACATAGCGGAAGAGGATGAGGAAGAAACACACTCCGACGCTGACACGGGCATTGCCCAAATTACCTGCCCGGTTTGCGGTCACCGCTATGACATCGACTATCCCAAGTGCCCTTGCTGTCGGACCGAAACCCGTTTTTAACACCGGATTTTGCATTTCTGTGACGAATCGCGCGTAACTTTGTGTTTTATCCCTGTCAAAAATTCCAAAAATGAGAAAAACTCACATTTTTTTCGTTTTTTATCTTGCCAACCCCCTAAAAATATGGTATGATATAGTTTGTGAGTTTTTTGCGCCAAAGATTTGGTTATGAATCACTCATTGTCAATCATTTAATATTTTAATAGATAGATCGCCTTGAACGGCGAATCGGAGGACAAACGATGTACAACAAGAAAACCATCGAAGACATTGCGGTTTCCGGCAAGAAGGTTCTTGTCAGATGCGACTTCAACGTTCCCATGGCAAACGGGGTCATTACCGACGATAAGCGTATTGTCGGTGCACTCCCCACGATCAAATATCTTGTGGCAAACGGCGCAGCCGTTATTCTCTGCTCACACATGGGTCGTCCCCACAATGTGCTGAATGCTGAGCTGAAGCTCGATAAAAAAGAGAAAAAGAAAATTGAAGCACTTCCCGCCGAGGAGCAGGAGGCCGCCAAGGCTGCCGCATTGGAAAAGGCAAAGGGCGACATCACCAAGCTTTCGCTCAAGCCGGTTGCCGATAAGCTTTCCGAGATGCTCGGCCAGACTGTCATCATGGCCTCCGATGTTGTCGGCGCTGATGCTGCCGCTAAGGCTGCCGCGCTGAAGGCCGGTGAGGTCCTGTTGCTGGAAAACGTTCGTTTCCATGCTGAGGAAGAAAAGAACGATCCCGAATTTGCCAAGAAGCTGGCTGCTCTTGCCGAAATTTACGTGAACGACGCATTCGGTACCGCCCACCGTGCCCACGCTTCGACCGCCGGTGTTGCCGACTACCTCCCTGCCGTTTGCGGTTACCTGATTCAGAAGGAAATCTCGATCATGGGCGGCGCGCTCTCCAATCCCAAGCGCCCGTTTGTTGCCATCCTCGGCGGTGCCAAGGTTTCGGACAAGATCGGCGTTATCAATAACCTCTTGGAAAAGGTCGACACCCTCATCATCGGCGGTGCGATGGCTTACACCTTTAATAAGGCACGTGGCCATAAGATCGGTACCTCGCTGTTCGAGGAGGATAAGCTGGATCTGGCGAACGAGCTTCTTGCCAAGGCCGCTGCCAAGGGTGTCAAGGTTCTTCTCCCCGTGGATAACCACGTCGGTGACAAGTATGATCCCGATTGCCACGACATCTTTGTCGACTCGGCGGATATTCCCGATGGTTATATGGGTCTTGATATCGGCCCTGCCTCGGTCATTCTCTTTGGTTATGCCATCAAGGGTGCCGGCACGGTGGTTTGGAACGGCCCGATGGGTGTTTCGGAATGGGAAAAGTTCGCAGATGGTACCTGCGGTGTCGCAACGGCAGTCGCTCAAAGCAATGCCATTTCGATCATCGGCGGCGGAGACTCGGCTGCTGCCATTGAGAAGCTCGGTTTTGCCGAAAAGATGACGCACATCTCCACCGGCGGCGGCGCATCGCTCGAATTCTTGGAAGGCCTTGAGCTTCCCGGTATCGCCTGCCTGCAGGATAAAAACTAATTTGCTCATGACAGCGCGGGGTAACACCCGCGCTTCCCCACTTTATCACGAAAGGATTATTTTGAGGTTCTCCCATGAATAAAAATGTTAGAAAAGCTGTCATCGCCGGCAACTGGAAAATGAATATGACCCCCTCCGAAACGGCCAAGCTCCTTTCCGGACTGATTCCGATGGTCAAAGGCAAGAACGGCTGTGACATTGTGGTTTGTGTCCCCTTTGTTGATCTGATGACCGCCGTTACGCTTACCGCCGGCACCAATATCAAGGTTGGCGCACAGAATGTCCACTTTGAAAAGAAGGGCGCCTTTACCGGTGAAATTTCGGCCGATATGCTGAAGGAATGCGGTGCCGAGTACGTTGTCATCGGCCACAGCGAAAGAAGACAGTACTTCGGCGAAACCGATGCCACCGTCAATCTCCGCCTCAAGGCTGCACTTGCCGCTGATCTTACCCCTATCCTTTGCGTAGGTGAGCTTCTTGATGAGCGTGATCGCGGCATCACCACCGAGGTGGTTTCGATGCAGACAAAAATTGCCCTGCTCGATGTTTCTGCCGAGGACATGAGCAAGGTCATCATCGCCTATGAGCCGGTTTGGGCAATCGGCACCGGCAGAACCGCCACCGCAGAGCAGGCCGAGGAGGTTTGCGCCGTGATTCGTTCGGTTGTGGCCGAAAAGTATGGTACTGAGGTTGCCGAGAGCGTTACCATTCAGTACGGCGGCTCGATGAAGCCGAGCAATGCGGCCGAGCTTTTGGCCAAGGTCAATGTTGACGGCGGACTGATCGGCGGCGCTTCCCTTGTCGCCTCGGACTTCACCGCTATCATTGACGCGGCACAGTAATCACATGACAAGCGGAGCGAGGACATTCCTTTCGCTCCGCTTTTTCTCTATTCTTTTTTCGGAGGGTCGCATGAAACGCCTCATCCTACTGCCGATACTGCTCTTATGTGCCGTCTCTTTGTTCGGAGTGGTTTTTGCCGCCGAAGGAGATGTCACCGAGCTGAACCGCGTTTATCTGTCTGAGGACGGAAGCGAATTAATTGCCGAGGCCACCCTGGCACCCGGCTTTATCGAGGGTAACCGCGCGGTCTACCTCTTCCGTGTCTCTCCTGAAAATGAGTCGATCGAAACACTGACTCCTATCGCCATTACCGATGCCGACAAGCGATCGATTCGCTTTACGCTGCCTTACGATGTCTCGGATGCCTCGCTGGCTCTTTACGGCTATCGGCTGGCTTTAGTCGATGAGGTCGGCGAATATCAGGTCATTTCTCCTGCCGTCTATCTCTCCAATTTCGCGGATTTTGCCCCCCATACACAGTCTTATCCTGCCATGACCTCAAAGAAAGGTCTGCAAGTTCAGCTCCTTACCGACGCACAACTACTCGGTGTCAAGCATACAACTGTCACGGTTTTTTTCAACGAGCTGATCGCCTATTCCGAGGAAAAGGCAATCACCTTTCTCTACGGCGGGAACAAATACTATGTCAACAGTACCGCAGTTTCGGCATTGGATTACCGTATTCGTTCGCTTTCCGACGCCGGAATTCACATTTATCTGAACTGCTTGTTAGCCTTTGATACCACGGCCTCTTCCGATTTATACTATGATGCGGCGGTGGGCAACAGCGGCACGTTGTTTGCCCCCAATGTTTCCACACGCGAGGGGGTACTTCGCTATGCGGCCATGCTTCACTTTTTGGCCTCCCGCTATTCCGATCCCACGTCTGCCAACGGCTTCTGCGGCAGCTTTATCCTCGGTTATGAAGCCAATGAGGAGGGAGATCGCAACAGCGCCGGTATTCCCCGTCTCGACGATTATGCTGCGGCTTATGCCACGTTTTTGCGCATTGCCGACACGGCCGTGCGAAGCGCCTATGCCAATGCCCGTGTTTTTGTCCCACTCTCAAACCGCTATCACATTACCCAAGAAAATGAAAAGCCGTATCTGTTCTGCGCCTATGACTTCTTAACGGCGGTTGTAACGCGCTGTTCGGATCTTCCCTTCGGCATCGCGGTCAACCCCTACCCTTCGGTCCTTACCCAAACCGATTTTTGGAATGATCCTGCCGCCCTGGATAAGCCCGATGCCTCGTATATTACCATGAAAAATCTTTCGGTGCTGATCGAATGTCTCCAAGCCGATCCGTACCGCTATCAAGGCACTGTGCGTCCGCTTCTGCTAAGCGAATTCGGCGTTAGCGGTGAGAGCGGAACCGCAAATGAACGGCTTCAAGCCGCGGCCTATCTCTACGCCTACAAAATTGCCTTGCAGCATGACACGGTTGAGGCACTGATCTGGCATCGTCATGTCGATCACGCCGCGGAATCCTCGCTGTATTACGGTCTCTATGCCTCCTCCGATCTTTTGTTAGAGCCCTCAACACCGAAGGCCATTCATGCCGTGTTCAAAGCGGTTGACCGTGAGAATAACACCGATCTTATCACTCCTTACCTGTCATTACTTCCCGAAAACACGATCAGTCCCGAGGATTTCGCATCACACCGTGTCGAAATCACCGTCTCTCCCATCAAACCCACGATACTGACGTCCAAAGAAACCATCGAAGTGCTCTACGACTTCAGTAAAAGCCTCTATGACTTCTATCCTACCGATAATACCGAGTATCTTGAGCTCTGCGAAGAAGAAGATGCCACCTTCTTGCGTGCCGCGCTGTTGCGGGTATCCTCCTTTGAGCACATGGGAATCGGAGCCACCGTCCCGGATCTGACGCGACTCGGCCATGCCGATTCGCTGACACTGACGGTTCGTGTTGTTTCCAAAAGCAAAACCGCCGATCTGCGCCTTCTTTTCATCGGAAATCAAAACGGACACGAAATCGTTTGGAATGCCGAAGCAACGGTAGACACCAACGAGTGGTTGACGATCACCTTTCCGCTGAATGAGTTAGAAAGTATGGCACTATCATCCGCTAAGCTCCGTCTTTGGACGCGCACCGGCTCGGGGGCGGAGGATCAGTATTTGGATGTCAAAACGATAACGCTGGGAAAAACCAAGACTATAGCACCGCTATTTACGCTCTTCCTGCTGCTGGTAACGATCGCTGTGGCCGTTGGCTTTCTTCTGATCGTCTTTGTTCTGCTCGTTCGCTTCCGTCGCAGACGCTTGCCGTCCGCTGGTGCCCGTGCGTCGCGTCGCAAAACGATACCGCCTGACACCGCACACACCGAGCCGCACCCGAACGAAACGGAGCCGCGTGCATAATTCTTGATCTGCCGCATAGAATGGAACGAGTCGCTTGCGACAATTTTCCATACTCGGGGGATACCATGCATACCGAAAAACGAAACGGCAGTCTTTTCCTCTATTGTCTTATTGCGCTACTGCTGATTGTGACCGCCTCGCTTTTACATCAGCTCTATCTGCGTTATTTTCGCGATGCCGATGCCGTTCTTGCCGACGGAGAACGACGTACTTTGATTTTAGACGCCGGACATGGTGGCTTTGACGGCGGCGCCGTTTCGGTGACCGGAACGGCCGAAAAAACGCTGAATCTTGAGACAACATTATCGGTGGCCGAACTCCTTCATCTTCTCGGTTACGATGTTATCCTCACCCGCGACAGCGATATTTCGCTCACCTCCGAGGCAGCATCCTCACGAAAAATGCAGGATCTCCGCGGCCGTCTGGCTATTGCCGAAGCCAACCCCGGTGTACCGTTTCTCAGTATTCACATGAATAAATTCCCCCAAAGCCGCTACCGCGGTCTGCAGGTCTATTATTCCACCCATCATCCCTCCGGCCAAATCCTGGCCGAAACCATTCAGTCTGCGGTGCAAGCCTCTCTGCAGCCCGATAACAATCGCGCCATCAAGCCTGCCACCTCCGCGATCTACCTCCTTCACCGCATCCATTCCCCTGCTGTTTTGATTGAATGCGGCTTTTTGTCCAATCCCGACGAGGCGCTTTTGCTTGAGGATCCGGTCTATCGAACCAAATTAGCCGTCCTCTTAGCCACCTCGTATGCGTCCTGGCATACGGCTTCTGCCGAAGCCGAATAACCAACCGATTCTACACGACGTTTATGATACAGGAGTTATTATGAAAACCAAAACCCTCTATGTTTGCTCAGCCTGCGAGTACCGTTCGGCCAAGTGGCTTGGTCGCTGTCCCTCCTGCAATGCTTGGAACACAATGGAGGAGCAGATCATCACCGACGAAAAAAAGTCGGCGAAAGCGCCTCACCAGCCATACAGCGGCAAATCGGCTCCCGCCGTGCGGCTGCATGAGCTTGAGATGCCGGTCTATATGCGTGTCTCCTGCGGATACGGTGAAATGGACCGCGTCCTCGGCGGCGGCTTAGTCAGCGGCTCGGTTGTTCTGCTTTCGGGTGAGCCCGGTATCGGCAAGTCCACCCTGCTGATGCAGATTGGCGGCAAGTTGGCTTCTCTTGGCCAAACCATCCTGTATGTGTCCGGCGAAGAATCGCCGGGACAGCTGAAAATGCGTGCCCGCCGTCTCGGTGTTGAGGAGGGCGAGCTCTATGTTCAGACCGAAACCAATCTGGAACGCATTTTAGAAGAAGTTTCCAAACGAAAGCCCGATGTTGTCATTGCCGATTCGGTACAAACCATTTACGGTGAAGCCTCATCCTCGGCTCCCGGCAGTGTCACGCAGGTCAAGGAGGCAGCCGGACGCCTGATTGCCTTAGCCAAAAATGAGGGAATCTCGGTCATTCTTGTCGGTCATGTCAACAAAGAGGGTGCCATCGCCGGCCCTAAGGTACTGGAACACATGGTCGATGCCGTTCTGCACTTTGAAGGCGAACGTGAAAACACCTATCGCATTGTCCGTGCGATCAAAAACCGCTTTGGCTCCACCAATGAAATCGGTGTCTTTGAAATGACAGCCAAGGGACTGGCCGAGGTACCAAACCCATCCGAGGCACTACTGGCAGGACGTCCCCAAAATGTTTCGGGTAACTGCGCTGTCTGTGTCATGGAGGGCACCCGCCCGATCATTGCCGAAATTCAGGCGCTGGTAACCAATACTGTTTTTCCCTCTCCGCGGCGAACCGCCAACGGCCTGGATACGAATCGTCTTTGTCTGTTGCTCGCGGTTTTGGAGAAACGCCTCGGCCTGCGCTTCTCCTCCTGCGATACGTATATGAATGTCATCGGCGGTCTCCGCCTCGACGATCCGGCGGCCGATCTGCCGGCGGCGTTGGCCCTCATCTCCTGTATGAAGGACAAGCCTCTGCCCGACGATCTGTTAGCCATCGGGGAAATCGGTCTTTCGGGAGAATGCCGCGCCGTCGGCTCGGTCGAGCAGCGCGTGCGTGAAGCCGAGCGTCTCGGCTTTTCGCGGATTCTGGTGCCTTACCGCAATATCGGCGAGGGCAAGCTGAATCCCCAGCAGTTTTCTATCCGCATTGAGCCTGTCAAGGGGCTCTATGATGCGCTTGCCGCTGTCCTCAAATAACAAAAAAATCGTCCCACACCTCCTGTGTAGGGCGATTTTTTCGCTGAAAAACCACGTATTTTCGACCGTTGCCGCGGCTATGGCCAAAATGTTTACAGTATGTTCATAGTTATCGGCGCGCCGAGTGGTAAAATATTAAGAAGGAATATCATGGAAATCGGATCGCGGCCACAGGAGACAGCGTATGCGAAAATATATTGAAATCGGTAAAATCATCAATACACATGGTGTACACGGTACCGTTAAGGTCGAACCATGGTGCGATACCCCCCAAGTATTGGCGCAGATGAAGCAAGTCTATCTTTCGCCGAAGCATCATGGCGAGCCATATCAGAAGCTGATCATTCTCAAGGGATCGGTGCAAAAATATCACGTTCTGCTGACCTTGGAGGGCATCGACACCTTTGATGCTGCCGAGGCGATGAAGAATACCCTGATTTTTGCCGACCGCGACGATATCCCGCTTGCTGAGGGGGCTTTTCTGATCGACGATCTGAAGGGCCTGCCCGTTACCGATTATCATGACGGACATACCTACGGCACGCTTCACGATGTGATCCAAGGCGGAGCCGGTGATCTTTATGAAATCCAAACCGAGCGTGGCATGGTTCTTGTCCCGGCGGTTAAGGAATTTGTCAAGTCGATTGATCTGACTACCGGTATTGTTTTGGCTCCGATTCGAGGTATGTTTGATGAGAATTGACATTATGACGCTCTTTCCGGCAATGATTGAGGGCGTGCTGTCCGAAAGCATCCTCGGACGAGCTCGCAAGGCCGGTCTGCTCGATATCCGAACGCACAATATCCGCGACTATTCCGAGGATAAGCATCACCGCGTCGACGATACGCCGTATGGCGGCGGCATGGGAATGCTGATGGCCGCACCGCCGATTTACCGATGCTATGAATCCATTCTTGCAACCGCCGCAGAAGCTAAGCCCCATGTTATCTATCTCTCACCTCAAGGCAAGGTGCTGACACAGCAAAAGGCCAAAACGCTTGCTACCTATGAGCATCTGGTTCTCCTTTGCGGCCATTATGAGGGAATCGACGAGAGAATTCTGGAAGAAATCGTAGACGAAGAGCTTTCGGTCGGAAACTATGTTCTGACCGGCGGCGAGATTCCGGCCTGTCTTCTGGTCGACTGTGTAGGCCGTCTCATCGACGGTGTTCTTCCGGCCAGCGAATGTCATGAAATCGAAAGCATCTCCTGCGGTATGCTTGAATATCCGCAATATACCCGCCCCGTCGTGTTCCGTGGGCGAAAGGTACCCGATCCTCTACTTAACGGCAATCATGCCGAAATTAACGCCTGGCGCTTTAAGGAGGCTCTCAAACGAACACGAAAAAAACGCCCCGACCTTCTCTGACCGACCGATCTCCCGCGCTGTTACCCCTGCTTATCATGGGAATCACGGCGCTTTCCAAGCTGCTTGGGCTCTTGCGCTCCTCGCGGCTTGCGGCTCTGCTCGGCCTCAGCGAGCTTTCCTCTGTTTTTACGCTGTCACAGCGGATTCCCGCCGTCTTGTCCGATACACTGTTTTTGGCGGCCATTTCCGGCTGCTTTCTTCCGCTGTATCCTGCCGAAGAGCAACAGCGCAAGCGCTTTGCTTCTGCTTGTCTGCACATGGTTTTGTTCTTTTCTTTGGTGCTTACCGTTCTTGGTATCCTGCTGGCTGATCCGCTGGTGCGTTGCTTCGCGCCGCATTTATCGCCCTTCCTTCACAACAAAGCCGTCATGCTGTTACGGGTATCCTTTCCCTCGGTTATCGGTTCGGGTTTGGTGGCTCTTCTGACAGCACTCCATCAAGCAAATCACCGTTTTTTGATGCCGGCCCTTGCCGGTGCTATCGCTAATCTTGCGGTTGTCATCGCCTTGACCTTTGTGGATCCTTTTTCGGATACCGTAACGCTTTTTGTTATCACGGCTATCTTACAGGCTTCGCTGATATTCCAATGCCTGCTCTTGCTTCCGCCCCTGCATCAAAAGCTACGGTTTCACCGCCAGGTTTCCGAAGAGCTACGGCTGTTGGGTCCTCTGCTGAGGCGCGCACCGCTTGTTACCGTCACGGCATCGCTTCTGCCACTGATCCGCGTCTTATTCTTTCTTCTGATGGGAAAAGTATCACGGTTCGGTACAGCGGTTGCCGATTACGCCATGCTGCTATTATCCGCCGTTTCGGGTATCCTGATTGCGGGAACGGTCAATCTCTGCTTTCCGCATCTTGCCGTCTGCCGTACGCCATGCCGGTTTCGCCGCTGTGCCGCCGCGTCTCTGTCGGGTGCCCTTCTGTTTTCAGTGCCGATTTCGCTCCTTCTCTGCTTTTTTGCCGACGAAATTGTCACGGTATTGTATCAGTACGGTCGCTTTTCGCAAGCTGATACAGCTCTTGTATCCGAGGTTCTTTCGATACTGGCCCTAGCGCTTCCTTGGCTTGTGGCCAACGAAATGCTTCGCCGTATCGCGGATGCGGCCTCTTGCTCACATCGGATGCTTTTCCTTTTTTTCATCGCCCCCTTACCCTTGTGCGTGTATGGCTGTCTTCCGACAACCTCATTACGCGGACTTGCCTTTGCTTTCCTTTTCGCACAAATTGGGCTTGCGCTGTTCGGCTTTTGGCGTCTTCGCCGTGTTATCGCAATGTCTCCCCTCGTTCGATCCTTACCACCGATCCTGATTGGTGCGGCAAGTCTCTCTCTTTGTTATTGTTTCTTTGATCGTTTGCAGATTCGCTTCACCGCTCCACTCCTTCTGTTTCCCTGCCTGACCGTACTGTGCGGTCTGCCGTTTTATTTGATAATCTGCCGAGAGCTCTTACCCGGCAGAGAAAGGAGATCACAACGGAATGAATTCTCCCCGCAAGAAAAAAGAGCGCTTTGATCTTATTTCCCACAGCTTGATTCTCTCAACGCTGGCCCGCGCCTCAGAATACTTCTACGACAAGCTGCCCGAAAGCGCCGTCGGTCATCTCCTGACCGGTGGTCATCACCCTGACGGTGACCGACTGTTAGCCAAAGCAAATGAGAAAATCGCGTTTCGCCGCCGTCTTTCCATCCCCTTCAAGCGCTGGATGGCACGCGAATTTGAGCAAAGCTTTCTCTTAACAAAGTTGGTTGCCTTCCTTCGCAGCCTTCCCTTGCTTCAATTAAAATGTCTTGGCACCTTCTATTTTGCCTTCGGTCTCTGCCTCTCCGTCGCTTATACGATTGAGCGTTTTGTTCTCGGTCATACCGAAACACCGCTTTTGACCATCCTTTTGGGCTTGATTTGTTCCGCGATCGGCGGCATATTAAGCACATCACCCAAATCCTGCGGTGTCGCTTTCACCGAGAGCCGCCTACTCTCCTTCTTCTTGTTCCGCGTGCTTGGCATTAAGCCGGCGATTCTTACGCCCGACGGTATACCATACGGGCGCGGTGACATCGCCTTTCTCTGCGGCTTGGGGCTCGGCATTCTCGGCGCCTTTACCTCCCCACTCGCGATGACGCTTGCCATTCCGGTCTTATCGCTTCTTTGCGCCCTCTTTTTACTGCCCGAGTGCGGTGTCGTATTAATCTTCCTGGTTCTCCCCTTCCTTTCCACCGTTCAAATCGCAATTCTGACAGCAACGGTAACCGTTGCCTGGCTTTGCAAGCTGATGCGCGGAAAGCGCACGCTGTCAACAACCGCACCGGATCTTGCCGTATTTGGCTTTGGTCTTATCCTGCTGTTTGGCGGCTTCGTCTCGTTGACACCTGGCGAAAGTTTGCGCACGGCATTGCTTCAATGCTGTCTGCTCTGCGGATTTTTCATTACCGTAAATCTCATCCGCACGTCGGCTTGGGTGTATCGATGTGTCGGTGCGCTGACGGCCTCGCTTTCGGTCACGGCGCTGATTGGCGTTACGGAATACGTTCTCGGCCTGTCTCCCTTAAACTGGTTGGACACCTCCATGCTCGCGCTGATCCCCGGACGCGCGGTTTCGCTCTTCGGCAATCCCAATGTTCTGGCAGAAATGCTGCTACTCACCACACCCTTCTTAGCAGTTGGCTTCTTACGCAGCAAAATCGGTGATACTCGGCTTGGCTATGGACTGCTCGGCCTTCTCTCGCTTGTCTGTCTGATTTTTACCTGGTCAAGAGGAGGATGGCTGGCGGCTATTCTGATCGCCATGGTTATCCTTCTCCTGTCCTCGCGCCGTTCTCTTGCGGTTCTGGCGGTCTGCGTACTCTGCTTGCCGCTGTTGGCAGCGCTGTTACCGACCGAAATCACAACGCGCTTCCTCAGCATTTTTGATATGACCGACAGCTCTATCGCATACCGTTTCGGCATCTATGAGGGCACCAATCGCCTGCTCGCCGACTGCCTCATGGGGGAATCGGTCTGGGAGAATCGGCGTTCCGTCGCATCTATCCCCTGTATTCCCTGCAAGCGATTGAGGCCGCGCCGCATACACACAATCTGTTTTCGCAGATTACCGTTTCTCTCGGCATTCCCGGCTTGCTCGTTTTTCTTGCACTGCTTGCTATCTTCTTCCGTCACTTCTTCTCCTATTTTGCCAACAGTCATACGGATGAACGGCCGCTTCGCTACACGGCGGTAGCCGGTTTTTCCGCCGTCTGCGGCTTCCTTTTCATGGGACTGTTTGACTATGTTTTTTACAACTACCGCATTTTCCTCCTCTTTTGGCTGATCGTAGGTCTTTGCTCGGCCGCCATCCGTGCCGCCATCCGCGAACGGATTACGCCGCCTACCGACGGCCCCTCCTTAGATCTCTCGGTGCACTGATCCACACGTTTGAAAGGATACTATTTCCATGAATGCCAACAACGGAAAGAAAAAATTATTCTTTAATTTCATCGACGTTCTTCTGATCGTTGCGATTTTGGCCGCCACGGTTACCGTCGTCTTTTTCCTGCGCGAACGCCGGATTCTGACACCGGGCAGCAACGAAACGGTTGAGGTAATCTACCAAATTGAGGTTTCACCCCTGCGCGAAGATTTCCGCAATTTGGTTTCGATCGGCGATCGGATGACAGACTCGGTCAAGCTGTCCGATCTCGGAGAAATCACCGACGTATCGTATGCCGAATGCCGCTACACCGGCGTTAACAAGACAACCGGCGCCATTGTTACCAGCACCTTCCCCGGTCATGTCACCATGATTCTCACCATTCGTGCCGACGCACTTCTCACCGAGGCCGGCTATGAAATCGACGGACGCCTGCTCTTGCTCGGGCAACCGCTTTCCTTCCGCACCCCCGATTTCACCGGTACCGGAACCTGCCTCTCTCTTGAGCCGCTCCCCGACACCGCCGCGCCGGATTAACAACGCTGTCAGAAAGGATTTCGGTTATGAACGAAAACAATAAAGCTACCCGTCGTATCCGCTTTTCGGTCATTGACTTTCTTATCATTCTTCTTGTCCTTGTCTCTTTGATCGGAATTGCCGTACGCTACCAAATTATCTCCCGTCTGTTTTCCGGTGCCACCTTGGTCGAAGCGCAAATTACTGTCGTTGCCTCCAACATATCGGCCGAGGAAGCCGCTGTCTTTGCCAAAAACACGGTGTTCTCGGCAAACGGCAGTACCTTCGGTACGCTCACACAGGTTTCCTCCGAAAAAGCAACCCTGTATCTGGAAAGTCCGCTCGGCACGTTGATCACCTATCAATCGGCCGATCATTATGATGTCACCGCCACCTTCACCGCGCAGGTTGTCCGCTCGGAGGACGGTTTCCTTTTGGGCGGAAACACCTATATCGCCGCCGGATCGCAGTTTGTTCTGCAAGCCGAAAATGTTTCGGTTACGGTGCTTGTCACGTATTTGGATGTGAATCAAGTTTGATTTTTTGTTTTTTCTGCCAATTCGCAAACTTGACGCAAAAAAATAAAAAAAAGACTTGATTTTGTATAAAAAGTTTGTTATAATAATAACGTTATAACCACATTTCATAGACAGGAGTTCATTTCCTATGATTTCTCGCGATGTAACGATACAAAACAATGTCGGTCTCCATGCAAGACCTGCCACATTCTTCATTCAGAAGGCAAATTCTTACAAAGCGTCCATCTGGGTTGAAAAAGAAGATCGCCGCGTCAATGCAAAGTCTCTTCTCGGCGTTCTTTCTCTCGGCATCGTTAAGGGAATGACCGTAACACTGATTGCCGACGGCGCAGATGAATCCGAAGCTCTCGACGGCCTTGCCGAGCTGATTGCTACCGGCTTCGAAGACTAAGCGCGCCGTAAGTATCAAATGAAATAGGCAGACGCTGTCCCTTCGCCGGGATCGTCTGCCCTTTTGTCTTTTCGCTCGCTTACCGAGCGTCCTCCCCTTGCCGGAGACAGCTCTTGAACAAATGCCGTAAAGGAAACCACCATGACGTTTCTTTCCGAAACCGAAGCGATTCGCTCTCTTCGTGACAAAGCCTCCCGTCTGCCGCTATGTCCCGGTGTCTATCTCATGAAGGACAAGGCGGGAACGATCATTTATGTCGGCAAATCGAAAGCACTGAAAAACCGTGTCCTTTCCTATTTTACCGATCTTGAGCACCACACGGTGAAAACAGCCCGTCTGGTCTCGTTGATTGCCGATTTTGAGGTCATGCTGACCTCAACTGAAATCGAGGCCCTGGCGCTTGAAAACCGCTTGATCAAGCTTCATACACCAAAATTCAATATTAAGCTCAAGGATGGCAAAAGCTATCCCTACATTAAGGTTACCCTTGACGAGCCTTATCCCCGCATTCTGGTCGTTCGCAAGCGTCTGGCCGACGGTGCGCGTTATTTCGGTCCGTATTCCGGTACCTCCATTGCCTATACCATCGTCAATACCGCCCGAAAAGCCTTTGGACTGCCCGACTGCAAAAAGCAATTTCCCCGTGACATCGGAAAAACACGTCCGTGTCTGAATTACCAGATCGGTTTATGCCGCGGCGTCTGTACCGGAAAAATATCCGTCGAAGAATACCGCGCCGTATTTCAAGATCTGATTCCCTTTCTCGGCGGTGCCTTTTCGGAGGTTAAGGACTCGCTGACCAAGCAGATGGAATATGCTGCCGAAAATCTGATGTTTGAGGCAGCCGCGCTCTGCCGTGACCGTATCCGTGCCCTCGCCAAGCTTTGGGACAAGCAGAAGGTCGTCGCCGCCCCTTATGTCGAGCAGGATGTTATCGCCCTGCACACCGACGACACCTGCTCCTGTCTCGCTGTTTTCTATATCCGAAACGGTGCAGTAACCGATAATGAAAGCTTTCTGTTCGGCGCCGATCGCATTGTCGATGCCGATGCCTTGGCCGCCTTCCTCTATGAGCTCTATCGTATCCGCGAATATATTCCCAAGGAAATTTTACTCGATTTTCCGCTTACCGACGAGGACCGCGAAACACTGGCCGCTATGCTCCGCGAAAAGGCCGGCTACAAGGTTAACGTCCGCTTTCCCGAAAAAGGAAACCTCAAACAGCTTTGTGCGATGGTGCGCCAAAATGCCAAGGAATATGCGGCACAATACAACGCCAACGCCGAAAAGGAAAACGACACCCTCATTCGCTTGGCTCAGCTTCTTCAGCTTGAGGTCGTGCCCGAGGCCATCGAAGCTTTCGATATTTCCAACTACGGAAGTGAGCACATCACCGCCGGCAAGATTCGATTGGAAAACGGACGCTTTGTTAAAAGTGCTTATCGCACCTACAAAATTACAGCTACCGACGGTCAGGACGATTATGCCTCGATGCGTGAGGCGGTCGAGCGCCGTCTGAATCATCCCGAAGATCCGCTCCCCGACCTCTTTCTCCTGGATGGCGGCAAGGCACATGTCTCGGTCATCCGCACGCTTCTTGCCGAAAAAGGCATCCCGATCCCGGTATTCGGTATGGTTAAGGATGAGTTCCATAAAACCCGCGCCCTGACATCCGAGAACGAGGAAATCAGTATAGCACGCGAGCAACCGGTTTTTCTTTTAATTTATAAGCTTCAGGAAGAGGTTCACCGCTATACGGTCTCCCGTATGACCGGAGCGAAACGAAAATCGCTTCGCACCTCCGCCTTAGAGGCAATCGAAGGCATCGGTCCTGCCAAAGCCAAGCTGCTCCTCCGTCACTTTGGGGGGTTACGTGCCGTTGCTACCGCAACGGCGGATGAGCTCTCCACCGTAAAGGGAATTTCCGAAAAGGACGCTGCCCGTATTCTCACCTACTTTACCGAACATCCGATTCAAAAAACAAAAAAAGGAACCTGAACCATGATGCGAATTATTACCGGAAGCGCCAAGGGCGCCCGTCTTGAAACCCTGGAGGGCGAAACCACACGCCCTACCGCCGAACGCACCAAGGAAGCGGTCTTCAGTATTCTGCAATTTGATCTGGAAGGACGCCGCGTCCTGGATCTTTTCGGCGGCTCCGGCCAGCTGGCGCTGGAGGCGCTCAGCCGCGGTGCGGCCTCTGCCTATATTGCGGATGCCGATCCCGCCGCCTGTGAGGTTATCAAGCGCAATGCCCGCAAGACCAAGCTGTTTGACCGCATGACGCTTCTCTGCACCGATTTTAAATCGGTTTTAAGAAATCTGTCCGGCAAGCAGACCTTCCATCTCGTCTTTTTGGATCCTCCCTACCAAAGCGGCTATTTACCGACAGCGCTCAAGCTGTTATCCGACTACGGTCTTGTCACCGAGGGCGGGTATGTTGTCTGCGAAACCGAATCACCAGAACCCCTGTCCTGCCCCGGCATGTCGCTTTTCCGACACAGCAAATATGGCCGAGCCTATATCACCATTTTGGAAAAAGAGAGGACACTTTCATGAAAGCCTTAATCTCCGGCACCTTTGATCCCATTACTGTCGGCCATCTCGATGTCATCCGCCGTGCGGCTACGATGTTTGACGAGGTCTATGCGGTTGTCTTCAACAATACCGAGAAAAGCTGCCGCTTTGATCTTAACACCCGGTGCGCCATGGTCAAGGCCGCCTGCGAAGGTCTTGACCACGTAACGGTCGATGTTTGTGACGGACTTCTTGCGGCTTATACCGAGGCGCATGATATCGGTGTCATTGTGCGCGGGGTGCGCGATGCTTCGGATGTTCCGTATGAGATGTCGCTCTCGACCATCAACCGTGGACTTCGCAATCATCCCGATACTGTGTTCATTCCCGCCAAGCCCGAATATTTTCACATCAGCTCCTCCTACGTACGGAATATGCTGAAATACGGTGAGTCGCTGGTCGGCATCGTACCCGAGAGGGCGCTGGCCGTTTTGGATGCCGCCGGTCTTTTGTGAGGAAACAAGATGCGCCAACTCCTGTTGTCCGACACCTTCATCGGTATGTTTTTACAGGTACTCCCCCTTGCCTGTCTTGTGGGACTGCTTTACGCAATCCTGCGCTATGCTCTGCTTAAAAGCAAGAAACAGTCGATCCTATGGCGTACAGAAGCGCTTCGCCTGCTGTTTGTCTGCTATGTAACAGGACTCATCAATTTGGTTTTAGTACCGAACAACCTGTGGAATTCCTTTTGGTTCGGAATTTTCACTAAACAGCCCATTCTCGGGTTAGGGGAACTCTTTCGTCCCGATTTCAGCTACAATTTCACTTCGGTTTTTTATGAATGTCTGATCGGTGAGCGAATTCTCGGAGATTGGGTTCTGCGTATGCTGATCGGTAACGCCCTGATGTTTGTTCCTATGGGGATATTGCTTCCCCTCGCTTGGTCAAAAATCACCTCACGCTGTATGCTATTCCTGTCATGGATCCTGCCGCTTGTCATCGAACTGCTGCAACCGATGATCGGACGCAGCTTTGATATTGACGATCTGTTGATGAATGTTTCAGGTATTCTGATTGGATATGGCGTGGTATCTTTTGTCCGCGCTATTATGAAAGCTATTCGATCAAAGCACAAAGCGATTTCAACATAATCTTAGCGTGTTCCGGCATCTCAGAACTTCCGCCCCGAAGGGTCGCGGAAATCCTAAATCCATTCACCTATGAATACACAGCCTGTGTGTTCATAGGTGTTTTTTTGCTTTAATACGATCGGGTTCTGTGCAGTCGCCGGATTTCGCAATAGGAAGGCTGACAGTATCGAGCGGTTCTTGCTTCTCTTCCGAACACCTGTTCTGTTTCACAAATTTTTTTGTTTTTTTGTCAAAAATTCGGTCATTTTGGCAAAAAATCTCCCTCTTAACCCTTGACAAATCCGGATCGATCGTCTATAATATAGGTAAACGTGGCATAAAGTGGAATAAAGTGGTCAGAAAGTGGTAAACTTTACCGCTTTTTCCTGCTTTGGTGGAACATGATTGACAAGAGAGGAGGGGCACGCGATGTTCTGTGGTGAATACAGTCACAATCTCGACAGTAAAAAGCGTATCAGTCTGCCGGCCAGACTCCGCGACGAGCTGGGCGACAATGTGGTTATGACCAAAAACGTCGACCGTTGCATCTCTCTCTATCCCGCCGAACGCTGGCAGGCCTTTACGGCCAAGCTCGATTCCCTGCCGGATATCGAAACGAGACAGGTCAAGCGTTTCCTTTACGCCGCGGCCTTCGAAACCGCTGTGGACGGTCAGGGACGGCTTCTCGTCTCCCCGACCCTCTGTACCTACGCCGGTCTTGAAAAATCGGTTAAGGTCATCGGTGTCGGAGATCACATTGAAATTTGGGACGAGGCTCGCTGGAACGAAGAAAACTCGTCGGAAAATACGCAGGACATTACCGCCCTGCTCATCAAGCTGGGCTTCTGATATGGAACTGAAGTTTGAACACTACTCGGTCATGCTGAAGGAATGCATCGACGGTCTTGCCATCAAGCCGAACGGGCTTTACGTGGATTGTACCGCCGGCGGTGGCGGACACAGCTACGCCATTGCCGAAAAGCTTACCGAAGGCGGCAAGCTTATTGCTATCGACCGCGACCCCGCGGCCATACAGGCGGTAACCACACGGCTGGCTCCCTTTTCCGACCGCGTCGAGATTGTTCGAAGCAATTTTGCGGTTCTGAAGCAAATTCTGAATGGGCGCAAAGCCGACGGTGTCCTGATTGATCTCGGCATTTCCTCACATCAAATTGATACAGCCGAGCGCGGCTTCTCTTACACCAAAGATGCCCCGCTCGATATGCGCATGAACCCCGACGACCCCCTCTCTGCCGCCGATGTGGTCAATACCTATTCCGAAGAAGCGCTGGCAAATCTGATCTTTCAATACGGCGAAGAAAAATTCGCCCGCCGTATCGCCTCCGATATCGTCAAAAAACGAACGGACAAGCCGATTGAAACCACCTTGGAGCTGGCTGATCTGATCAGTGCCGCCATCCCTCCGAAATTCCGCGAAAAAGGCGGCTCTCCTGCGAAACGAACCTTTCAGGCCATTCGCATTGAGGTAAACGGAGAGCTTACCATCATTCCCCCGGTCATTCGCGACATCACCGATTGCTTAACGCCCGGTGGACGTATGGCGGTCATCACCTTCCATTCCCTCGAGGATCGCTTAGTCAAGCAAAGCATGAGCGAGCTTGCCAAGGGATGCACCTGCCCTCCTGACTTTCCGATATGTGTCTGCGGAAAAAAGCCGCAGCTCACCATATTGACAAAAAAACCGATTCTACCCGGCCCAGAAGAGCTTGAAGCTAACAAACGCAGCCACAGCGCCAAGCTTAGGATTGCCGAACGCACTCAAAACGAAAGGATATAAATCGATGACAAACGAGATCACGAAAAAGAAAACCATGCCGGTTTCGGACTCCGACCTGCCCGTCGCGAAGAAAAAAGCTCGTCCTCCGCACACCCCTGTCCAGAATGCGGCTCGCGACCGTCGTGTCACCGGTTATACCCGCGTCAAATCGGGCGATCTTAAGCGCCGCTCGGTTACACGTACTCCCGATATGTCGAACCCCAATGCGCGTGCGATGAATCCGAATGTGGCTATCGGATCGGTTCCGGTTTCGGTTCCGCAGGATCGCAAAAAGGTAATTCCGGTGGCCGGTGTCCGCGTAGAACCGAAGGTTCGTACGATCACCAACACTCAAAAGGTTGCCTTTCCCTATTCCATCGTTTTTCTGGCGCTCATCTGCTCGATGCTCTTTTTCTACATGATTTTTAATTATGTTCAGATCAATGAGCACACCGCCACAGTTTCGGATCTGCAAGCCGAAATCAACACCCTTTTGGTCGAAAAAGATGATCTGAACGCCAAGCTTGATCTGAAAAACGACCTGACCTTGATTGAGCAAATTGCGCGCGAGGAGCTGGGCATGGTTAAGCTCGACGAGATTACCAAGAAATACATCACGATGGATCATAACGACGAAATTACCTCGTTTGGCAAAGCCTCCGATCCTTCGACCTCAAACTGATTTTTCCGACAACACAAGAGGGCCGCACGGCAGAAAAATTTTTTGTCCGCGCGCCCTCTTTTTTCGTCCTCGCTATTGTAAAAACGGCCATTCGGTAGTATAATGGTTATGAGTATCCCAAGGAGGCCCTTCCATGAAACAAAACCGCGATGTCAACCGCTGGATTCCCGGACGCAGCATGATCATCCTGCTCGGCTGTATGATCCTCTGGTGTGTCCTGATTATCCGCCTGTTCCAGCTGCAGATCATCGATTATGAATATTATCAAAACAAGGTTATCGGCAATGTCCAGCGCATGACCACGCTCAAGGCCGAGCGCGGCGAGATCTATGATTCGGACATGAATAAGCTTGCTTCCAACTATACGGTGTACCGCATTTTCATTTCTCCGCGCGACATCGCCGACGATGCTGCCGCCGCAACCATTTCGCAGGGATTGTCGGACATTTTGGATGTTGATTATGACAAGATTTATTCCCTTACCCAAAAGAAGCACCGCGCCGACGAAACCGTCAAGAAGAACGCCACCGAGGAAGAAGCAGACGAGGTTCGCCGCTTTATTCTCGAGCATAATTATACCCTTCAAATCCATTTAGAGGCAAATTCTGCCCGTTACTATCCCTATTCCTCGCTGGCCGCCAATGTCATCGGCGTTGTCGGTACGGATGCCGGTCTGACCGGTCTGGAATATCAGTACAACAGCTTTCTTGTCGGAGAATCGGGCAAATACATCACCTCCAAGGACGCGCTCGGCGGCCAGATGCCGAGCAAATACGATACCTATATCGATGCCTCCAACGGTGCCAATCTCGTCACGACGATTGATGTCACCATCCAAAAAGCACTGGAAAAGCAACTCAAGCAAACCTATCTTGATTCGGATCCGCTTAACCGCGTTACCGGCATCGTCATGGATGTCAACACCGGTGCCGTACTGGCAATGGCAACCTATCCGACCTTTAACCTGAATTCCCCCTTTACGTTGGATGAGGATTCCCTGCTTAAACTCAGCGAAAGCGGCTATGATCCCGCATCCGCCGAATACGCTTCCTACCGCACCGAGCTTCTCTATACGCTGTGGCGCAACAAAGCGGTTTCTGAGCTATACGAGCCCGGCTCTACCTTCAAGATCATCACGACCGCTATGGGGTTAGAAGAAGGTCTTGTCACGCTCGATGAAAACTTCTATTGCTCGGGCAGTCTTCGCGTGGAAGGCTATCCACAGCCGATTCACTGCCATCGTACCAGTGGTCATCGTTCCGTGACCTTTGAAGTCGGTCTGCAGCAGTCCTGTAACCCTGTTCTGATGACGCTCGGTCTGCGCATCGGGCAGAAAACCTTCTACAAGTATTTTGAAGCCTTTGGATATACCTCCCGCACCGGCATTGATTTGCCCGGTGAAGCCGGATCGATCTACTCCTCCTTTACCGATTTCGGTAACGTCTCTCTTGCCGTCTATTCCTTCGGCCAGACCTTTAAGGTCACCCCGATTCAACACCTGACGGCGCTTTCTGCCGTTGCCAACGGCGGATATCTGCTCACGCCCTATGTTGTCGAGCAGATGATTGACGATGACGGCAATATTCTCATGCAACACGAAAGCACGCCCAAGCTTCAGGTAATCAGCACCGATGTCTGTCAGACGATTGCCGGTGTACTGGAGCGCGGCGTATCCGGCAATGGCGGTGCCAAAAACGCCTATGTCGCCGGCTATAAGATTGCCGCCAAAACCGGCACCTCCGAGGTTCGTGACCAGGCTGACCCGGACGGCAACTTCTCTTACCGTGTCGGCTCCTGTGCCGCCTATGCGCCAGCCGATGATCCGCAGATTGCCGCGATCATCGTTGTCGACACCCCTATGATTGCCAACAAATACGGCTCGATTGTCGCCGCCCCCTACATCTCCAACCTGATGGAAGAAATTCTTCCTCATATCGGCATTGAGCGAAACTACACCGAAGCCGAGCTCCAGCGCGTCAAAACCACGCTTCACAATTATGTGGGCTGGCCGACCGCAGATGCCCTTGCCACGGCCGGTAACCGCGGTCTCACCTATGAGGTACGCGGAGACGGCGATATTATCACCTATCAGGTACCGGCTCGTGGAGAGTCCATCATGAAAAGCGAGGGCAAGGTCATTTTCTATACCGGTACCGCTACGCCGATATCCGACCGTAAGGTTCCCGACGTTGTCGGCAGAACCGTTTCCGCCGCCAACAGAATTCTCACCAATAACGGCTTTAATGTCATTATTGACGGTGCCACCAACTCCTCCACCGCTGAGGCCTACGTGGTATCACAATCGATTGCTCCCGGCACGTTGGCCACCGAGGCTACGGTTGTTACCATCACAGTCCGTTATCTCGACGGTACCGCCAACTGATCCGAGCGGTCAAGGAAGTCCAATCTCAAAGACGTAACCTATCATTTTTTACGATCGGAGATGATTTCCATGACACTCACCATACTCTCTCAGGCTCTTCCCTTCCCCTTTGACCGGTTCGGGCCGGATATCACCATCCAGCACCTGACACCGGATCCCGAGCAATGCCGTCCGCATACCCTCTTTCTGGCCATTCACGGCTTTCAGCGAGACGGACATACGGCGCTTGCGCAAGCGATCGCCGGCGGCGCCACCGCCTTTGTTATCGATAACGCTCATCCTGAAGCGGCTTCCTTTTTGCGTGAGCGCGGGCTTCCGTTTCTGACCGTATCCGATTCGCGCATTGCAGAAGCGCATCTGACCTCACGCTTCTGGGGAGATCCCCATCAGTCACTTCATCTGACTGCCGTTACCGGCACGAACGGGAAAACCTCAGTCACCGCTATGCTTGAGGCTATTTATACGCGAGCCGGCTATAAGGCCAAGACCATCGGCACGCTTTCGGGAAAGCTCACCACTCCCGATCCCGCCGAGCTATATCCACTTCTTCGCCGTTTTTCGGACGAGGGAATCACGCATGTATTCATGGAAGCCTCCTCTCATGCGCTGGCACTCGGCAAGCTGGATCCCCTTACCTACGACTGCGGAATCTTCACCAATCTGACACCCGAGCACCTCGACTTTCATCACGACATGGCGTCCTATGGTGCGGCCAAGGCCAAGCTGTTTGCCAAATGTCGACGCGCAGTACTTAACGCCGACGATCCCGCCATGCCGCGCATGGCCGCCTCGGCTACCGGACACGTCATTACCGTCAGTGCCAGGCAGTCTGCCGCCGACTTTTTCGCGGTTAATCTCGTGAAAAACGGTAGCTGCGGCATCACCTATGATCTTTGCACCGCCGACGCGATCTTCCGCATTCGTTCACCGATTCCCGGCGATTTTGCCGTCATGAATACCATGCAGGCGGCGGTTGCTGCCTATACCGACGGCATTCCGCGCGACATTATCCGTGGGGCGCTTGGCGGCTTCCGCGGCGTTAAGGGACGCCTGGAAAGCATCGAGCTTCCGACCAATGACTTTGCGGTTTATATCGATTATGCCCATACCCCCGACGCGCTGGATAATATCCTTCGCACGGTGCGCGGCTTCATGTCGCCCTCTCAGCGCCTCGTTCTTCTCTTTGGATGCGGCGGAGACCGTGACCGCACCAAGAGGCCTCTGATGGGGCGAATTGCGTCACAGCGTGCCGATTACGTAATTCTAACCGCCGATAACAGCCGCAGCGAACGCACCGCCGACATTTTGAATGATATTCTCCAAGGAATCGAGGATTCCTGCTCTCACACCGTCATCGAAAACCGACGGGAAGCCATCACCTACGCCATTACCTCTGCCAAAGAGAAGGATGTCATTTTGCTCTGCGGCAAAGGACACGAGGAATATGAAATTATGCCCGATGGGATTCATCCCTTTTCCGAACGGGCCATTGTCTTGGAGGCGGCGGAAAAACGCCTCAAATCCAAGGGACTCTATTAATATCAGAAAGGATATCCCCTTCTCATGCCGACTTGCTCCGACGGCTTGACCGCCGCCTTTCTTGCCTCTGCTTGCGGAGGGAAGCTTCTGTTCGAGGGAACCGTACCGGTGACCTCAGTTGTTATTGATTCACGCAAGGTGACCGAAGGCGCTCTGTTTGTTGCCATTGCGGGTGAACACACCGACGGGCATCGTTTCGTCACAGCCGCCGCCGAGCACGGCGCCGCCGCCGTTTTGGTTGAGCGTCCCGATCTTCCGCTTGAGGATCTCATCTCTCATAATTGCTCGGTTATTCTCTGTGATCACACCGTTTCGGCCTTTGGTAAAATTGCCGCCGCTTACAAGGCACGTTGTTCCGCTATGACAGTAGCGGTAACCGGCAGCGTCGGCAAAACAACAACACGTCAGTTTATTTACGCGGTCTTGTCGGCCGTTCTTCCCACGCATAAAACCGACGGCAATCTCAACAACGAGCTTGGCGTGCCGCTGACTCTCCTCGCACTCTCCCCCGCTCATCGGGCCGCTGTGCTTGAACTCGGCATGTCGGCAAAGGGCGAGATTTCCTATCTTACCTCGCTTGTCCGCCCCGATATCGCGGTGATTACCAATATCGGAACGGCACACATTGAATATCTGGGCTCGCGCGAAGGTATCCGCGATGCCAAAATGGAAATTGCCGAAGGGCTAAAGCCGGGTGGAACACTGATTCTGAACGGCGATGAACCGCTTCTTGCCGACATCCCACATGCGGTTTACGTGGCACTCCACCATCGATCGGCCGATTATCGCGCCGTGAATCTCCGCTATACCGCTGAGGGAATGTATTTCGATGCCATCTGCCCGGATGCGGTGTTAACCGATCTTCGGATCCCGACGCTGGGTGAGCACACGGTTCTGGACGCGATGTATGCGGTTGCGGTCGGATGCATCGCCGGTCTTTCCGAAGCTGATATCCGTCGCGGTTTGGCCTCCTTCGAGGGCGTCGGGATGCGTCAGAATCTTCGTGAAGCAAACGGCTGTCTTTACGTCTTGGATTACTATAACGCCAGCGCCGAGTCGATTGAGGCCTCGCTGACCGTCACCAAACGCTTGGCCGCACAGCGCAATGGGCGAACGATTGCCGTCCTCGGCAGTGTTCTCGAGCTTGGTGAACACAGCGATGCCCTTCACCGCCGCATCGGTGCCTTTGCCAAGCAATGCGGCATCGACCGTCTTTATACCTTTGGCGAAGAAGCGTCCCTGATTGCAGAAGAAGCCATCCGTCTGGGTCTTCCTGCGGAATCCGTGGCCTGTTTCCCCGATATCAGAGACGCCAAACCGTTGGCAGAAGCAATTCTCCGAGACCGCCGCCCTCAAGACTGTTACCTACTCAAGGCCAGTCATTCCATTCGTATGGAGCGCATTGCGGATCTTCTGCTTGCGGATTCATCGGATCACTAAATGAGTATTACACTCGGGAAAGGAAAACGGCTCAACCGCCATACTGTACCTTATGACTCTGTATTTTCTTCTTGCTCTTGTTCTCACCTTCGTTTTTACTGCCGTTATCCTGCGGTTTCTGATTCCTTACTTAAAAAGCCGTAAGCTCGGCCAAAAAATCCTCGATATCGGCCCTCGTTGGCACAAATCCAAAGAAGGAACTCCCACCATGGGCGGTCTTTCCTTCCTTGTCTCCATTCTTTTGCTTTCCGCTGTTCTTCTTGCTGCTTTGTCACTCTCCGGTAAAACCGAAAACCTTCCCCTTCTCGTCATCACCCTGCTTTTTGCGCTTGTCAACGGCTTGATTGGCGTCATCGATGATCGCACCAAATTTTCCAAAAACAAGAATGAGGGTCTGCTCTCCTGGCAAAAGTATCTGCTTCAGCTTGGTGCCTCGATTCTTTATCTTCTCGCCATGCATGGCTTTGGCTATTTAACCACCGACCTGTATCTTCCCTTTATTGACATAACGCTTCCCCTCTCGTGGGTGTATTACCCTTTTGCCGTTCTTCTTTTGACCGGTATAATCAACAGCGTAAACCTGACCGACGGCATTGACGGCCTTGCCGCCTCACAAACAGCGATTGTCTCGATGTTTTTTGCTGCGGTGGCCTTCCTCTTTGGCTCCTATTCACTTGGCATTCTGGCCGGAGCCGCAATTGGCGGCTGTCTTGGATTTTTGGTCTATAATTTCTATCCCGCCCGTGTCTTTATGGGTGATACCGGATCGCTGTTTCTCGGCGCACTGGTCATCGGTATGGCTTTTATGATTCAAAATCCGCTTGTCATTCTTGTTGTAGGCTTTATTTATCTTTTGGAAGCGATTTCGGTCATACTCCAGGTTGGGTTCTTCAAAATCACGCACGGTAAGCGTCTTTTCAAGATGGCACCGATTCATCATCATTTTGAAAAATGCGGATGGAGCGAGATTCGCATTGTGCTGATCTTCGGTATGGTTACCCTTCTTCTCTGCTTCCTCACCTTCTTCTTCGCTTATCTCTGATCTCCGATAAAGGCGGATCCTCCATGAACAAAACACCAAAAACCAGCCAAAACAAACCGCAAAGCGGTTTCAAAGTACGCCGTAGCAGCATCAGCCGCAAGGAAGCCGCCAAGCGCAAGGTCCTTCGTCCCGATGTCACAACGGCGCCCGATCCCAAGGCTATCGAGACACCCCCTTCCTCCAAAAAGCGTCCTGTCCCACCGACAGAGCCGAATCACAGCCGCAGCGTATCCGAAGAACAGGGCGTTCGTGTCGGTCGTGTCGCACCTCCGACTCAGCCGTCCAAGCGCCGCCGTATCAAAAATGACTTTATCAAACCCACCGACGTCGTACGCGTCAAGGGAAGCTATGACCGCCTCTTTTTGATCCTGGTGATTGTTCTGACGCTGTTCGGACTGGTGATGGACTTTTCGGCCAGTTACCCCTCTGCCTTCAGTAAATACGGCGACAGCTTTCACTATGTCAAGCGTCAGACGGCCTTTGCCGTTCTGGGCATGGTAGCGCTGTTTGTTGCGATGCATTTTGACTACCGATGGCTTCGAAAATTTACGGTTCCTGCCTTTCTGGTCACCGTTCTTCTTCTGATTGGCGTTCTGGCCTACGGTGTTGCCAGCGGTGTTGCCCAGCGGTGGATTCGTGTCGGAAGCATTACCATACAGCCCTCCGAAATTATGAAGTTCTCGCTTGTCATTATGCTGGCGCTATATACTGCACGAAATCAAGACCGCATCACCAACTATCGAAACTTTTGGCAGTCCTCCATTTTCGGCGTCTTTATTCCGGCCGCCATTGTCGGTATTGCCTGCGTTCTGATTGCCTTGGAACGTCATTTTTCGGGTACCATCATTGTCTTCCTGATCGGTATGGTAGTCATTTTTGCCGCCGGTGCCAGAAAATTCTGGTTCTTCATTGCCGGCGGTGCCGCAGCTACCTTTATTGTGCCCGCGATTTTGCTGGTACCGTATGCCCGTGAGCGCATCAATATGTGGCTCAACCCCGAAAATTATCCGTTAACCGGCGGTATCTGGCAGACGGTTCAGGGGTTATATGCCGTCGGCTCGGGCGGACTCTTCGGTGTTGGCCTGGGAAACAGCCGTCAAAAGCATCTCTATGTTCCGGAACCGCAAAACGACTTTGTCTTCTCCATTATTGCCGAGGAGCTGGGATTTGCGGGCGCGGCTCTGGTCATTATTCTTTTCATGCTGTTAATCTGGCGCGGCTTTGTGATTGCCATGAAGGCGCCGGACACCTTCTCCTCCCTTGTCGTGATCGGTCTGATCAGTAAGGTTGCCATTCAGGCCATCCTCAATATCGCAGTCGTTACCAACACGATCCCCAATACCGGTATCAGCTTACCCTTCTTCAGTTACGGAGGAACCGCCCTTCTGATGCAGCTCGGTGAAATGGGAATTATCCTCTCGATTTCACGCTATTCCTATCAACGCGATCTAAACTAATTCCGAAAAGGAGTCGGTCATGCGAGTATTGATGACCGGCGGCGGCACAGGCGGTCACATCAATCCCGCACTTGCCATCGCCAAAACGATTCTGTCCGAGGAACCGGATTCCGAAATTGCTTTTGTCGGCACCGCACGCGGCATGGAAAACCGCCTTGTTCCCAAAGAAGGATTTCCTCTCCATCACATTGAAATGCGCGGTCTGCGGCGCAGTCTTTCGCCCGCCAATTTGAAAACGCTGGCACTGATGATCACTTCAGTCGGCAAAGCCAAGGCATTGATTCGCGAATTTAAGCCGGATGTCTGCATCGGTACCGGTGGATATGTCTCCTGGCCGCTCATTCGCGCCGCGGCGGCACTGGGCATACCGACTGCCCTACATGAATCGAATGCCTTGGCGGGTGTCGCTGTCAAACTGTTAGCACCTTACACCGATCTTATCTTTGTCAACTTTGCTCAAACCGCCGAACAGCTCCCCCGTGCGCGCAAGGTGCTTCATGTGGGTAATCCCCTGAAAACGGCCTTTACTTCGGTTTCCTACGAGGAAGCCCGCCGACGCCTCGGCTTCACCAACACCTACCGCTATTCTCTGCTCTCCTGTGGCGGAAGCCTGGGGGCTGAAGCCATTAATCGCGAAATGCTGCGGGTTATGGCGGAATATTCCGCCAAGCATCCTGAAATCCATCATCTGCATCAAGCCGGTGTCGGTAACTACGAGGAAACCCGCGCCGAATTTGAACGATTGGGGCTGGATCGCTATCCCAATCTTGCCTTAGTTGATTACATTTATGACATGCCGGATCGCTTGGCCGCGGCCGACCTCGTCATCAACCGCGCCGGAGCGATGACCATTTCGGAGCTGGCACTTCTCGGCAAGCCCGCCATTCTGATTCCTTCCCCCAATGTCACCGATAATCATCAATATAAAAATGCCAAGCTGCTCGCCGACGCCGGTGCCGCCGTTTTGATCGAGGAATCCCAGTTACATGGGAGTCTGATGGCCGACACCATCGAGGCAATCCTGTCAAATCGTGAAAAGCGGCGGCTGCTGTCGGAAAATTTCGGCAAATTCGCCATAAAAAATGCGAATAATTTGATCTATAAAGAAATAAAAGAACTTGTAAAATCGAAGAAAGTATGATATACTGGTAGTTACGAGCCGAATGCTTCTTCGGCAATCTCGGAAAGGAGTTACGGTCTATGAACTACGAGGATCCTTCGATTGACGCCGGACGCGGGTTAAACAACGCCGAAATCGTCAACAAAGACTCCTTTGAGCGCCTTCGTTCTAAAAACCGAAGGAAAGAACTCCTTCGCCGGATCTTCTATTTCATCTTGGCCATACTTCTTCTGATCGCAATCGGATTTCTCTGTATCGTCCTCTTCTTCGGGCTGAAAACCATAGAAGTGGAAGGAAACAGCCGCTATACCAAAGAAGAGCTGGTTACCGCCAGCGGACTCGATTCGACGAACAACCTCTTTGACCTCGATCTTGAAGCCGCACAAGAGGCTGTCCGAAAGGCCTGCCCCTATGTCAGCAGTGTCAGCTTTGAACGGGTGCTTCCCTCCACCTTGATTATGACCGTGGTTGAGGATGCGCCAAGCTATTACGCTGAAATTTTTGGCAACTGGTTTTTGTTATCCGAGGATTTGCGTGTCATCTCGCGTCACGATATCCGCGAGGAAATCGAGATTATGGGACTTCCGCTTCTGTATGTCCGTTTGCCGGAGGTTCAGTCAGCCATTACCGGCGAGCCGTTACAATTCACAAAAGCCGCAAACTACAAATATATCTACGATTTTCTGACAGCCCTTCGTGCCGAAGAAATCTTCGCTTCTCTGGATGCCGTGGATGCCTCGGATCGTTATCATATGGATCTTTATGCCGGTGACGGCCGCTATCTGATCCAGCTCGGTACCTCTGAAAGCCTCACGGTCAAGCTTCACTTTGTTGCCGGCGTTCTGAAGGACAAAACCTTCGATGAATTCACCATCGCCTCGATCAATGTCGAATATGTCAAGCAAGCCATTGTAAAAAAGCAAGAAAACCGCTTTGACATCGACCAAAAGTAAAGGAAATTGTGAACAAATAGTTAATTTTGAAAAAAAGTCTTGCATCGCGTCTCAAAAAGAATTATCATATTACTGTGTACCTGTTTTGCCCCGACAAAAGTCGGTATTGAAATAAAAAGGTCTATTTAAAAGTTTTAGGAGGATACATAGCATGCCATTCGAGCTCGAAGAACAGTATGACATCGGCGTAAAAATAAAGGTAGTAGGTGTCGGCGGCGGCGGCGGAAACGCTGTAAACCGTATGATCGAAACCAATATCCGCGGCGTTGAATTTATCGTAATCAACTCCGACAAGCAGGCACTGAACCGTTCGGTAGCCCCGCACAAGATTGCCATCGGCGAAAAGATCACCAAGGGCCGCGGTGCCGGCGCAAATCCCGAAATCGGCGCAAGAGCTGCCGAGGAAAGCCAGGAAGAAATCGCTGCCGCGCTGAAGGACACCGATATGGTGTTCATCACGGCCGGTATGGGCGGCGGAACCGGTACCGGTGCTGCTCCTGTGATTGCTAAGATTGCTCGCGACATGGGCATTCTTACAATCGGTATCGTTACCAAGCCCTTCATTTTCGAGGGCCGTAAGAGAATGGAAGCGGCTGAGGCCGGTATCAAGGTCTTCCGCGATGCCGTTGACTCGCTGATCATCATCCCGAACGAGAGACTGAAGCAGATCTCGGAGACCAGAATCACCTTTGCCAACGCTTTTGCCGAGGCCGACAATGTTCTCCGTCGTGGTGTTCAGAGCATCTCCGACCTGATTAATGTTCCCGGTATCGTTAACCTCGATTTTGCTGACGTTACCGCCGTTATGCAGAATGCCGGATCGGCTCACATGGGTGTCGGCATTGCTCAGGGTAAGGACAAGGCTGCCGAGGCTGCCAAGCTTGCCATCTCCTCACCGCTGCTCGAGACCTCGATTGCCGGCGCAAGAGGCATCTTGATCAATATCACCGCTTCGCCCGACATCGGTTTGGAAGAAATCGATATCGCTTCCTCGATGATTCACGACGAGGCTCATCCCGATGCGCAGATCATCTGGGGTGCTGCATTCGACGAAAACCTGGAGGACACCATGTCCATCACGGTCGTTGCTACGGGCTTTGAAGGCGAGAAGAAAGAGGACAAGAAGGAAACCAAGAAGACCTCGTTCAATATTCCTAAGAAGGATGCGGAAGAAACCGACGAAGCTGACGACACCAAGGCTTCGGATGAGGACGAGATTCCCGATGACGATTTCCTCGCTCTTTGGGACATTGTTCAGAAGAAGAGAAAACAGCAGTAATTGCCAAAACCGCCTGCCCTTTCGGGTAGGCGGTTTCTTTGATAAAATTTCAGATTTCTCTTGACATTCGCCATCACCTGTGATATAATAGATGGGTACGGTACATAAGCCCCTGTAGCTCAGATGGTAGAGCACTTGACTTTTAATCAAGGTGTCCGGAGTTCGAGTCTCCGCAGGAGCACCAGAAAACGACAAGTTTCTTTTGAAACTTGTCGTTTTCTTATATTCATTTACGCTTACTTATCGTTATGGATATACGCGTTCTCCGTTGGCCCGTTTCAAAAGCTCGCGCGAGAAGAAGGCGGCAAGCGCCTCTGCTCTTCCCTCTTCAAAGGGCGACTGCAGCCCGACAGCCGCAAGATTACCGAAGAAATCATAGCGGTAAGCCCGATCAATCAGATCCATATAGGTGCTTACGCCCTTTTCTTCGGGGAGCGCAAAAATCTGAAGCGATACATCGGCGGAAACCGAATATCCGATCATATAATACGGATACTCAATCAAGTGGTTGATAAACACCCAATAGCGATCGCCGGCAACACCGCTCTCGGTCGGATCAAGAAGCCCGTATTCCTTCATGCAGCTTCCAAAATACGCATTACACTCTGCCGGCGTAAGCGTCGTATCGGCATAAACCATGTTTTCAAAAGCCGTATAAGCGGCACATTCATTCAAAGACGAGAGGATTCCGCAGAGCTCGTATTCGTAAAGCACCTCCGCCTGCTCTTGCGAAAAGACCTGATCCAAATGGCGAAGTGACAACAGCGACAGCGCCTGCGAAGCCACCTCGGCCTCGTCGTTGCTTCCGGTTGAGCCATAATTCAGATAGGCTGAGGTAAAGTGACCGAATTCATGAACCATCGTCATTACATCCTCGGCATAACCCGTACCGTTGACAAAAAGATAGGGCGTTTCAAACGAATTGAAATAGGTCTGGAAGGAGCCATAATACATGGTATCCGAAGAGCCGACCGTATAGAGATTATGATCCTTCATATCCGCAAAGATAGCGCCCAGCGTTCCGGACAGCGACGACACCAGCGTTTCGGCCTTAGACACCACCGCATCCGATGTCAGCGGCGGAAGTAACGCCAAGCGCTCGTCATCGTATGACGCGATAACCTCACGATAAATCGGCACAAGAGTGCGTCGGATCCCGGTAAGATAAGTATCGGCCTCGGCAGGCGTATATTCTCTGCCGGAAGAATCGAAGACATACGAAGCATAGCTCTCGTAACCGCACATCCGAGCGATTTCCTGTCGAATCCCGACAAGCTCAACATAAATCGAAGCAATCAGGGTATTATACTTTTGATAATAAGCCTCGCACACCTGACGGTAGAGCTCCGGATCCTCGATGGCGTCGATATCGACACCGTTGTATATCTTACCTTGATAGCTCACCTGAGGATCGGCCAGATATTCGCTGTATTGCATCAAGAGCTCGCTCTCCCGGCGGAATAATGACAAAAACTCCTCCGGATAGCTGACAGGACCGTCAGCATAGGACTCCAAAAAGCCGCTGCCGAAGATTTTCTCTTCGCAGGCATCCCGATAAGGAGACTGTGCCAAATAGCTGTACAGCTCCTCCAAACGCGTCATAAGACGATCGCTCTCAGCCATCAGATCGTAATACTCATTCCGATAGAATTCACTGTTCAGATCGCGCGAATATTCCAAAAACGCAAGCGACATCATGGTGTTAAGCTCGTAGTAATACGCATCTACGATCTTCTCCATCGTCTCCAGCACCTCTTTGCTGTTGGTGGTATCATTCTTTACGGCATCGATCAGGGTATCGATCTGCTGTTCAAGCTGTACAAGATCGGGGCGAACGTAGGTGATATCGCTATAATCTGCCAAAAAGCGCGTATCTCCCTGCAGCGCCGAAAACAAATAGTCCAAGCTGGTACAGGAGGATAGCAGCACAAGAGACAAAATCAGTAAAAGAGCAGCACGCAGTTTACGTCTCATAAAAGCTCCCTTCCAAGCAGTCAGACAGCAAAACCACCGTCAACCGCCAAAATCTGTCCGGTGACAAACGAGGCGTCCTCGGATACCAAAAATCCAATAACAGCCGCGACCTCCTCCGGAGATCCGACACGGCCAAGCGGTGTCATATCGGCAAGCTCAGCCATCGTCTCGGCTGTCAGATCACGATTCATATCGGTATCAATCACACCGGGTGCCACCGCGTTGACACGAATACCGGAGGGCCCAAGCTCCTTGGCCAGCGCCTTGGTAAACCCGATCACAGCGGCCTTTGTGGCAGAATAGACGCTTTCACAGGAAGCGCCGCAGATCCCCCACATCGACGAAACATTCACAATCGCACCGCGATGATGCTCCAAAAAGTAAGGAATTACCGTACGGCAGCAGCGAAAGACACCGCTCATATTCACATCGAACAAGCGGGCATACGCCTCATCCGTTACATCGGTCAAAAGCTGGGGGTGCGAAATCCCCGCGTTGTTCACCAATACGTCAATCGAGCCATAGGTAGCATGAGCAAAAGCAAAAAAGCTTTGAACCGATTCGCTGTCTGCAACATCCACCTGCTTTTCAACGGCCGCGTAGCCCTGTGAGGTAAGATCCCTGACAAGCTGACCGGCGGCTTCCTTTTCCCGGCACCAGCCAATCACAACCGCATAGCCGTTTTGAGCCAGCCGTATTGCCGTCTCGCGTCCGATTCCGCGCGAGGCGCCGGTAATGACAGCAGTTTTTCTCAACGAAGAACCACTCCTTCCTTCCCGCATTTTCTACCGCTATTATAGCATAGCACCGTAGGAATTTCAATAAATATTTCGAAATTTATCACATTACTGTCACATTCGGACACTATAATAAAGATAGTCATCCAAAATCATCCGATTTTGGCATCCTGAAACGGAGGAAACACCATGAACAACGCTCCCGACCATACCAATGATACTCCCGTCAATCCGACGGTCAATTCCGAAAACATAGCCAATGCCCCTGTCAGCGAACAGAACGAAGCCTCGTCGCCTGCGGCTCCGCAAACACCCCCGCCCCAGCCTACCGCTTCGACCCCCCAAACACCCCCGCCCCAGCCTACCGCTTCGACCCCCCAAACACCCCCGA
>SVSA01000100.1 GCA_015064545.1 Oscillospiraceae bacterium | reverse complement strand
ATTACCCATATCAGGTTAAAGGGACCGTGGACAAAGCCACATCTCAGCCTTTCGGCGCCCCTGTCATGTTCTATTGCGGAATCAGTATAGCACACTTCTGTGCGTTTGTCAAGGTTTTCTTCGAGGTTTTTTCGGTGTTGTTGTGGATTTTGGATCCTTGCTCTTCAGCTGACGCACGATAGCATCGGTGTCTTCCTCCGGTTCATCGGCAAAGAGTGACTGAATATCAATCTCCTGTGTGGGAGCATCGGGAACGACAATGGTATCCGCAAACTTGTCGTTGGAGGAGACACGTCGCGAAGCCAAAAGCTCCTGACGACGGCGTTTCTTCTTCATATTAATAAAGACAAGCAGAAGAACAGCCGCGATCAAAGCAAGGCAGAGAACGATGATGAGGATAACAATCAATGTCTTGGAGTCCTCGGGATCGACTTGAACAGGCTCGGTGGTGATTATTCCGGGATCTTCCTCGGTGGTAACGGCAATCTCGGTATAAGTAAAGGTCAAAACAATATCGCTGTCAGCAACGGTACCGGCAAAGGAGCGCTTGTCGGGCGTATAGTCATCAAGGTTCAGCGCCGTGAAGCGATAATCGCTACCGACAGTGGCTCGAATGGTGAAAGGCGCGTGTGCTTCGGTTCCGTTGGCGTAAAGATATTTGATTGTGATGGTGCGAAGCGTGGTGAGATCGGCATTGGATATGACAAAGCGGCCAAGTGTATGATGAGTAAAGAGGAAGCATCCGTTCGTTACGGTGAAGGCGATCTCGGTAAACTGACCGTTTTCGGTGTAAGCAAACAGCCGAACGGCAAGAGGATTGACGTTATCGGGGATGGGAAGACGGATCGTGATCGTTCCCTCGGGTGTAATGGTTTCCTCTCCTTGTAAGAGCATGAGGCGATATACCAGCGCGTATTCGCTGTTGCTCAGCATAACGTCCGGCTCAAGCGTAGAGCCAAGACGGGCAAAGCTGAGTGTGAAGCGATCCGATTCCTTGCCGAGCACCGAGATCGATGCTCCCGAGGCGTTATCGCGGATTTCAATAAAGCCGTCTTCATGGAAAGTGAGGCCGCTCTGCGTAGCATATGTGTGTGCGGCACTCCCTTTAACGCCCTTGATCTGGAAGGTTGGAATGGGGATGTTGTGCTGTGTGTAGCCGATAGCATTGGCGCCGATAAAGGACACGCTGGCCGGCACATACATGGAACGAACGGTGTTCGGACCGCGGAAGGCATATTGGCCGATTGAACGCAGCGAGTTGGGCAGAGAGACAGTATAAAGAGCAGAGCAACCGTCAAACGCACCGTTACCAATTTCGGTAACGCCATTCGGAATGATCAGGTTAACAATCGCTGTGCCCGAAAAGGCATAATCGCCGATTGAGGTCATAGTCGGGAACATGGAGAGCTCGTAAAGGTTTGAGCAACCTTCAAAGCTGTTATTACCAACTGAGGTAATACCGTTGCCAAGAATGACCGTGGTAATGTAATCGCGATAGAGCTGCCACGGCGTGCTTTCGAAGGAAGGATAATCGGGCAGATCGCCCTCGCCGTTCAGCATCAGAACACCATTCGGTACATTGATGGACCAGGTAATGGTTTCGGTCAGAACACCGGAATCATCCTCGACGACGCCGAGCGAGGTAAAATTAAAGCCGTTATCGTTAGCATAGTTTTCGGCGGCAGAAGGCGAAAGGGCGCGAATGTGCAGAACAAAGTCGGTATAGGCAGCATAGGTGCCGTTAACCTGTGCACCGACGGCCTCATAGTAATGATAGCCGATGGCTTTGGGGAAAATATAATGTACATTGGAAGGAATCTCAAGCGAACGGAGCACCGGACAGGAAACAAAGGCGCGCTCACCGATGGTTTCTACCGATGTGCCGATATTGACAATATACAGCTTGCCGCAGTTTTGGAAGGCGCCCTCCGGAATTTCGGTAAGACCGTTACCGGTTGAAATTTCCTTGAGAGCAGCGCAGTTACGGAAAGCATAGCTGCCAAGCTGTTCGAGGGTGTGGGGAAGGGACACGGTAACCAAAGCGTTACATCCGTAGAAGGCGCGGCTACCGATCGAAATCAGCGGAGCGGTGAAATCAAAGGTCTTCAGCAAGGAGCAGCTCTCAAAGGCGGAATCGCCGATGACGTTCAGCACGTTGAGCGAAGAAACCGTACGCAAGCCGCTACAGCCATAGAAGGTACGGCTTCCGATTTCGTTGACGCCGGGGGCATTCACCTTGGTCAGAGCCTGACAGTTCAGGAAAGCGGAATCGCCGAGATACGAAAGCGATTCTGGCAGTGAAAGCTCGGTGATAGCAGTCATGGCAAAGGCAGAATCGGCGATAACCGAAACACCCTCGCGAAGCGTCAGTACTGTCAGACGAAGACAGCCGGTAAAGGCGCCGGAGGACACAATGTTGACCGTTCCGGGGATGGTAACTGAGGTAAGCGAAGTGCAGCTACGGAAAGCATTATCCGAAATTTCAAGCAGTGTGGAGGGAAGCTCAACCGAATGGATATCCATATTCTCAAAGGCGTTACAGCCGATCGCCGTGATGCCTTCTTCAATAATGAGCTCCTTAATTTCGATGTCGATATCCTCCAGTGTCATCCACGGGGCAAGGGCAGCATCATAGTGATCGATTGCACCTTCGCCGCAAATCGTGAGGACACCGTCTTCCGAAAGCTCCCAGGTCGCCTTCTCTCCGCAGGGACCGGAAGGAAGCGGCGGCGCAACAACTAAGGCTTCAAAAGCAAATTCATAGCGCTGAGCATAGTCCTTGGCGATTGAGTCTTCGGGCGCGATCAGCTTAAAATCGGGGATAGGGGTGTAGGTGTCGTCAGCATAGGTGAAGCCAATGGCATAATCATCAATTGAGATGACCGAGGCAGGAATGGTAACCTCGGTAACGGCGGTCAGATTGAGAAAGGCGGCCGTACCGATGGTCGTAATCCCCTCTGAAAAGACGAGAGAGGTGACCGATGCGGCATGCTCGGCGGGAATGAGCGGCTCACTCGGCACACGACCGGCTATGATACCGTTTCCGCTGACGGTGAGAACTCCGTCGGCCGATAGCGAATACGTAATATCTGCCCCACAGCTACCGCTCAAAACCGGTTCCTCGGCCGCAAGAACCGCCGTCATAGACAAAATGAGCGACAGCATAACCGTTAGAATGAGAGAGATGATTTTGCAGGATTTCATAATATCGTTAAGACCTTTCCGCGCCCAAAGCGCAAGACGGCATATACCGTCGGAACTGAGGGGATCGCAGGGATCCGAAAAGCTTTCGTACCTTTAATTATACAACATTTTTCGGTGTTTGTCAATTCTTAAGAGAAATATCCCGTAACAATTCTTGCTAAAAAGCGTAAATTTTTTTCTTTTTATAAAAAGCCGGTCCAATTCCGAGAACCGGATGACGATGTTGCCGTTATTTACAAATATTTTACAGAAGCTCTTGACTTTCCGGCTGCTTTCGGCTATAATAACGGCAATATCATGTTTTTTGGGGGGGATTCTTTTTGCCCGATCCGTTATGGGGTCAACTGTTGCTCCAATTTTTACTTATTTTGGTGAATGCCTTTTTTGCGTGTTCTGAGATTGCTGTCGTCTCGCTGAATGAAAAAAAGATGCAAAAGCTTGCTGAGGACGGCGATAAAAAAGCCAAGAAAATTCTCGGAATGTTAAAATGTCCCGAAAGATTTCTGTCAACCATTCAGGTCAGCATTACACTCGCCGGCTTCCTTGGCTCGGCCTTTGCTGCTGATAACTTTGCCGGAAAGCTCACACGCTGGATTTACGACGATCTCAATTACCATGCCATTGGTAAAGAAACACTCAATACCGCCGCCATTATCGTTGTGACCTTGCTTCTTTCGTATATCACACTGGTGTTTGGCGAGCTGGTTCCCAAGCGTATTGCGATGAAAAATCCCGAAAAGGTTGCTCTTGCGGTATCCGGTGTTATTGCCTTCAGTGCGGCATTGGCGCGACCGGTTGTTTGGTTTCTTTCACTTTCCACCAATTTGATTCTCCGTTTGCTTCATATCGATCCCAACGACACCGAGGAAGAGGTGACCGAGGAGGAAATCCGTATGATGGTGGATGCGGGTGAGGAGGATGGTAACATTGAAGCCGGCGAAAAGGAAATGATCGAGAATATTTTCGAGTTCAATAATACCGTTGTCGCGGATGTCATGGTGCATCGTACCGAAATGTCTGCCATTGAGCTGGGGGATTCGGAGGAGAGCATTTTGTCGCTCATCGATGAAACCGGCTTCTCACGTTTCCCGGTATATGAAGGCGAGATTGACCATATTATCGGTGTTCTCAGCACGCGTAAGTTCTTGATGAATCTCTGCTCCAAAACACCGAAGCCTCTGAGCGAGCTGATCTTTGAACCGTATTTTGTTCCCGAATCGGTCAGAGCCGATGCGCTGTTCCGCGATATGCAGGCCAAGAAATCGCATATGGTCATTGTTCTTGATGAATACGGCGGAACCTCCGGCCTTGTTACGATGGAGGATCTGCTGGAGCAGATCGTTGGTAATATTTATGACGAGACCGATATTCAGACCGAAGAAACCGATATGGTAAAGCTTTCGGATCACACCTGGCGTATTCAGGGAACAACGCTGCTTGAATCCATCGAAGAGGAGTTTGGTATTGATTTCCCTCCTGAGGAGGATGAATTTTCAACATTGACCGGTTTGATTTTCAGTCGGTTTACCACCATCCCGGCCGATGGCGAAACCCCCGAGCTCGTGATTGGCCGCCTTCACATTCAGGTCGAGGAAATTACCGAGCATCGTGTTGTCTCAGCGATTGTTGAGCTTTTGCCCGAGCACTCCGAGGAGGAGGACGAGGAGAACGACAGTTAATGTTGTTTACCGCGGCATCAGGTCGTGACACGTATCATATCCGTTATAAAGAAAGCCCTTGATAGCGTTTGAACTGCCCCAAATTGTGCGGACAGTACAAAAAGCCCCGAGAGGGTAGCATATTAAGAAATTAATCAACGAACTGACATCGCATTTCAAGTGGTGTCAGTTTTGTTTTGAGTTGGACGCGTTCGTTATTGTAGAAG
>SVSA01000010.1 GCA_015064545.1 Oscillospiraceae bacterium | reverse complement strand
ATAACTATGCTGTAATTAAATATAAAGACTATAATGGGCTTGAACATTTTGGAGTAAATATATGCTTGGAAAAATGTGATGGAATGGCACAGGAGCTCTATGTTATTCCTTTGGATTCTTCTGAAATATGTGAGCATCGTTTTGATGCCGACTTTTTTGACCATGAACATATAGAGCTTCCTCTTGCCACGCTTGCTTCTCCCGATGATTTGGATGAAGTGATGAGAAAAAACTACTTTGATTTTGTTGAACATTGGAGTTCGCGGACTTAAAAAATACGGAAAATGCATAAATATAGTTGGCATCTTTTTTGTCAACACGCCTCAATGCGTCTTGACAAAAAAGATGCAAGAAGAAAACCCGAGATTTTCTCGGGTTTTCTTCGTTTTTCACCGTTTTTCTGTAAATCGGATTATAGTACAAATAAAAAGATGCCAAACGGCATTTTTGAGCAAGGGAGCAGAAGCGAACCTTTCCCTTATCTTTTTAGACGTGCGTATACTTGACGAATCATAAAAATCATGGTATAATTTCAATACAAATTACGAAAAGGAGTTGATTATTATGTCTGCAACTGTACACTTTACAAACACACTACAAACAAAACAAAATATGAATAGGAGATATAATGATCAAACTACAAGGAAAAAGAAACTCCGCAATCGTGTTTGCCGATAAAATCGACAAATCCACTAAAACACAGATCTGTGAATTATTGCGCGAGGAAGCGTATGCCGATAGCAAGATACGCATCATGCCCGACACACATTCGGGCAAAAACGTTGCCGTCGGTACGACCATGACCGTTGAAAACAGAATCGCGCCCTCTCTTGTGGGGGTTGATATCGGATGCGGAATGGAAGTTGTGTTTTTGAAGGAGCAAGAGCTTGACCTCGAAAAACTGGACAGGACCATACATTCCCTTATTCCCAGTGGTACAAAGACACACGATGTTCCGGTAGCTTCATTTGACTTTGACACCTTGCATTGCAAAGACAATGTCAATTTGGAACGAGCTCTCAGAAGCATCGGGACGCTTGGCGGCGGAAATCACTTCATAGAGGTAGACCGGACAGACGCGGGAGAGCTTGTGCTTGTCATCCATTCCGGCTCGCGTCAGCTCGGCAGCGACGTCGCAAGCTATTACGGGGATCAAGCATACCGATACCAATGCAAAAAGCAAAGAAAACGCGCACGTCAGAGTTATTATGATGACGTTGACGCGGGCGGATTCGTCAGCAAAAAATCAAGCGGAAGCTCCGTTCAGGTGAAGCGAGAAACCGCAGTTCTTGAAGGAACGCTGCTCAAGGAATACCTTAGCGATCTTGACGTTGTGGTTTCCTTTGCCGACTTGAACAGACGGACGATGGCACAGCTGATCTGTGATCATATGGGACTCACGGTAACAGACCGTTTCGCGTGCATTCATAACTATATTGACACAGAATATAGGATACTGCGTAAGGGAGCGATTTCGGCTTGCATGGGCGAGCGCGTGATCATCCCCCTCAATATGCGTGACGGTGCACTGTTGGGAACCGGAAAAGGAAATCCCGAATGGAATTTTTCGGCTCCTCACGGCGCCGGTCGCGCATGTACCAGAACAGAAGCAAAATATGCTTTTACGGTAGAAGAATTCAGGCGGGAAATGGAAGGGATCTATACGACAACGGCCACGGAAGGTTCCCTTGATGAATGTCCGATGGCGTACAAATCGCCTTCTCGGATATTTGAATTTATCGGCGAAACGGTATCGGATTACGAGGTTATAAAGCCAATATATAACTTCAAATCCTGCTGATTTTCAAGTATTTCGTTGGCATCTTTTTTGTCAATAAGACTCAATGCGTCTTGACAAAAAAGATGCCAAACAGAAAACCCGAGATTTTCTCGGGTTTTCTTCGTTTTTCGCCGTTTTTCTCACTTATTTGAAAAATCTCACGGCAGGCGGATTTTTGGGGCGGAGCTATTGTTGCGCATATTGACAAAGCATTACTTCTGTGATACAATGAAAAAAACGCAAAAAGGAGATACTTATGGCATACCCTTACGATCTTGACTACGAAGCCGCAGCCAAAGAACGCGCGCACAAGGAACTCGAGCTGAAAACCAACAGAAGCATGTGGAAGTTGATGATCTTAAACATTCTGACACTGGGCATTTACAGCATTGTGTTTTTCATCCCCTTCTCGTTTGACATCGACAAAGTCGCGCCCAGACGCGATGGCAACAAGACCTTCAACTATCTGTTTGCATGGCTTTTGTCTATCTTTACCTTCCAAATCGTGATTGCGGCGTGGTTCTATACCATTACCCGGCGCGTGGAGGATGCATTGGCAGAGAAAAACATTAACTACTCGTTCGACATGGGCGATTTCTGGGGCTGGTACGTGTTCGGTTCCTTTATTTGCGTCGGTTCTTTCGTGTATTTCCACAAGCTGTGCACGGCAATGAACCTGCTTTGCGAAAACTTCAACGCAAAGAATGCGAATAAGTCATAACAGAAAAGGGACGTTATGTTATCGCCGAATCTATGAGATGGCGAATTGCAGAATAAAAATAGCTGTCATCTTTTTTGTCAACGCACCTCAAAATCCATCGCCTACGCGGTGGATTATTTATTTTCACACGAAGTAAAACCGCACGTTGTCAATCGACAACGTGCGGTTTTTGAAGGATGACAGGTGTCTGAGGATTTTCTTATGTCTTTGCTTTATAGGCCGTGGGCGAGATACCGACGACGCTTTTGAAGACCGAGGAAAAATAAAGCGGATCGGAGAAGCCTGACAGAAAGGCGACGTTTTTGACCGAGTCCAAACCGTGATCAAAGAGCATGACGGCGTGCTTGATGCGGAGCATACGAAGATATTCCGAAAAGCTCATGCCGATTTTTTCCTTAAAGATATGCGAGAGATACTTGATATTGTAGCCGAGCGCATCTGCCACCTCGGCAAGCGATAGATCGGGCTCGGTAAAGTTTTCCTCTAAAAAGCGGACGGCGCGGTTCACAACATCTCCCTTTTTCTTTTCGTCCGAGGAGAAGCGCGAAAAGGCATAGAGCAGGGCGCTTTCGGAGGCGATATCAATATTCAGCTTGGAGGCACGCGAGAGACTATCGCTCCACAGCGGAATCAGCCCCTCAAAGCCATGGAAGTGTCGGTTAAGCTTATGAATTCCGAAGCGATGCAACAGCGTTTCGGCGCGAGCGCCGCTAAAGCTGATATAGATGTATTCGCAGGTTGAATCGGGTTCGCAGGACATGGTTTCGTCCTTGAAGCAAAAGACAAGATCGCCGACCGTACAAGTGACGGCTGTGTTATCAAAGCGGAAGCGTCCGCTTCCCTGAATGGTCAGGATGGCCATGTGGCAGGGCAAGGTGTTCGGCTTTCGCATGACGGCCTCGTTTCGCTCGCAGACGAAGTTATGCATAACCAGCGTGTCGGCCGTTGTTTCCGAAATAAATTTGCAGATGCTTTTGCTTTTCATCGGGCTTTCCCCCTTGTCATCGGATACTTTCATTGTAACGGAAGCCGGCGAGAAAGTCAAGAGTTTTCTAACGATTTCAAATGAATCCATGGATTTTTTCTATTGATTTTCTTTCGAAATCTGTTATAATGAAAGAAAAAACACGGAGGAAACCCCGATGAAAAAGATCAGAATCGGAATTCTCGGCGGCGGACGCTCCGCCACACAGGGCAAAAGCTTTCTTTTGGCGGGTGCGGATATTGTCGCACTTTGTGATTTCCATGAGGAACGTTTGCAAAACGGCCTGAAAAAGCTTGGCGAAGGTGTAACGCCGTATCGCAATTTCGACGAATTTCTCGAGCACGATATGGACGCCGTTATTATCGGAAACTATTTCCACGAACACGCACCGTATGCGATCCGCTGTCTGCGCCGCGGACTTCATGTCTATTCGGAATGCATGAGTAACGGTACGATGGCCGAGGGCGTTGCGCTGGTTCGCGCCGCTGAGGAAAGCAAGGCGATCTATATGCTCGGCGAAAACTTCCCGTTTATGCTGTTCAATCTCGAAATGCAGCGCATCTGCCGCGAGGGAACCCTGGGACGCATCCTGTATGCGGAAGGCGAATACAATCATCCGGTAAATCCGTATGATCTGGAGTTCCATAAAACCTATATCTATACTCTCGATCATTGGCGCAATTATACCCCTCGTACCTATTATCTGACGCACTCGCTGGCGCCTCTGATGGCGGCGACCGGCGCTACTCCCAAGCGTGTTGTTGCGTTCCCGTGCTTTGCACCCTATGGCGATGATGTGCCGATGGCTCGTCAGTATGCCGACCGCGCTTCGGTTATGATGACGATGAACGACGATGATTCGGTCTTTAAGTTTACCGGCTGCTCGACCTTTGGGGCACACGGCGATTCCTATCGCATTTGCGGTACCGAAGGCCAGGTGGAAAACCTGCGCGGTATGGGCAACAAGCTGATGCTCCGCTACAACGCTTGGTCCAAGCCTGAGGGTATGGAAGAGGATAATCTGCTCGATTTGAGCTGGGAAAACTTCGATCAGGATGCCGAGCTGATTAAGCAAACGGGCCACGGCGGCGGCGACTATATCATCGCTCGCTACTTCTTGAACTGCATTAAGGAAAACCGTCAGCCCGATATGCCGTACGATGTCTACTCGGCCACCACCATGGCTTCGGTTTCGATTCTGGCACATCGTTCGATTTTGGACGGCGGAAAGCCCTACGATCTTCCCGATTTCCGCAAGGAGGAAGACCGCAAGCAGTATGAGAACGACCATCTGTCCCCGTATTATTCGACAGACGGCACACCCCCCAGCTTCCCCTGCTCCTCGCGTCCGGAGTATCGGGCATCTGAGGCTCAGCTTGCCAAATTCCGTCAGCTCGTTTTGGGCGAAACGGTAGAATAAGCAATCAGATTCAAGCCCCCGAAGGCATTGCCTTCGGGGGCTTGCTCCTTGTGGGCTTGACAAGTTTCTTAGTGATGTGATATAATAAAGAAAAAAGGAGACGAAGACGATATTGGAACGGCAAACGGACTTGCTGGCCGCGGAGACAGAAAGCCCTAAGGAGCAATATCGCTTTTCCTTTGCGCCGGAGGAGGTTGAGCCGTTGCATCGGATTGTGCTGTCGGGCCTTCGCAAACGCATGTTTTTCATGTGTCTGTTTATGGTTTGGCCGAAAATTCGTTTTTTGCGGTGAGCGATGAGCGCTGACCGATAGCAATGCCAATAATACTGTGAAATGAGAAATGCCTTATGAGTGAAAAGAAAAAAGAACTGATTCGTTCGCTAAAATTTATTCTGTTTTCGATCAGCGCCGGTGTGATTCAGGTGGTAAGCTTCACGCTTCTGAATGAAATTTGTCACCTGTGGTACTGGGTGTCCTATCTGACCTCGCTGGTGCTGTCGGTGCTGTGGAACTTTACGCTGAACCGCAAGTTTACCTTTCATTCGGCCAACAATGTGCCGATCGCGATGCTGAAGGTTGCCGGATTTTATCTGGTGTTTACGCCGCTTTCCACCTGGTGGACGGCGGTGTTAACCGGTACTTCGGTGGGTTGGAACGAATATTTGGTGCTGGCTATGACGATGATTATCAATTTTGTGACCGAATATTTGTTTGATCGCTTTGTGGTCTTTCGCGGCAGCATCGATACCGCCGACAATCCGAAGGAAAAGCACGAATAAAAACGTGCAAGAAGAAAAAAGAAGCCCCTCACAGCGGAGCCGGGATGGCCTGTGAGGGGCTTGCATATTTTGTTATTCGGCCGCAGTCTGGCGGTTAAAGACCAGCGTGGTATCGTCCTTGGTCAGGCGAAGCGTGTCGCCGTCAATCTCAAAGGTGTAGGTCTCGGTTTTGTCGATGACCCAGAGGGACTTGTCGTTGATGGTGATGGTATCGCCGTCGATGGTATAGGTAATGTCGATCTTGTGAAGCGGTTGATTATGCTCGCCGGTGCCGTCCTCATGGAAGATATAGGTGTTGTTTTCGCCGACCTGTACCCAGGTGCCGACGATGCTCTTTCCGTTTTCACAGGCTGTCAGAAGCAGGGCGGAGGAAACGAGGAGCAGGGCAAGGATCCATGCCAAAGTCTTTTTCATGATAGGGTCTCCTTATGATAAGATACAAGAGTTGTAATGGTTCTTTTATTATACAATAGTTTGACGGTTTTGTCAAGCGATGGTGAGAAGCAATCCCCAAAGGATGACAAAAACCTTTTCGTTTTCAATTGACTTGTCTGAGAAACGGTGGTATAATAGGGACATCGGGTTTCAGAATCCGTGAGAAGAAAGGATTATGGCAAGGACACGCGGTTGTGTCCGCTCAGAGTATGTTCAAAAAAGAGTTTTTGGCCGGCCTTCGCGCCAGCTTGCCGGTCTTTATCGGATATTTTTCGGTCAGCTTTGGCTTTGGTACCTTGGCGGCCACACAGGGCTTGCCATTCTGGCAGGCTACCTTGATTTCGCTTACGAATGTTACGAGCGCAGGACAGTTTGCCGGCTTAACGGTGATTGCCGAAGGCGGCTCGCTGATTACCATGATGCTGTCTCAGCTTGTTATTAACAGCCGTTACGCGCTGATGAGCCTGGCGCTCGGGCAGAAGATGGGCAAGCGTTTCGGTGTTCTCGAACGGCTGATTACCGCCTTTTATAATACCGATGAGATTTTTGCTTTGGCAATGGCAAAGGATGCTTTGACTGTGCCGTATATGCTCGGACTCGGCGTTTTACCTATCGTGGGCTGGACGGGCGGTACATTGCTTGGTGCCCTGGTAGGGGCTGTTCTGCCGCCTGTGGTGGAAACGGCGCTCGGTGTTGCCCTTTACGGAATGTTTGTGGCGATTGTGGTGCCGCAGATCAAGACCTCCCGTCCGCATCTGACCGTTACGCTGTTGGCTATTGGGCTTGCCTGCCTCTTCCGCTTTACACCCTACTTGCGCACGATGTCGTCGGGTTTGGCTATTGTCATCGTGACCGTGGTAGCGGCGGCGGTGACAGCGCTTCTGTTTCCTGTCTCGGAGAGTCAGGAGGAAACGGCATGAGAATGGCTTTGTATATGCTGGTGATGGCTGTTACGACCTACCTGATCCGTGCGTTACCCTTGGCGGTGTTTCGCGGTAAGATTGAAAACCGTTTTGTCCGTTCGTTTTTGGCTTATGTTCCTTGTGCTTGTCTGACGGCCATGACGGTGCCGGCGATGCTGTTTGCAACCAATTCGCTGATCAGCGGTGCGGTTGGCCTCGCGGTGGCGGTTTTTCTGGCGTTTCGGGGCAAGAGCCTTGTGTTTGTGGCGGTGGGGTGCTGTGCTTCGGTGTTTCTTGTCGAGCAGATTTTGATGCTGTTGGCAAGATAAGGCCGAAACACTTTTGCCGTGCTTTCGCTTGTCATGGCGGAAGCGGATGGAAAAAGAACATAAAAACAGTCTCTGATCGGAGCCGATCGGAGACTGTTTTTGGCTTAGCGTAAGTGATTCTTTGTGCTTTGGCTTCCCCTTACTTGGACGCTTCGATACCGATCAATTTACGCTCAACGGCCGCAGGGGGTGCGGTACAGACCGTGATAAGATAGCCGTCAAGCGCGCGAAGAGTGACGTATTCCACCGTATCGTGGGCAGGCGGCGGTGCGAAAAAGCCACGCCCCTCCCATTTTCCGTAGCTCTCCCGTTCGGTCCAGCGTCGGACGGCCTCCTCACCGTCCGCACCGCCAAGAAAACGCTTTCGCACGCGCTCAGGCAGTGGACGGAGAGGCTCAATGTCGACGCCGCAGGGGCTGTCTCCCAAGGCGACAACGGCATAACCCTCGGTATGAGCAATGCTGAAAAAGAGAGTGGGCAGATCGGGAAAATACGGCTTTCCGGCTTCGGTTTTCGCCACGGCGGCAGGCGCATATCCTAAGGAAACGACAGCGGCATCGAGAAGCTCGTATGCCGCTGTATGTTGTTCGGTTCGGCTCGCGCCGCACGGTCGGTAAAAGACGCGGATCAATGGATGACGCGGATACGGATCATGTCCTCGAGGGTATAGAGCTTGGAGAGCGCTTCCTCGGGCACCTGACCGATCGTTTCAACGATGGTGTAGGCATAATTGCCGCGCGAACGGTTGATCATGTTTTCGATATTGATGCCGGCATCGGCCATGGCGGTCGAAATCTTGGAAAGAACACCGGCCACATTGCGATGCATGATACAGATACGGGTATCGCCGCTGTGGGGAAGCTCGACATTCGGGAAGTTGACCGAATTCTTGATGTTACCCTTTTCTAAATACTCCATCAACTCACGTACTGCCATAACCGCGCACTTATCCTCGCTCTCCTCGGTCGAAGCACCGAGGTGAGGGATACAGACGATGCGGTCGTCGGCACCGAGAAGATCGTCGGTAATAAAGTCGGTGACATAAGCGGCTACCTTACCGCTCTTCACAGCGGCAATCATGGCCTGCGAATCGACCAGCTCAGCGCGAGCGAGATTGATGATGCGGACGCCGTCCTTCATCTTGGCGATGGTGTCGGCATTGATCATATGGGTGGTGTCCTTGGTGGCGGGCACATGGAGGGTGATATAATCGCAAGAGGCAAAGATCTCGTCGTAGCTGGCAGCCTTTTCGATCGAACGCGAGAGACCCCATGCTGCCTCGACAGTGATAAAGGGATCGCAGCCGTAGACCTTCATGCCGAGTCCCTTGGCGGCGTTGGCAACCAGACCGCCGATGGCGCCGAGACCGATAACGCCCAGCGATTTGCCTTCGATTTCACAGCCGGCAAACTTGGATTTTTCCTTTTCGGCCAGCGCGGCAACACCGGTATCGCCCTGATGCGACTTAGCCCATTCAATGCCGCCGACAACATTACGCGAGGCCAAAAGCAGGGCCGCAATCGCCAGCTCCTTGACGCCGTTGGCATTGGCACCGGGGGTGTTGAAGACAACAATGCCTTCCTCGGCACAGCGATCGATCGGAATGTTATTGACGCCGGCACCGGCACGGCCGATGGCGACCAGCTCGGGGTTAAAGGTCATATCATGCATTTTGGCCGAGCGAACCAGGATGGCCTCGGGATTTTCGCAGGTGTCAGACAGGGTGTATTTGGCGGGATCAAAATGATCGGTTCCGATTTTGGCAATTTTATTGAGACATTTGACGTTAAACATAGCAGTTAACCTTTCTTGCCTGCAGTAAGCAGGGCATGGTTCCTTATTTCTTGGGGTTCGCCTCGGCAAAGGCCTTCATGAAGGCGACGAGCTTTTCAACACCCTCGATCGGCATAGCGTTATAGATCGAAGCGCGCATACCGCCGACCGAACGGTGGCCCTTGATATTTTTGAAGCCGGCCTTCGCAGCCTCGGAGGCGAATTTCTTGTCGAGATCGGGATCACCGGTGACAAAGGTCACATTCATGATCGAACGCGATGCCTTCTCAACCGGAGCGACGTAGTAGGACTGGCTGTCGAGGTAATCGTAGAGGGTCGCGGCCTTTTTATCGTTATAGGCCTTCATAGCCTCAAGGCCGCCGTTTGCTAAAAGCCACTTGAAGACCAGACCGGCGATGTAAATGGGATAGCAGGGGGGCGTATTGTACATCGAGTCATTGTCGGCCATCAGCTTCCAGTCAAACATAGCCGGGGTATCGGGACGGCAACGGCCGAGCAGATCCTCGCGGACGATGACGATGGTCAGTCCGGCAGGGGCAACATTCTTCTGGGCACCGGCATAGATTACGCCGAACTTGGTGACATCCACCGGCTCCGAGAGAATGCAGGAGGACATATCTGCCACCAGCGGCACATCGCCGGTATCGGGAATGTAGGGGAACTTGGTACCGTAGATCGTATTGTTATAGCAGATATGCACGTAGTCAATATCGGGACGGAAATCCTCGCGAGAGACGGTCGGCACATAGCTGTTGTTCTTATCCTCAGAGGAGGCGACAACGCGGACATCGCCATATTTCTTAGCCTCCTGATATGCCTTTTTCGAGAACTGTCCCGAAACGATATAGTCGGCCTTGCCGGTACCGGTCAGAAGATTATAGCAGACCGAGGCAAACTGCGTCGAGGCGCCGCCCTGCAAGAACAGGATCTTATAGTTGTCGGGAATGTTCATCAGCTTACGGAGATTGTCTCTGGCCTCAAAAATGATGGCCTCATAGTCAGGGGAGCGATGGCTCATCTCCATCACGGACATGCCGCTTTCGCCGTAGCAGATCAGCTCAGAGGCAGCGGTTTCCAAAACCGAAAGGGGAAGCATCGAGGGGCCGGCCGAAAAATTATACACTCTATTCATAACATTTCATTCCATTTCTCCGGCGGTTATCGTATTAGGGCTCCCGCGCCGGAAGGGAGCTATGAAAAATCATTTTCATTATACCTCGTTCTTGGCAAGAAGTCAAGGGTTTTGCAGGATAAGAAGGAAAATTTTCACTCTCTAACATAGTAAAGCGAAAAAATGCGATTTTTTTGCAGGATTTGACGAATTTCTTGCAGAAGATCCGGCGGCCGATGCGGGAAATCTGAAAAAAAACGACAGACCTTGCGGTCTGTCGCGGGAGGGTGTTTACGGTTCGGATTCTGTTTCTTTCTTCAGCGCGTGAACGGCTTTTTTCTGCATGAAGATCTTGATCACCGTGAGTGTCGCGATCAGCAATACCGTACCAACAACCAGCACCGTGTCTTGCAGGACTTCTTGAGGCTCCTTCCGATTAGCCGCCGTCCCCAAAATTTCGAACTCGATCGGGAAGAACCATTGATAAATCAAAAGGCCATAGAAGAGGTCGAAGAGAAGGGTCAAGACGCGATTATCTGCGAAGAGTTTTTTGCTCAGCATAGAAGCAGGAGCCGGGAGGCTTTTACGCTCCCATATAGACAGAACAAACAGCGCCAAAATCGAAACGAGTGGGATCAAGACGAGCGGACAGAAAAGAAAAGCGGAATCCAAAGATATCAAGAGGGTTTCTGTTACGATGAACAGCAAATGCGCGACAGCAATGGTTAACAGCGTAAGAAGAACGCGTTTACCTGTCGTAGGGGAGGTATCGAGCTTGCGATAGGCATACCGATCGACGCACGTGACAATGAGTATGATCAAAAAGTTGGGAAGTGTTAGCCAGAAAAAAGCGCCTAACAGACTAAAATCCATGTTGCGAGCCTCCTCATTTTGATTCGTTATGCTTATGATACACGATTTCGGCAGTATTGTCAAGTGTGCGCTATGGTGTTGCCCCAATATTTACCGAATCGTTACCGTATGTAAAACAAAACGAGGCAGAGATCTTGGCCTCTGCCGCGTTTTCTTTTCTTTTACAAATAATAGGTGCTTGCTTCACGCTCCAAGGGGAGTGCCGCTTGAAAGCGTGTCAGATAGGCCTGCATCGCCGCTACATCGCGTGCAATCGGCTCGGCGGTGACGGCATCCGCTGTTTGGAAGAAGCTATCGATAAAGTCCTCAAAGCTTTGCGTGGGCGAGAGGGTATAGAGTGCCAGCAGCGAAATACCCCAGGCGCCGCCCTCATCGGCGGTGGTCAGCACCGTAACGGGTGCCTGCAAGGCGGCGGCCATCGCGCGTTGTGCCGATAGTCCGGCCTTGAAGAAGCCGCCGTGTCCGAGAATGGCATTAACCTCAACGCCGGTGGCGCGAAGGGTTTCCACGCCCATCGAAAGGGCGGCCAAGGCGGACATGATTTGAGTTTTCATAAAGTTTGCCAGCGACGGTGCTCCGTCGGGGTGACGGAGAATCATCGGACGGCCGACCGTGACACCGGCAACCGGCTCGCCGGCCAGATAGCTGTAAGCAAGATAGCCGCCATAGCTGTCATCGGCCTCTTCCGAAAGGGCAAAGAGACGGTCGAGCATCTTGCCGGGGTGAATGTCCGCACCGGCCAAACGGGCTGCCTCGGTGAAAAGCGATCCCCAGAGATTGATTTCAGAGGTGAAATTGTTGGCGTGAACCATGGCAACGGTCTTTCCTGCCGGCGTCGCGACGATATCAATGCCGGGATAGGGCTTGTCGAGCGGCTCCTTCAGGACAATCATGGCAAAGCCCGAGGTGCCGGCCGAGACATTACCGGTGGCCTCGCGGACACTGCCGGTGGCGGTCATGCCGGTGGCGGCATCTCCCTCGGGAGGACAGCAAACGGCGCCGGCGCGGAGCGTACCGGTGGGATCGAGAAGCTTGGCACCGTCTTCGGTCAGTAGGCCGGCAGGGGTGCCGGCGGCAAGAATGGTCGGGAGCAGGGCTTCAAAATCGACGGCCAGTCCCTGTTCTGCCAGAAGACGGTTCATGATCGCAAGGCGCGGCGCATCGTAGGCGGCACCGATGGTCGGGAACATGCCCGAGGCATCTCCGACACCGAGGACATTGCGCCCGGTCAGAAGGCGATGTACATAGCCGGAGAGCGTTGTGATCGAGGCAACGTCCTTGACATGCGGCTCACCGTTCAGAACGGCCTGATAATAGTGTGCGGCCGACCAGCGTTGGGGAATCCGTGCTCCGAGTGCCTCGGTCAGACGGCGGGAGGCTTCCTCGCAGGTTACGTTACGCCAGGTGCGGAAGGGAACCAGAAGATGTCCGTTTTGGTCGAAGGCCAGATAGCCATGCATCATTGCCGAGATGCCGACAGCGCCTACCTCGGTCAGAGGGCGGCGGTAGGCCTCGGCAAACGAGGCCGCCAGCGCCGCATAGGATGCGGCAAGGGCGGTTGTAACCTCGTCCATGTGATAGGTCCAATACCCATTTTCGAAGCGGTTTTCCCAAGTATACGAGCCCTTGGCAACCACGGTTCCGTCCGGTGTGGTCAAAACGGCCTTGACACGGGTGGAGCCGAGCTCAATGCCAAGGGCACAACGGGTGGTATCGATGACCTTCATTTTTATGCCTCCTCGTTTTTTCGGGGCGGATGGTTTGCCATATCGGCGGTGACGGCAAGAAATTCGTCGATTTCGTCCTTGCTGTTGCAGTGCAGGGGCGAGACGCGGATACAGCCCTCAATGCCGAGCGATTTCAGCATACGTACCGAATAGATGCTGGAGCACACGCGCTCATAGACAATGATGCCGCGGCGCTCGTATTCACGGACAGCTTCCTCATAGTCCCAGCCGTCCAGCGCCATACCGATGATAAGATCACGCTCGACGGTATCGCCGGTATCAAAGAAGATTGTAACGCCGGGAAGGTGGCGTAAGCCGTTGTGAGCAGGGCCTTCGAGCATATATTCCATCAGAGCACATTCCTGTGCACGCAGACGGCGGATACCGGCCAGATAGCGGGTACGGCGATCGTCGCTGTCGCAATCGGCATCTCCGAGCTCGCAAACATAGTCGACAATGGCGGTAATGACCGCAAAGTGTGCCGGGGCGGGACTGCCGAGCTTCCATGTCAGGTTGGAGACATCGGTCAGACCGCGAAGATGCTTATGCGGCAGATGGCAGAGGCGGTCGGAGGCATATCCAATGCCCGAGCCGCGCACACCGAAGAACTTGTAAGGGGCAAATGCCACACCGTCAAGATTCAGACCGTCAACATCAATGACACCGTGCGGGGCATGCTGAACGGCGTCTACCAGAATATAAAGATCGGGCTTGATCTTTCTGGCTTCGGTAACGATTGCTGTAATATCCTGCACCGCGCCCGAAATATTCGAGGCCATGATGACGCTGAGCAGGCAGGTGTTTTCGTCGATAAGCTTGGTAATCGCTTCCACATCCACGCCGCCGGTCAGCGGATTGGTGTCGGCCGCACGAAGCTCCTTGCCGGTTTTTTCGGCAAAAAAGCGAGCCGCGTCAAAGGCACAGGGGTGCTCCAGCTTGGTGGTGACGATGTTTGTGCCGGGAACATTTTCGGCAACCACGCCGGTCATTTCCCAGATTACCTGTGAGGCCGAAAGGCGGGGAATGATACGGCCGCCCTTTTCCGCATGGAAAATGATACGGATATCGCGTTCCGCCTTGTCCATAATGTCATTCATGTAATTGGCGGCCTCGTGAATGCGTTCCGAGCAGTCGGGAAGCGCATCCAGCGCTTCGAAGGCCTTGGAGGCGCTTTTCAGTCGGAAGGCGCCGCCGGCATTGTCAAAATAGATACGCTTTCGCTGTGTGACAGGGTCAAAATCGATTGCCTGAAACTGTTCACGGATACGGGAAAGCTCGTTGTCCGAAAAAAATTGTCCACGCATTTCATTCATACTGTTCATAATTGTGATGACCATTCCTTCTACTGTGCTTATTGATAGGCTTCCAAAAGAGGAGGCGTTATCTCTTCTTCCACTCGTCGTACTGTTCGAGGTAACCCTTTTCGGATTCGGGGAACTTGCGCAGGGTATTGACGACTTCGCCGTTGTTGTACTTGCGGTCACCGACATCCTCGGTGGTACCGAAGAGGGTGAGGTTGACCTGACGGGGACGGGCGCGGACATGGTCCCAGTCGATGAAGTAGATGTGAGCGAATTCACCGAGGTCGAGCTTGCCGTCCTTGATAGTCAGTGTTTCGCTGCGGCCGAAGAAGACCGAGCGCAGATGGCCGTCGGTGTTCATGGAGGTGAAGTTGCCGGGCTCGTCAACATAGCGGCCGAACTGGGCATGGACAGGGCCGGGATGACGGTAATCGCCCTCATTGACGAAATCGGGGATCATCTTGCGCATGATGTCAAGCAGGTCGTGCTGGAGGTATTCAAGGTCGAAGCTATCGAAGTCGTGAGAGCATTCCTGAATCATGACCGAGCAGGTGGTGTGGTGAGAAACCACCGAGACAGTACCGTTCCGGATACCGGATTCCTCGACGATCTTGTGTACATCGATCGAGATGTCGTGGAAGGTAGGGATCCAGCCGCGGGATTGGAGCTGGATTTCTTTTTGAATCATTTTGAATTCCATGGGGAGTACTTCCTTTCGGGTTAGATTAGATAGATTTATGGTTTAACCGTTCGCCCACGGCTCCGCCGGGGTGGATGACGGCAAACTGTTCGTTCTGATATCCTGTTTCTTCAATGAGAGCAGTCTGCAGGGCATGGAAGATGACGCAGAGGGCGGTGGTAGAGGTGGTGCCCTGCGCGTTATACTTGTCGGTCTCGCGGTTGACGTACTGCTTCAGTACGACATCGGCACCGAGTGCCAAGGGAGACTCGAGATTTTCGGTAATGGTAATGACCTTAACACCTTTTCGCTTACAGATATCAAGAATCGGAAGCAGCTCCTTCGTCTTACCGCCGCGGGAGGCCAGCACCATGACATCGCCTTCGGTAAGAAAACCGGTGGCGCCGTGCACCGCCTCGGCGGGCGAGATAAAGCGCGACGGACGCTCGATACAGCAGAGTAGATGCGAGAAGTGCTGACAGGCAATGCCGGAATGACCGCAGCCGCTTGTCCCGATACGCGGAGCCTTTGCAAGCAGCTCCACTGCTTGTCCGAAGGCCTCCTCATCGAAATAATTCAGCATCTCGCGGATGCATTCGGCCTCAATTTCGTAGGCCTCACGGGCTCTTGTTAACGCTTCGTTTGTCATACAGTCTCCTTAGCATGGTGAGTTTTGAGGAAGGCATTGATTTCGTCTTCGCCGTCGAGAACGCCGATTTCCAATGCAATTTCGATTGAGGAATAGGGAGCAAGCGTCGGCATAGCACCGCGGGCAGCGGTCTCTTCACGCGAAAGGCCGAGCGTATTGCAGGGTTCAATGGCCAGAACATAGTCATGGGACTTCATGAGCTTCCATTGTAAGAAATGCGGCAGATGACGGGTATCAAAAGCAACGTAAACGCCGAGGCCAAGCTTACGATTGTAAAGCACCCCGTAAGCACGTTCTTCCTTGGTACGGAAGAAGTAGAGCTCTTCGGACTGTCCGTCAATCGGGGCAGTCATGGTGGTGGGGTCCTTCGATCGATCGTTAAGCGGCAGGATATCGGCATCCGAGAAAGCGAACTGTGAATCCGCTTGCAGAAGCGGATATCCGAAATTACAGTGATAGAGGAGCATGAATGGCTCTTCGGTACCCTCGTAATTGGTAATGACATCGCGGATGACGATCGATTTGCCGTACAGCTCGGTTTCCACGGTACGGTTCAGTCCCAGATGACGGCCATACATTCTGGTTTGGTGGATATCGCCTTCGGCACGGAGACGGTAAGTGCTTTCGTCCCAGAAGGTTTTGACACCAAAGGTTTTGGCCGGGGTATAGCTGATGCGTCCGTGAGTTGGGAAGGTTTCTCCGGTCTCGCTGTGTCCGCCGACATGGTCAAGACCGCAGGTAACCAGAGCACCGCCCGACCACTGGGCTGTAAATTCCCCATTTTTCGGTGAGAAGGCAAAGGGCGAAACCGCACCGTTTTTGGTCTGGAAAGAGAGGTTGATTCCCTTATAGGACAGATCCAAAAGATCCATGCCGCGATCCGGCATTATACTAAAGCGTAAGCCTGCAGCATTGTAAAATTCGGCCAATCGCATGCCGCTTCCGCGGCCGCCCTGCAGGGTGACCTCACGAATGCCGGCAATCTGATCCAGGTTTCCTAAATGTTTTAAAAGCGATATATCCATAGTACATTGACTCACTTTCAATAAATTTTGCAGATTATGAGCTCTTTCCCACAAGGAAAATTTCGGTCAAGGCAACGCTGTCCTTTTCATTTTCCATTTCAAAGGACAAAGTCAGCGTTTCGATCACGGTTCCCTCGGGAAGACTGTCAAAGGAGAAAACGGTCGGCATGGTTTGGAGCATTGAGACACCGGGGATACGGTAAGTACCATTGATGATCAGCGTGATGGATTTGGCGAAGGAGGTATGATTACCGTTGGTATACAGCGCAAGATACACTAATTCTTGCGGTTGCTTTATGGTTAAGGTCAAACTGTTTTCGCCGGGACGGATGATCCAGCTGTCCTTGGTGCTTTTTCCGGATTTGATCTGGATGACCTGATCAAAGAGGAGAGCCGAGGAACCGCTGACGGATTTTACCCCCTCGTCAACCGACAAGGTGAAGGCATCGGACTTCAGGGTAACCGAACCATTGGTGCCGGAGGGAGCAGGCTGCAACCGCAGTGTCGGTCCGCTGATGGATAAGACACCCTTTTCATCAAAGATCATGCGGTCAATACAAAGCTGGCGGTTTCCGCCACCCTCGGAGGGAACGGTATGCGAGTGGTAAACGGCAAACATCTCGGTGCCGTCGGGGGAGAAGAAATAATTGTTATGACCAGTGCCGGAGGTATTGATTCCGTCACCAACCAAAATGGGATTCAGCGGGAATTTCTTGAACGGGCCAAGCGGAGAATCGGAGGTGGAATAACCGACAGCGTAGGTGTTGTTTTCGTAATAACCGGCACTGTACATCATGTAATAGGTATCGCCGCGCTTAAAGACGCAGGGACCCTCGTTCCAACGCCATGAACCGCTGCGGGATTCCCAGGCGGCATCGGGGGTAGAGAGAAGAACAGGCTCACCGATGACCGTCTTGAAATCGGACGAAATCTCAACGCCAAAAATTTGGCTGGTCGGATTGCCGTTTACCGAATTGGTGGAGCAGTCTTTGGAGTAATAGAGATAGACTTTTCCGTTATCGTCAAACAGGACATTGGCATCAATCACGCTGTAAGAAGGCGCAAAAAGTGCTTGATTGGGAACAAGGTCGGTGAAGGGACCGACCGGGGTGTCGGCAACCGCGACGCCGATGCCAAAGCGTTCCTGACCGGACTTGTTTTTATAGAGGGCCGAGTAAAACATATAGAACTTACCCTCATATTTATAAACCTCAGGCGCCCAGTAACTGGCGAAGCCAAAGGAGGTTCCGGACTGCTGATAGGCAATGCCGGCAGGCTGGAATTTGGCGCAGGTGTCGCTGACCCAAACACGATAGCCGTTGCCGAGCGAGGTGGCATACATGTAATACTTTCCGTCATCATAGAGGATGAAGGGATCACCGATACCAGTGACACCAAGCGGATTTTTCATCATGCTCATGCGAGCCCGCGCAGGGGAATTTTCAATATCCACAAAGGTGGGAGGAGGCGGATCGGTAATCGGTGCCTCGGTGGTGTCGGTGGTGTTTTCGGGAGGTGTAGCTGTCGAGGGTTGGCAACCTATCAATAGGATGCTGGACAGCAAACAACACATAACAAGGCGAAAGAGGGGGTACAGTTTCATCGGTTTAATCTCCTATCGGATGGCGTGCGAGGAGGGATGATCCTATCCTATCGGGCGATGGGGGTATTCTTCCGATAATCCTCGCGAAGAGAAGCATAACGGGCAGCCCGAGTTGGGTCGGGCATTACGGTTACCGTGGGGATTGACATGTGGCGATAGCCTTCATCTGCTCCGGAATAGAGCCCGGCACCGACGCCTGCCATGATGGCGGCACCGACACAAGCAAGATCGGGTACCTCCGGCATCACAACGGGACAACCGAGAATGTCGGCCAGAAGCTGGGACCACAGGGGACTCTTGGCGGCACCGCCGGCCAGCGTCAGATGACGGATTTTGCTGCGGTCGAAATACTGATCCAGCAAGGCAACCGTACGGAAGGAAACGCCTTCCATAACAGCCAATGCCATATCATAGCGATCGTGAGAAAGCGAAAGCCCGACAAAGGCACCGCGATCGGCAAAGGGGTAGAAGAACAGGCCGTCCTCGGCAGCCGAAGCATTCAGACACGCACGGTCGATGTCGGCATAGGAGGGGGAAGTACCGTTGGGATCGGTAAGAACACTTTTCCGGAGCCATTCCAAGCATACACCGCCCGAGGAAAGGGAGGTCAAGAATCCCCAATGTCCCGATACGGCCGCGATGGACTGTGCCAGGCCGGTAGAAAAGTCGGGAGCACTGCCGATGGCGGTGATGGCCCAGCTGGTGCCGGAGCCGATCAGAACATCGCCTGCCTCGGTCAGATTGGCGCCGATGGCAACGGCGTATTGATCGTGGGCTCCCGAGACAAGACGTGTTGTGGTTGTCAGTCCGAGTGCTTCGGCGGCTTCCGGCGTCAAGTGACCGATCGCTTCGCAAGAGGGAACCAGGCGAGGAAGCTGGTTCTCCGACAAGCCGGCAAAAGCAAGCAGGGCAGGATCGTAGGCTTTTTTGCGAACATTCATAAACTGGTTGATGCCGGCATTGGAATAATCAACGGCAGGAACACCGGTCATCTTGGCCGCCAAATAATCGGCTACGGTCAATATCCAGGCTGCGCGAGACAAAAGCGAAGGATCGGTTGCTTGCAGACGACGACACTGCAGGAGGGGAAGGGCGTTGCTGAGGCCCCAGCCGGTAGTTTCGTAAAGATAATCCTTACCGAATTTCTTCAAAAACTCTTGGCGTTCGGTCTCACAACGGGTATCACTCCACACCATGGCAGGTGCCAGGGGACGGAAGTCGCGGTCGGTCGGAACAACCGTACCGCCCTGCGTTGAAAGCGAGAGTGCGACAACGGCGGAGGGATTGATTGAAGCACAAACCTCGCGGGTTGTCTCGCAAACGGCGTTCCACCAGTCTTCCGCATTTTGCTCGCGGCGTCCATTGGCATCGGAAATCGTCTCATAGCCGCGATAGGCATGGGCTACGGTTTTGCCGTCTGCCGTAAAGAGCATGGCTTTGGTGCCGGTCGTACCGACATCGATGCCAAGAAGATAAGACATCATTGTGTCGATTCCTTTCTTTTCCGCTTTGCGATCGGCATGCGATCGTTGGTGCTTGATCGAGAGAACACCTTAACCGTAAATATTACGGCGGGCTTCCTCAATCATGCGAATCGCATTGTTGCAGAGCACGTCCTCAATATCGGCACGTGAAAGGCCGAGTGTTTGGGAAGCGCGCTTGAAGGCAAGCAGTTCCTCGTAGGCGAAGAAGGTAATCTTTTCGGCTTCCTCGGGAGTAACCTCGCGCAGGTGAGGATCCTGCGAAGGATCGCCATAGAGTCCCGGCGGAATCAGGTTGATGTAGGTTCCGTTTTCTTCAATACGGCGAGTGCGCATACGGAGAATCGGCATATCGGTGCCGAACATAACATTTTTGGGGCCGGCATGACGGATGACCTCGGTAATGGCCGTTTCACAGCAGTTGGCCGTGAAGTCGTACAGCAGGTCGGGTGCCGCACCGAGAATATCAAAGGCGTTACCGATATCACCCTGGGTATAAGCACGGCCGATATGTGCAATAACAAGCTTCAGACGGGGGAATTCCGCCTTGATTTCGAGAATTTGTGCCAGGTTGACCGGATCCTTCAGACGGCCGGGACGAGGAATGTGAAGCATAACAATGCCGCCCATTTCGTCGATTCTCTTGAGCTGATGCTTCGGGAAAAAGTCAAAAATGCGGATTTCACGCTCGGGAAGATAACGCGGAGAAAGATCCAGATAAGACTTCACGCCCAAAAAGCCGCCGTCACGAATCTTCTGTTCGACCGTATCGGCGCTTTGCTCGGGATGGCTGAAATAGAGGGCAGGGAAGCCGCTCGTTTTCGAGCACTGCGAAACATAGTTGTTGATCTTATCGTCGTGCTCACTTTGGCCGAACATCAGCGCTTCGACGGTTTTGCCGGGGAACATCAGACGGTAGGTTTCAATCAGATCTTCAATCGAGTCATCCTTGGCTACCATCGACGGCCAAGCGACGACGCGGGATACCTCACCCTCCTTGAGCTCGGGCTTTTCACGAAGCTCATCGAGCCATACATGGGCATGTACATCAAAGAGATGGTCAGGCAAAAAGTCTTTCAGTTCGGTTTCATAGATCATACGATCGTAAGTGGTTATGGGAAACAAAGACATACGGTCACCTTCTTACTGTGAATCATGAAAAGTTATGGTTCGAACAGGGATTTTTGGAGAGAATGCTCCGCCGAATCGTTCCCAAAAATGACGATAGCATCTCGATAGTTATTATATCACACATTTTAATCTTGTCAAGCCAGTTCCCTTCTTTTTGGGGGTTTTGCTACCCACATGATATCAATATTACCCCCTAAAGCGAGAAAAACAAGCGATTTTCTCTCATCATATCGGCTTGCCTTTTTACCTTGGCAAAAGCGTCTATCCTTATTTAAACTGGCAGCTGTCGAAGCGTGTCAGAACCGTGTCGGGATAACGCTTTTCGTTGTTTGAAAGCAACGCGGCCAGGCTTTCCATGACAACATAACCCTGCATATGAATATCCTGACGGACATAGCCGCCGCGGCATCCGTTCATAAAGGAATCAATCGCCTGCGGGCTGACTTCATGACCATAGGTCAGAAGATCCTGCTGCTTGAGCTTGCGAAGCGCTCCGAAGAGAGGGTCTAACTCACCGTTCGGAATATAGATGGCACGCGGCCGATGGCCGGCGGTGTACTGTTCGGCGATCTTACGGGCAAACATTGAGGGCATTAAGGTGTTGTAGTGATACTTGTCACCGCTGCCGGACAGTGCATCGGCGGGATTAACCGTGCAGACATGCAAGCTAATGCCGCGCTCCGAACCCTTGGCGCGGAGTGTCTCGGTAAAGCCGCGAATACGGGCATCGATGATGCGGCTGCGGTAGGAAATGGTCTGCATCAGCAGAACGCTGGCATGATCCTCGACCTCGGAAAGAAGCATCTTGGCAATTTCCGCTCCTTCGCGGTAGCCGTCGCTGATGACGCTGATAAAGCTGCCGCAGTCGCAGTATTCGTTAAAAAAGGCGACCGGTATCTTTTTGGCGATTTCTGATAGCTTAGCGGTAATGCGTGCACCGTCAACCGGAACTAAGGCAAGCGCATCGATCTGATCAATATTCAACGCACTGATGATGTTGAGCAGCTCGATTTCCGAGAGCATTCCCGAAAAAAAGACATACTTGACATCAATATCCTTGGATATAAAGGGATGAAAGGCTTCCTTCATGCCCTCCAGAGCCGCATCCCAAAAGAAGCGGGGCTTACAGGGCATGATAACGGTAATGTTTTTCTTGGATTTCTTTTTCAGTTGTTCTTGCAGTCTGCGATTTTCCAGCTTTTCGGGAAAGTGCTCGCGGATGTAGTCAAGGATACGCTTTTGGGTATCGAGACTGACATACTGCGAGCTCTTGATGGCACGACAGACTGTGGAGCGAGACAAACCGAGCGCCTCAGCCGTTATGCTTAAATAATCCATGGTTACCTCCGATTGATAATGGTGAGCCGCCCCCAAACGGGGGCGGTTCGATCGTTGACTGTGTGAAAAGGAAAGGCTTTGCCGATTGATTGGATCATCCGCCTTGTACCGCGATGCGGCGGTTATTCGGTTACGATACGGATGATGGCGTAGGTGTCATAATCGTTGATAACAACCTCAAGAACGCCATCTTTGACCGACCACGTGGCGTCGACCGCATAGCCCTCGGCATAAGGACATTCGATCTTAACCTCGGTAACGCGCTTGCCTTCGGGGAGGGTGTGGCGAACGGTCTGCGACCAGATCGAGCTTCCCTTTTCCTCAAAGCGGCGAATGAGGTGGATATAGGTGTGATTTTCATCCGAGCGGCGGATGGTGGCGGCGGTATACTCCAGGTCGTTGGTAAGCTTCACCAAGCCCTCAGCCTTGGTGTCGCGGATGGCCGAGAGGAAGATATCACCAACCTTAAGGGCTTCCTCGTCGTGAACGCCCTCGAAGCCGGCAATAAAGATAACATCAGCGCTTTCGGGCAGCTTCAAGGAATTCAGATAATTCTTTGAGCCACTACCGACGCAGAGAATACGAGAGCCGTTGGCCACGGCGGCGCGGATTACGGGCTCCCAAAGCGCGTTATCAAAGTAGGTGTAAGAGGGAATCACCAGCAAATCGTACTGTGCGATGCGCTCGGCCGCATCCTCGCGATCGAGCACGAGATAGTCATAGGAGATGCCCGATTTCATCAGCGCGGTGGCGGCTTGTCTGGCGCGGTCGGTCTTCATCGAATAGAGCTGAGATGTGGTGTCGAAATTGGGAAGGCTTACCGAGAAGAGATTGCTCTCGGCCGAATAAAGCACGGCGGCACCGGCAACCGATTTGGTGTCAAAAACCTCGGGATTGGCGGCGGCATAGCCGAACATACTGTCGGCAATCTTCTTTTCGTCGGTGGTATAGGTGACGCTGCCGATGGTGGCAAAGCCCTCGGCGAGGTTGACTTTGTAGCGGAAATTGGGACGAATCTGGTTGGAGCTGTTATAGATGCCGTAAAGACGCGAGAAGCCAAGACCCTCGGACAGCGCGAACATATGAAGCGTCGAGTCAACGCCGTTGGTTACACCGTGGAATTCGGTGGAGGGAACCTCCCAGGCGCCGTAGAGTGTTTCGAAGGAATAGCCATAGCCGTTTGCATTCTGGTTCATACTGATCTTGAATTCAGGGCAGATTTCGCGTGCTTTTGTGGCAGTAGCCTGGAAGAAATTGGCCAGCGATTGTATTTTCCAATGGTAGAAGGTGCGTCCGAGCTCAGTAGAGAAATCCATCAGTTTGGGAATCGGCTGTTCGCTTCCGAGCTTAGCCTTGCTGTAGGCAGCCCAAGAGGCCTGGCAGTTCTTGCAACGGCAGAAATAGCCGGCGGCGGCATAGGGATGGAAATCGTACTGAATACAGGTGAAGCCTGCCTCAGCCATAATGGCCATGTTTTCGGTTTGCCATGCGGTCCATTCGGGGGAATTGACGCAGGCAATGTAGGAGCCGCTGTTCCAGGCGGTGGTGTAAGCGTAATTACCGCTGGGAAGCACGGCGGCCAGCTGATCGACGGTATAACCGGCATCGGCGGCGATGGCTTCGGTAAACTGGACAGCATCCTCATAGCCCACGATCGTAACCCCGGCTGTTTTGCTTTCCTTCAACTCATACGCCATTTTATCTGCCAAAAGCTTCAGACGTGCGGGATTCGGTGTGCCGACAACCTTGCTGCCGTCTTCCATGTCGGCAAGGTAGTGAACACACAGAATATTGGCGTGAGCGTTTTTGGCGGCCAGCCAGTTCCAGGCGCAGGTGCCGCCGCCGTAGGCGGAGGGACGGGGAAGCGAACCGCCGCCCCAATTGAGCCAGTAAAGGGGGAGCGCGCCGTTTGTCAGCGAATCGGCGGGGGGCGTGGGCGGTTCCTCGGTTTCGGGAGGCAGGGTGGTGCTGTCGGGCTCTGAGGTGCTCGGGTCGGTGGAATGCGATTCGTCACCGCCTTCCGGGGTGTTTGAGCAGGCGGCCAGAATACCGAGCGCGCCGAGCAGCAAGCAAAGCAAGACAAATAGCGTGTGTTTCATGGTGAATCCTTTCTGAATAAATCGATGAAAACGTGTCAAAAACGAAAAATAATCCGAGATGCCTCGCGGCGAAAAGCAGCCGAAAAAAGAGGCGGTAAATAAATCGTTGGTGATCAACCGGTATGTCGGATTGAAGAAGAGGAGCTTTCCGAGAAAAAAGTAACGGTGGATGCCGAACGGTTTTGCTCGGCATCCACCGTTTCGAACTCATCGTTGATTCGTTATACGGTTAGAAAGAAAGGGAACACCCTTAATAAACGAATACGATTCGTGCAGAATGATTACTTTCTCTTCTTGGAGATAACGATAGCCGTAGCGGTCAGTGCAACAGCACCGCCGAGGATGGCGATCGAAACGAGGTCAGAACCGGCGGGGGGAACAGGGGTAACATCGGTGCTGGGAGCCTGAGTGGTAGGAGCCTGAGTGCCGGGAGCCTCAAGAGAAGCGTTAACGAAACGGAAGTCGTTGCAGTAGAACGAGGTGCCGTTTACGTTGGTTACGGTCGACCAGAAAGCGAGACCGCAGACCTGCGAAAGCTTCAGGGTCTTGCCGTTACCGCAGAAGTCCGGAACGTGAGAAGCGAACTCAGCGAGGTTAACGCGAATATAGCCCTTATAGTTGTTGGGAAGGCTCATCTGGCCCCAGTCAGCGCCCATGAGGCCCTCAACCCAAGCGTTACCATCCTGGTAGTAGTAGTGAGCAACGTTATTAACGTCGCACTTGTAAACGTCAGCGGCAGAGCCATCCAGAGCGAAGAGACGGAGACCGAGACCGATCTTGCCGGCTTCAGCGTTGGCAAGTGCAGAAGCGTCAACCCAGAATTCGAAGTAGGCCTTATCGGTAGCGTTAACAACACCATCCAGGTCAACACGCATACCGGCGTTGTTTACGTCAGTATAGGTGATCTCGATGATCTTCTTGTCGCCCGAGTCAACAGCAGCGATGGACTGGTTGAACTCGTTGTCGACGCCCTTCAGGGTCGTGTTGGTGCTGCCGTTGAGAAGAACAACAGCTTCACCCTCGATAGCGGGAGCGGCGGGCTGGGTGGGGACGGCGGCAAAGGCGTTGAGAGCCAGCATGCCAACCATCAGCGTAAGGGAAAGAAGCGCGATGAGAAGCTTTTTCATGGTTTTTCCTCCATTAAAAATAGTTTTTATAATAATTATAAAATTATTATCGAAAATTAATTATTATCGAAAATTAAGCGTCCGTATCCGGGGTGATCGGCTTCTGAAGCTCATCCAGCAGCTCGAACAGATCCTTCAGAGCCTGAACGTTTTCCGCATAGATGGTCTTTCTGCCGTCGTACTTGCTCTGGAGCGAGCCGTCGCCGGAGGCGGCATCGATCAGGTCACGGATACCAAGGGCGAAGAGGTCGGAAACCTCATAGTGCATGCTGTCGAAGATGATATCGACCATGGCCTGCATCTTTTCGTCACGGTTCTGACGGTACTTCAAGAAGGTTTCGATATATTCCTCGCGAACGGTGTCACGGGAAACATAGGCCATGTACTCCAGAACCGCACCGGTGAAGGCATTGTCACCGTTGGTGATCGGTACACAGAGGAAGTTAACATAAGGATCGATCATGCACTGGTAGCGCTCTTGCTCGGTATTCAGCATGGGGTTCGGCACAACGCCGTAGTCGGAAGCCATGTTGGTCAGGAGCTTGATCGAGTCGAAGGAGCCGTACATGAAGGTGATCTGGTCGTTGGTGAACATATTACCGCGAACCCAGTCCCACATATGACCCCAGTCACCGAAGTCGGTAACGCTGAGCATGGTCTGAGGAATGAAGTGGAGTGTGGGATCGAAGTTGACCTCACGGAGCATCTGGAAAGCATTGAAGAAGGTATCGGTCAGCTCGAACATGGTGGGGAAGTCATCGCTGTCCTTGCCGGTCAGCGAGAAGTCAAAGGAGCCGAGCGTGCCCATGATATTCAGGTTGTAAAGACCGTAAATATCGTGCTCGTCCTGAACACCGTCGCCGTTGGGCTTAGCGGTGAGGCGGACCATTTCAAGCATCTTGTCGAAGGTCCATTCGTTCGCTTCGACCAGCGCGTAAGGATCCTTGGTTACCTTGGCGTCCTTCAGCATCTGCTGGTTGAAGATGATGGTGTGAGCACGGCCGTAAACCGACATGCTGATATCACCGACCATCATGTAGTTGCGGTGGCCCATCGAGAGAGCCTCGTGGCAGTTGCTATCCCAGTAATCGGCCTCAAAATCAACGTAGTCAAGACGATTGAGGTCAATGAAGTGGCCTTCGGTTGCGGCCGGGCCGATCGAGTTGGCGGTCGCGTAAGCGGCATCGTAGTAGGGATATTCGGACAGGTTCATTTCGATGATGGTGCTGACAACCTCATAATAGTCGTTGGTGTGCAGAACCTCGAAAAGAATGTCAAGCTGTTCCTCAACAGCCGAGTTACGGCGGTAAACAGCCTCGGAAATTGTGTCGGTAGCCTCACCCTCAAAGTCGAGGTAAAGCTCATCGTAGTCACTGCCGGACAGCGGCGAGGTGATGAAGCGGAAGGTTCTTCCATCGAAGGTCAGATTCTCGGGAATCACCGGCACATCGCCTATCACACCCGATGTGTCGCCTGTGCTGTCGGCATCCGTGGTGTCATCGTTACCGTCTGTAACTTGCTGTGTGTTGGTTCCGGTTTCTCCGCCTTGGGAACCGGGAGTTGTACAGGCAACAAAGGTTGTTACCAGCATGAACAACGCAAGCAGCAGAACAAGAATGCGTTTCTGTGGTCTCATGGTTTTCTCCTTATTGATTGATAAATTATAATCCGATTCGTTGGGCAAACGAATTAAATTATCACAAATTTCCAACCGAATCGCTTGGCGATCGGCCGCAGCGCCTCGGCGGGAATGCCGTAAACGAGCGCACTGTGGTGAGTGCCGCCGTTTTCGCTGTAGAGTCTCAGCATCTCGTCGATCGGAAGCTTGGGCTTGAACCAGCCATTGACAAGATGGTTGAAGTTTGAGGCTTCGGGAACCGGTTGCATGGTGCCGTTGATGGCAAGAAGGGTATAGTCACCGTTCCCCATTGGTGCCAGATTGACTATGGTGGCCTGACCGGCCTTCATCGGTGCCATCAGCGCGTAGGTGTCACCCGAATCGCCGAAGGGAAAGGGACGAACGCGCAGGGTGGGGGCATTGGCGGCAACGCGGAGGTTATATTCGCCCATATGGCTTAAGAAGATAACATTGTCCTTCCAATTGGGGCAGAACATTTCCACAAAGCTGGTGTCCTCCCAGGAACGGAGCAGAGCGCCGACCAGGGCGGCCGTCAGGACATCACCCTCACCGGCATAGCCGATGCCGTCCTCCATCGCGCGGCAAGCGCGGTCGAAGACCATGTGGCGGAAGCCGGTCGTACGGCCGACAGCCAAAAAGTTGATGGTAAAGGCATCGAGACGATCCGCCTCGCACCAGTCCTTGACAGCAAGAGAGGTTTTGGTAATGCGGCGATAGGCCTCCTCGGAAACATCGTGCTTGACAAAGCGCGCCTCGTCGGCGGCTTGCAGGGCATCAACGCGTTCCTCGGTAACCTTGTCCTCGTAGTTGCCGATCACCGATGTGGCAACCGGAACCACCGTGATGCCGATATCGCGCTTCATCTCCTCGTAAGGGACGCGGAAATCGCCCATGCCGGCAAACGGCTCGCCGATGATTCCGACGCGTGCCGTGGCAAGCGCCGAAGCGGCTACCTGAGCGCGCACACAGTTGGCAACCCGACGGCAGACATCCGATTGCTCCCAATGACCGACAAACAGGTCAAAGGGAACGTGGTTACGGCAGAGCAGGTTACACATATCCTGCACGCCGTGAATACCGTGATCGAAGTCGAGCCCGGCGCTGGGTTCCTCGGGACTGAAGGAATAATCGGGGGTGGTGTCGAGAATGTCGATCGGAAGCTTGCACTCTTTTAAGGGCTTTTCGGATTCCAAAGAGGGCGAGTATGCCAGATGCAGGGTGATGACCGCTTCGGCACCCTCCGCTTCAAAGCGCGAGAGCGTGGCACGGAATTCGTCCTCCAGGCGGCAGAGAGGCGAGCGAAGAACCTCCAGTCCCTCGGCCTCCAGCTTGGCAATGATGGTCTCGTGGAAGGCTTCGATGCGGGGACGCATCCAGCTGAGACAATCGTCGTAAAGCTTAACATATAAAGGAAGCAATCCTACTTTTACGGATTTCATGGGTAATAGTATGTCCTTGTTGTTTGAATTTGATCATAGGTTGCGCAGATGTCCATTGCGACGAAGTCCGTACAGCACTTGAGATAAGACGGAGAAGAACATCGGATGTTTTTTCGTGCTATTCTTCTAAATATGACATCTTAATTGTATCGTGAGATCTCGGTGTCATTCAATGTACAAGACAACCAAGATTTCGTCTCTGCTTTTGTTTGTTTTCACCACTCTTGATAGAATGCATTTGTTTCGTCTCGGGCGAGGCTCTTCGGTATCTTGAACGGTGGTGCGTCAGCCGGGAATAAAGGTGGAAAATATAATAAATAAGGTAGGCTCTGTATCGTTTTCGGAGGAAAAAGAAGGGCGAAAAGAGGTTATTGGATGCAATTTGTTAAATTTGCATAGGACTTGGTACTTGCAATTCGGGGGATCCTTGTGGTATAGTTATGATAGCGAAAATTAGGATTCGTGTGATACGCGCCAAACCGCTGTCACACGTAAGCAGAATTAAAAAAGTATGCTTTCCGGAAAGCAGGGAGGATTTGACTATGGCTTATACGAATTTGAAGGTTTCGTCGGTTCGCCGCTATTGTGAGGACATTTTTGTTCGCCGCGGCTTTTCAGAGAAGGACAGCCGCGACATTGTAGATGTGCTCTTGACAGCGGATCTTTACGGTATCGAGTCGCACGGTATTCAGCGGTTGATTCGTTATCACAAGGCAATCGAGGAGGGCTCGATTGTGGTGGATGTTACGCCGACCACCGTGTTTGAAACACCGATTTCGGCGGTCATCGATGCGCCCCGTTCGATGGGACAAATTGTTGCCAGAAAGGGCATGGAGCTCGCGATTGCCAAGGCAAAGGAGCATGGTATCGGTGCGGTCGTTGTTCGCGGCTCCAACCATTACGGTATTGCCGGCTATTATACCAAGATGGCGGCCGAGCAGGATCTTCTCGGTATGTGCATGACCAATACCGAGGCGATTGCCATTCCGACCGGCGGCAAGAAGGCCATGCTGGGCACCAGTCCGATTGCGGTCTGTATGCCGGCCGATCCGACCGATTTCTGGTATGATGTTGCGACGACGGTGGTAACGCGCGGTAAGGTCGAGGTTTATAATAAAAAAGAAAAGCCCCTGCCGCAGGGCTGGGCTGCTGATGAAAACGGCGCCGACTGCGACGATGCGGCGCGTGTTCTCAGCAATATTATCGGAAAACGCGGTGGCGGCATTTTCCCGCTTGGCGGCTGGAACGAGGAAACCGGCTCGCATAAGGGCTATGGTCTTGGGATTATTGTCGAAATGTTTACCTCAATTTTTGCCGGCGGCACCACCTCACCCCATGTCAAAAACAGCGGAAACGCCGACACCTCTTTCTGCTTCTGGGCGATCGATTACGGTATGTTCGGCGATAAGAAGGAAATCAAAGCGCGGATGTCACAGCTGCTTCGCGAGCTGCGCGAAAGCCCCAAGGCCGACGGCTGTGATCGAATTTATACACATGGCGAAAAAGAGATGGAATCGATGGCCGAAAAGCTTCAGATCGGCATCCCGGCCAATGAAAAGACGATCGCCGAGCTCAAGGAGATCGGTCGTACGGTCGGACTTTGCTATGAGGACTATTTTGCTGAAGCATAAGGAAAAATGTTATAAACCAAAAGGATCGGAAGGCTATACCTTCCGATCCTTTTTATCGAATCACAGAAGAAGTGCTCAAAGCCCAAGGGCTTCGTAGGTCAGGTCACGAAGCGCCGCATGGCTATGGCCGAGAAGCAGCACCCAGTTGCGAACGTGCATGAGGAAGACGATCGACAGGCGATGCGTGGGGTCCATCATCAGATAAGAGCCTGCCGCTCCGTCCCAGCCGAATTCGCCGATGGCGCTGCGCTGGCCGCGCGATCGATCGATCAACGTCCGAACACCGAGACCGTATCCATAGCCGGGACCGGCAGGGATAGAAAAGGCATCGTTGATCAAATACTTGGTCAACTGCGGCGCACGCATCTGGTCGATGGTCTCGGGCTTGAGAATTGAGGCACCGCTGACGCCGATGCCGCCGTTTGCCATTGCGTCGGCAAAGCGAGCGTAATCGTCAAGACAGGAATATAAGCCCGCGCCGCCGCTTTCGTAAGCGTCGGTGATACGGAAGGAATTGACCTTTTCCATCGGTGTTATGGTGTGCGGCGGTTGGAACAGGAATTGGGCGGCCATCGCCGCCGTTTCGGCTTCGGTAGGGAAAAAGCCGGTGTGCGTCATGCCGAGCGGCTCAAAGATCGAGCGCTTCAAATAGTCGGAAAAGGTCATACCGGCCGCAACCTCAATAACAGCGGCCAGAACGTCGTGGCAGAGGCTGTATTGAAAGCGTTCGCCGGGATCAAACACAAGCGGCGATTGAATGAAGGTGCCGACAACGGTACGGGTATTGGCATGAGGGTTGGTGGCAAGGAGCGCCTTCAGCGGCGGCTTGCCCCAGTTGTAATCGAAGCCGGCACTCATGGTGAAAAGATGGCGCACGGTCATCGTACGTGACGGAGCAGTCGGCTGTCCGTCTTTCAGAACGAAAGCATCCCGAAATTCGGGAAGATAGGTGCTGACGGGGGCATCCAGAAGGAGACGCCCCTGCTCGACTAACTGCATACCCGCCGTGCAGGTGATCGGCTTGGTGCAGGAGTACATATAATAAAGCTCTTGACCCGAAACCGGAACGACACCCTTCTCGTCGGAGGTTCCGCTTCGGTAACGGAACAGGACCTCATGATCCTGCATGACCTGAAAATCGCAACCGGGAACCCCGCGGTTGCCACGAATCTCATTCTCAATGAACGCAATTACCGATGAAAAATCCATGGGTCTTATCCTCTCTTTCTTCTGGGCCAATCATAGCATAAGACGAGCGATTTGTCAAGTGATTCTTCATCCGGGAGCTATATCGTCATAAATCGGGGAAAAATTAACAAATGATGCTTGAAAAAGCGGAAAGAATGGGATACAATAAAAACAATTGATCTTTTATTTCGGAAAGGAAGTAGTTATTTTGTCTGAAGAAATCAAGAATCCTATCCGCGAAGGCGGTATTTCGGTCGAGACCGAGCACATTTTCCCGATCATCAAGAAATGGCTCTATTCCGACAAGGATATTTTTTTGCGCGAGATCGTTTCCAATGCCTGTGACGCGGTAACCAAGTTGCGCCGGCTTGCCTCGCTGGGACAGTATGAGGCAGATGAAGCGCCCTATCGTATTACCGTTTCGCTTGATAAGGAGGCCGGTACGATTACGGTTTCGGATAACGGTATCGGCATGACCGAGGAGGAGCTGGATCGCTATCTTTGCCAGATCGCGCTGTCGGGCGCTTTGGATTTTATTAAGAAATATGAGGGTGAGGATGCCGCCAATAATGGCATCATCGGTCATTTCGGTCTTGGCTTCTATTCGTCGTTCATGGTGTCAGATTCGGTTACGGTGGAAACGAAATCGTATACCGATGCCCCGGCCGTTCGCTGGATTTGCGGCGAAAACGGTAGTTATACGCTGGCCGCCTCCGAAAAGACAACGCGCGGCACCGATGTGGTGATGCACATCGCCGAGGGCGAAGAGGAATATTTGAATGCCGAGCGCCTGAAGGGAATTTTGACGCAGTACTGCGCTTTTATGCCGGTTGAGATCTATTTTGAGGGCGAGGAGGAAGCGCCTGCCGACAAGCCCGAGGAGGAGAGCGCGGAGGAGTCCGCTCCCCGGCCGATCAACGATACCGCACCGCTTTGGATGAAAAATCCCTCCGACTGTACGGAGGAGGAATATTTAGACTTCTATCGTAAGGTGTTTCACGATTATCGTGAGCCGCTGTTCCATATCCACATCAACGCCGATTATCCCTTGAATTTTAAGGGTATCCTCTTCTTCCCGAAGATCACAAACGAATACGAGAGCTTAGAGGGACAGGTTAAGCTTTATTATAATCAGGTGTTTGTGGCCGATAACATCAAAGAGGTGATCCCCGAGTTTCTTCTCATGCTTCGCGGGGTGGTCGATTGTCCCGAGCTGCCGCTGAATGTTTCCCGCAGTTATTTGCAGAACAGCGGCTATGTCAGCAAAATGTCACAGCACATTGTGAAAAAGGTGGCCGACAAGCTTAATTCGATGTTTAATACCGAGCGTGAGAGCTATGAGGGCTTGTGGCCGGATCTCAAAATTTTTGTCGAATACGGCTGCTTGCGTGAAAAGAAGTTCTACGACCGTGTCAAGGGCTCGCTTTTGTATCCCTTGACGGATGGCCGCACGGTAACACTTGACGAATATCTGGAGGCCGCCAAGGAAACCCACGAAAATACGGTGTATTATGCGACCGATAAGGCTACGCAGGCCCAGTATTTGGCGATGCTGGAAGAGCAGGGCATGGCGGTGGCTTATCTCGATAAGGGACTCGATAACCAATTCATGTCGATGGTTGAGCAGGATCGAGGTGTGAAATTTCTTCGTGTGGACGCGGGCGTTGCCGAGGCGCTCAAGGGAGACGGGGAGAACTATGAGGATGAGGCGCTTTCGGCGCTGTTTGTCAAGGTCAGCGGTAAGGAGAAACTGACGGTACGCTTTGAAACGCTGAAGGATACCTCGCTTCCTGCAATTCTGACCGTTTCGGAGGAGCAACGCCGTTTTGGTGAAATGATGAAGCTGTACGGTATGAACGAGTCCATGCCGGCGCCCGAGGGGGAACTGGTTTTGAATGCCGGCTGCGACATGATCCGCCGCCTCGGACAAAAGCTTCAATCCGAACCCGACGCCGCCGAAATGGCCGCCAAGCAGATCTATATGCTGGCGCTGTTGGCGCAGCGTCGTCTTGAGGCTGATGAGCTGCGCGCCTTCTTGGCCGGCTGTTATCAGACGATGGATCGGATCATTTAAGTGTAAAACCGACAACAGGGGGAGTCCGTATGCCGAATAGCAAGACCGATATTGTGATCGGCAATCTGCGGGAGCTGACCGATGTGCGCCTTTCGCTCCATGAAAAGCAGATTGCGCATCTTGGTGAGCTGGCGGAGCTTCTTTGCGACGAAGCCGGTGAGGATGAAATCTTTTTTCGCGATGAGGCCTTTGCCGCACGCTATCGGGAATTGACAGGGTTGCCGTCCCTGTCTTCGGTATCACCGCTGAATGCCCATCGGGTAGCGGTAGCCGAAGGGATTCTCTCGGCTGCCTCGCGTGCCATGCTGCTGAAGCGCTTGACCGATAGTCTGGGCATTCGGGGCCTACAGGCGGCGGGTACCTTTTTCGATGAGCCGCCGGGGGAGGAAAACGAGACGATCTCGTATATGAAAAGCTCCTACGCCGATGAGGCCTATACCTGTTTTTCTACCCTGTTGCGCGAGCCAAAGGTGCTGTATGGACACGATTTTGCCGAAATTTGTGAAAATGTCTATTACGGCCGCTGTGCGTATTGTATCCTGCCGATCGAAAACTCGACCGATGGCCGTCTGGCAGGCTTCCGCGGCCTGATCATGAAGTACGGCCTTCGTATTACAAAGATTTGCCGTGTGGAAACCGGCGGCGAGGGACGCACCGTTTTTGCCTTGCTGAAAAAAACATTGACGCTTCCCATCGGGGATGAGGCACCGATGTTTGAATTCCGCGTGACAGCCGAAAACGGACTTTTGCCGCTTCTTTGCGCTGCTGAGGTGTGCGGTATGCAACCCTTGTTTGTGCACTCGGTGCCGGGCGAATCCCGTAGCTATGATATGATCATGACGATTGACGATGAAGGCTTTTGCGGATTTTTAAGCTTTTTGCATTTGGAATATCCCGCATTCATTCCGACCGGAATGTACGGGGAAATCCGAGACTAATTACCGAAAGGATGACAACTATGACAGATATGAATATACTGCATGAATACCGGCGTTGGCTCTCCTCCGACAAGGTGTCAGAGGAAATGAAGGCTGAGCTTTTGGCGATTGCGGAGAATGATGAGGAGCTGCGCCTACGCTTTGCCTCTTCGCTTAGCTTTGGTACTGCCGGCTTGCGCGGTACGATGGCCGCCGGTATTAACAATATGAATATTCACACGGTTGGCCGTGCCACGCAGGGACTGGCAGACTATATTGCGGCACAGGGCGGCGGCACGGTGGTGATCGCCTATGATACCCGCAACAATTCCGAGCTTTTTGCTCACACCTCCGCCGAGGTGTTGGCGGCAAACGGGCTTTCGGTGTATTTGTTTGACGGTGCACGCCCGACGCCGGAGCTTTCCTTTGCGGTACGGCATTTTTCATGTATTGCCGGTATTAACGTGACCGCCTCCCACAATCCGAAGGAATATAATGGATATAAGGCGTATTGGGCCGATGGTGCACAGCTTGCTCCCGAGCAGGCTGAGGCGGTGGCATCGTATATGATGGACTGTGATCTGTTTGAGGGTGTTCGCCGGATGCCGCTGTCTGAGGCGAAGACCAAGGGCTTGGTTACGATGATTGGTGCCGAGGTGGACGAAGCTTATATGGCGGCGGTGCTGGAGCAGATGGTCGATCCGTCGCAGATCCGTTCCCAGCGGGATATGACGGTGGTTTATACCCCTCTTCACGGTGCGGGATACCGTCTTGTTCCTGAAGTATTGCGCCGTGCCGGTTTGGAAAAGGTACTGGTTGTGGCCGAGCAGGAAAACCCGAACGGTGATTTTCCGACGGTTCATTACCCGAATCCCGAGTTTCCCGAGGCATTTACCCTGGCCAAGACGCTGGCGGACTCACATCACTGCGACTTAATTATTGCGACCGATCCCGATGCCGACCGTATGGGAATCAATATCCGTGTCGGGAAGGATTATCTCGGCCTGACCGGTAACCAGGTTGGTTGTTTGCTTCTGGATTATATCGTTACCGCTTGCCGTGAAAACGGCGGAATTCCCGCCGATGCGTATGCGGTCAAAAGCATTGTGACAACCGAGCTTGCCAGCCGTATTTGTGAAGCCAACGGGGTGACCATGTTTGATGTACTGATCGGCTTTAAGTTTATCGGTGAGGTAATCAAAAAGCACGAGGAAGCGGGCTACGGCACGTATTTGCTGGGCTTTGAGGAAAGCTACGGCTATTTGAAGGGAACCTATGCCCGCGATAAGGATGCGGTGGTAGCGGCGCTTCTTGTAACCGAAATGGCGGCCTATTATCGTGCCAAGGGCATGACGCTGAAGGATGCGCTGGATTCGCTGTATATCCGTTACGGAAACTTCGGCGAGGCCGTGAGTAGCATTGCCATGAGCGGATCGGACGGAAAACAGCGGATGGCGGCACTGATGACGGCACTGCGCGACAATCCGCCGACGGTTTTTGCCGGAGAAGCGGTTCGCGTGATCCGTGATTATCAGGCGGGAACCATAACCGATTTGGTGAGCGGTCGGTGTGAGCCGACAGGCTTACCGTCCTCCGATGTGCTGTATTATGTCACGGAGAATACCGTGCTTGTTATCCGTCCCTCCGGTACGGAGCCGAAGGTGAAGGTCTACTTTATGGCCAAGGGTGAGACGGCTGACGAGGTGAAGGCTCGGCTGGATGCCTGTCGCGAAGCCGCCAAAGACCTGTTTGTGGGATAAATTCTTGTAAGATGTTGCGTTCTTGTCTTGACAGGCGCCAAAAAATGTGATATCCTAAGAAGAGAATAATGAAATAACGCCTGCCGTAACGGCAGACTGACGGCTACCGTCAGAGAAAGGATTGGTAACCATGGCAAACGTAGTAGAAGATGCTATTATTGTACACAAGAATGAGGTTGTATTCTGCGATAAGAGTGATAAGAATCGCTTTAAGCATTATCGTCTGACCGCCGAAAACATTGAGAAAATTGTGTTCGACTATGCAATTTATAAGACCTTTTTCGGCCTGAAAAAGGAGCTTGAGGAGCGGATTATTTTCTATGTGAACGATCCCGATATTCCTTCCGAGCTGATTGTTTGCGAGCACCTTGAAGCGAATTTCCGCCGTTTCCGCGGCGGCCTGCGTACCTTTGTTGACGACAACAAGGTTAAGTTGGAGATTAAGGACGTCAACGGTAATCTGCAGTAACTTTACCGAAACAATGGGGATGGAGCGTAATGCTGCATCCCCGTTTTTGGCAGACGGGGGTGACAGGGGTGACAAATGACCGCGCACGGTTTGCGGCGTATAAAAAGGAATATTCATTAACCTTGGATCCCGAGCAGGAGACTGCCTGTCAGACGGTCGACGGCCATGTTCTGCTTCTGGCGGTGCCGGGAAGCGGTAAAACAACGGTTATGATTGCGCGTCTCGGCTATATGGTGCGTGCCCTCGGCATTCCGCCCTCCTCAATTCTGGCAACCACCTACAGCGTGGCGGGCGCCAAAGAAATGCAGAAGCGCTATGAGGCTTTATTCGGAAGCCGAGAGATCGAAATCCGAACGATCAACGGCTTTTGTGCCGCCATGATCCACCGCTATGAACGCGTCACGGGACGGAAAGCCTTTGCTCTGTTGGAAAAGGAGACCGATGTATCGGCGATTCTTCGGTCGTTGATGCTTGAGCAGGGGCGGTATCCGGGCGAAAATGACCTGCGTGATGTCCGTACGGCGATCACCTACTGCCGCAACAGTATGCTGACCGATGAGGAGATCAAAACGCAGATTCGTATCAATGGTTGGGATTTTCCCTTGCTGTATCGCCGCTATCGCGATTTCAAGCAGGAGCATCGGCTGATGGATTATGACGATCAGCTTTGCTACGGCTATAGAATCTTATGTACCTGCCCCGAGGTCAATGCTGTTTATGCCGACCGGTTTCGCTATATCTGTGTGGATGAAGCGCAGGATACCTCCAAAATTCAGCATATGATCCTGCGTAAGGTTGCCGAGCGGCATGGCAATCTTTTTATGGTCGGCGATGAGGATCAAAGTATTTATGGCTTTCGTGCCGCCTATCCTGAGGGGCTTTTGACGTTCGATACGGTATATCCCGATGCCAAAATTCTTTCCATCGGACGAAATTATCGCAGCAGTGCTACCATCGTCGAGGCAGCAGGCCGCTTTATTGCGCGCAATACCGAAAGACGTACGGCCGATAAGGCGATGGTGACCGATAATGATCGCGGCTTGCCGATTCTTCGCACCGAGCTCTCTGACATAAAACATCTGCCGGAGCATATTCATACCATAGCGATTCAGAACCGTCATGAGAAGAACGGCTCGGTTGCTGTATTGACGCGATTGAACGATTCGCTTTTGCCGCTCATTGATCTGCTTTCGGAAAGCGGGTTACCATACCGCGTACGCGGCGGTGACAGTCTTTTCTTTACGCATCATGTGGTAACCGATATCGTTTCGATTTTTCATTTTGCCGCGAATCCCTTTGATGCGGCGCTCTTTCAACGGCTATACTATAAGCTGTTACCCGGCATGAAGCGCGGGGAAATGGAGGCGGTTTTGCGCGAGAATGCGGGAGAAGGGATGCTCTCTTACCCCGAATATATTGCCGAAGCTCCGATGCTTTCCGAAAAGCTTCGCCGCCGCGCCGCGCGCCTTGCGACGGCGTTGTTCCGCATTCATCAGGCAGATGCCGAAGAGGGAATTCGCCTAATTCTCAAAGAAACGGCATATGAGCATTCTCTTTCGGGAGGCAAGCAGGATGCGGTCAAAATCCGCGTTCTTCGGGCGTTGGCGCTTCGCCATCCGCAAAAAAAGGATTTTTTTCGCCGTTTGGTCACATTAGAAGAAGCGGTACGCAAGGGAGCTGCCTCGGAGCAGGGGATTATTCTTTCCACGATTCATTCGGCCAAGGGTATGGAATTCGACCATGTTATTCTTTGCGATGCCGAAAACGGAATTTTGCCCGCTACGGCCGTGCCGACCAATGGAAAATCCTTTTCGGAAGAGGAAAAGAAGGAACGTGAGGAAGAGCGACGCCTTTTCTATGTCGGCGTCACTCGCGCTAAGAAGCTACTTGAAACCGTTACCTGGCTCTCGGCCTTCGGCGAGGAGCCCCAAGGCTTCAGCTTTATATCGATCCTGTTGAACGATCCCGTGCATGAGGCCAAGCCTGAAGCAAGCGCAGTCGAACGAAAACAGCGCAAGAAGCGCGAAAAGCAGGCAGTTGACCGGATGATGGCCGGCTATTATGAGGGTGTACCCGTAACGCACAAGGTGTTTGGAGACGGTGTTGTTATCGGCCGACGCGGCGATTTTGTGCAGGTTCGTTTTGCACGGTATACGGTACCCAAAAAGCTCGATCTCCGGCTTTGTCTGGAAACCGGTATCCTATCTGAACGCTAAGAGAACGAAAGGAACAGTGT
>SVSA01000099.1 GCA_015064545.1 Oscillospiraceae bacterium | reverse complement strand
CTTATGACGAAGAAGTGGTTGATGCCGCCAAGAACGACGTCCGTACGGTTCTCCGTCTCCATCCGGCGCTCGCCCCCTTCAAGGCAGCCGTGCTTCCGCTGTCCAAAAAGCTCAGCGGCAAGGCGCTTGAGATTCAGGCTGAATTGTCCAAGTATTTCATGGTCGACTTCGACGATGCCGGCTCGATCGGCAAGCGTTACCGCCGCGAGGATGAAATCGGCACACCGCTCTGCATTACGGTCGACTTTGAAACCGTCGGCGATGCCGAGAAGGAAGGCGACAACTGTGTCACGGTTCGCGACCGCGACACGATGGAGCAGGTTCGTATTCCGATCTCCGAGCTGAAGTCTTATATCGAAAAGAAAATCGAATTCTAACGCATAGAAAAATTCCCCGGAACCGCCGATGTGGTTCCGGGGATTATCCTTTTACGCCATCAAAGGACTCAATCCTCCACGGCTGCCTTCTTGGAAAAGATAGCGTGGATGATGGCAGGATCAAATTTCGGTTTACGGTCGTAGGTATAAAGGCCGTTCTGCTCCTGCTCAACGTCGGTCAGCTGTGTGTAGCAGTAAGCAAAAATGCGGGGATTATCGAGGAGAACATCGGTCAATCCCTTCAGACGGGCCAGAAATTCCTCTTCGGTCTTCGGCGCGTTACCATAACCCCAGCCGCCCTTATCGGTCCACTGGATGCCGCCGTACTCACTGACGAAGAAGGGCAGCTTCCCATCATAGTTTTGGCGGTTTCCGAAACGATCCCGATAAGTACCGTCGGTAGCCAGAGACGCGTGTGTTTCGGCAAACTTGGCAGGATCCTGCTCATAGTCGTGCACATCGTAAATGTCGGTCACAACATGGAAGTTACCGCTGGTATCAATGCAGGGACGCGTCGGATCGGCTGCCTTGGTAGCGTAATAGACAACCGCCAGCGCATCGTCGTACTGCTTTCTTCCGTTCTGATCCCAGGTTTCATTGAACGGACACCAGCCGACGATCGCAGGATGATTGAAGTCGCGCTCAACCTCCTCCAGCCACTCGGGAAGAATTCCGTAGATCGAATCGGCATAGGAGTGATCCAGTCCCCAGTTCGGGAACTCACCCCATACCAAATAGCCCTTACGGTCAGCATGATAGAGGAAACGCTCCTCAAACACCTTTTCATGCAGACGGGCGCCATTGAAGCCCATAGCAACCGAGCGGTCGATATCCGCCTCCAGCTCGGCATCCGAAGGAGCGGTATAGATACCGTCGGGATAGAAGCCCTGATCCAGAATCAGGCGCTGGAACACCGATTTTCCGTTCAAGAAGAATTTGTAATCACGATAATCGATCGAACGAAGTCCGAAATAGCTCTTGACCGTATCCTCGCCATAGGTCAGCGTCAAATCATAAAGACCGCCCTTTCCGATTTCCCAAAGGTGCTTTTCGGTCAGCTTGAGGGTGAGAACAAGCTGTCTGCCGTCCGATACAGCCGAGGCACGGCCGCAGTCCTTGCCTGCAAACGATGCGGCAACGGTCAGCGTCGAAGCACCGCAAACATCGGCAATGACGGTAAGGGTACCGGCATCGGTATCGGTCAGATACTTCACCTTTTCAATATGTGTCACCGGCAGGAATTCCATCCAGACCGTCTGCCAGATACCGGTCGTACGCGTGTAATGACAGCCGCGGGAGGCATATTCATAACTTTGCTTTCCGCAAGGAATGAGGCGATTTCTTTCGTCATCCTCGGCATGAACACAAAGCGTATTCACCCCGGCATGGACATAATCCGTCACATCCACCTTAAACGAAACATAGCCACCCTTGTGCTCACCGCAACGAACCCCGTTGACATACACGGTAGCCAAATAGTCAACGGCACCGAAATGAAGATATACCTTACCACTCACCTCGGCCTCGGTCAGCTCAACCGTCCGCTTATACCAGACCGAGTTCATAAAATCAACATCCCGGATCCCCGACAGCTCACTCTGCGGACAGAAAGGAACACAGATCTCGGAAGAAAGCCTTACGCTATCGTCATAAATCTTGCGGGCTGCACCGCTATTGCCGCGATCGATTTCAAATTGCCACGTACCGTTCAGATTTTTCCAGCCGGCACGTTCAAATTGAGGTTTGGGATGTTCGACTCTGTAAATCATAAGAATTCCTGACCTTTCTTTTTCTTGCGGAAAGTCGATTGACTTTTCCTTGTTTTTATTATACCGAAGCTTTTGGGTTTTGACAATGGCATAAGGTGCTGAATTGTTGATCGATCCTACTGTTTTTCTTTGACAAGATGTTCCTCGCGGCAAATTGGCAAACAGGGCCACAAAAAAAGGAGCATCGGTCAAGCAACCGCGCTCCTTTTTATGTTTTGTAAACCGCTATTCCGGTATCCGATCGATATAAGCACCATAGATAAGCGGGACCAGCTCCTCGGTGCCAAGCGTATACTCGGCATCCACACCGGCAAACTCACCGTAAACCACGACCGTATCGCCGCGAAGAAAGCCGCTGCTGTTTTGGACACGGCAATCGTATACACAGTAGATGCGGTCCTCTTCATCCCGGGCATGAAGAACACGCACCTCGGTGCCGGAGTCTGTAAAATAGCTCTTGACAACCGCCGTAACCGTGAGCGTTTCTGTCATAAAGCTCCCGCGGTAGGCATTCGGATTTCGCATCAGCGATTCATAGGCCACCGTTTCACAGCGTTCTCGGTATTCCTCCTCGGAAAGCGTTGCCTGAATGTAATCCGATGGCTCGTCGCTCCCCATTCCATACCATCCGAAAAACGATTGCAAGGCAAAGCTAAACACATAGCTTCCGCCCAAGAACAGCACGGTTGCCGTCACCTTAAGCCATGTTTTCCAGTCAGTCATCCAGACAAGCACGACTGCCGCCAGCCTCGAAACGGTACTGATCAGCAGAATAAACCAAAAGCGAAGATACCACACCGGCGGCATCCGATAGCCCTTCGCACGGCTCTTTCTCACACGAGCCTTCTTTAGGGGCTTACGGTTGCCGGCCTTCATTTCCTCCGGACAGCGTGTTTTGCAGATCGGACAGAGATCGCCCTCGAAAAAGGCACCGCATTGTGGGCATTTATTCAGTTCCGGAATATCATTTTCATCTTCTTCCGCATGATAACCGAGCTGCGGTGAGCCAAAACGTCCCATAGGATTTCCTCCGCATTATAGACTACGGTTCCATTATAGCATCCTTCCCTGCGTCTGTCAAGAGCTTATAATACACCTCTACCCGATCGTAAGTCACCACAATTCTTTCAATCATACTGCGAAGCACATTCTGCTTTTCCGCCTGCGTCATATAGTCCCATGCTTTTTCCGCATTATTCAACTCGGTAAGAGCGACCTGACGCGCCTGACTGCTTTGATTCTCCGCCTCATACGCCAATAACCGCTCCTTGACCGCCTCGAGATCACGCTTGGTATCCTCGATCGTTTCGGTCAATGCTTGATCGCCGCTGTCTCCGTAGAGATGATACAGGTTTTTCAGCTTTCTCGATAAACGATCCATCTGCTTTTCAAACAGCTCCCGAGCGTCGCCGCGATGTTCGTCCTCGCTTTCGTTTTCAAGGCGCTTGGATGACATGGAAAACAAATCCTCGATGACGGTCTGCTCAAGCTCGTCTGCCCACATCTTTCCGTTTCGGCAAGGACCTCCGTGTGACAAATGCGGTTTCCCCTTGTCCTGTGAATAGCAGTAAATCTTGTAGCCGGCCTTTCCCCACTTCTGATAGCGCATTTTGGCACCGCAAACACCACAGTAGATCAAACCGGCCAAAAGACACTTGGCTTGACCCAAATTTCCACGGGCACGCTCGGCCATTTTTCTCATGGTCGCTTCATAGGTCTCCTCCGAAACAATCGCCTCATGCTGTCCGCGATAGGTTTCCCCATTATAAACGATATATCCGGCATTGGTCTTGCGGCGCAGGATCTGCTCGGCCAAGCGCTCATATTTGAGCCCGGTATAGCGGGCAATTGCCATCATGGACCAACCGCGCAAATACAGTTCATACATCAGCCGAACCGTATCGGCATCGCGATTCGGCACCAGAATACCGCGCGAAGCGTCATAATCATACCCAAAAGGGATCTTGCCGCCCCCCGGCCAAAGGCCGCTTTTTACACGCTCCTTCATACCCATCCGTGTTCGCTCGCGGATGGTTTCGCGCTCCAGCTGGGCAAAAGCCGACATGATGCCCAGCATCGCCCGTCCAATCGGGGTGGCGGTATCCATATTCTCGTTCAGCGAAACAAAGCTGACACCGTTCGGCAGCAAGACATCCTCAATCAGATAGAGCGTGTCCTTTTGGCTTCGCGACAAACGATCCAGCTTATAGACAACAACATGACTGATTTTGCGAAGTCGGATATCGGCAATTAACCGCGTCATTTCGGGGCGATCGATATGACTGCCGCTGAAGCCACCGTCAACGTACAGCTCATATTGCCGTATCCCCCGGCTGACACAATACGCCACCAACATCTCGCTTTGCGCATCAATCGAATACCCTTCCTCTCGCTGCGCATCGGTCGAAACGCGAACATAAAGCGCCGCATGGCGCGCGCGATCAGCCATGCGTCTCCGATGGTATCGGTATCGGAGGGAGGACGGTCTGCTCCGCCTCGGCACGCTTTTGAACCGCTCGCACCGCGCGTTCCAGCTCCGGCGTCACCGCCGCCAGCAAAGACAACTCTTGCTTGCTGATTTGTTTTCCGTTCAAGTATCGTTGAATTTCCATATCACCCCTCCTTCGAACAAAAGAAGTATCGCCCACCCCAGCCAAAAATACACAATTTTCCGAGACTTTTCTTGCATATCTCCCCTCGCTGTGATACAATACAAGGAGAGCCGTGAGAAAGGAGCCTGACATGAACGCGATAAAAAAACGAAGTGCGATCTACACCTGTCTCTGTTTTTGCCTGGTTTCCCTGCTTGCTGTTCCGTTTGGCGCCACCATCAAGCTTGTCGCTTTGGGAGGTACGGCCATTAGCATCACTGTACTTTTCCTTTTGCATGCGCTTCGCTTTCGTCTCGGCATCGATTCGCCGCTCCCGCTGTTGCCCCCGGCGCTTGCTATCATGGCCTCTCTTACCGTTTCTTTGCTTTATTTTCAGTGGCATATCGGACGGATTACCTCCCTTGACGGCCAAACCGTGTCGGTTGAGGCAGTTGTCGAATCGGTATCCCTGCGTGCCGATCACCTGACTACCGCTACGGTCGCGGTCAAGCGCGTTGATGGCGATTCTCTTTCGTTTTCCGCCTTGCTTGACATTCCGTACGAATATCCCCT
>SVSA01000098.1 GCA_015064545.1 Oscillospiraceae bacterium | reverse complement strand
GGAGAGTGCGTTACGGTAAAATCAGTACAAATTTTAATTTACGCAGGCTCCTTCCACCACTTCGTGGTCCCCCTTCCTCCCGGAGGAAGGCTTTTTCATACTTCCCAGAAGGTAGCAAAAAGCACTTACAGGGATTGTTTTCCATAAGCGGCTTTGAGTTAGTTTTGTATTTTATAGTCTTTATTTCAGTCTTGTGAAGCACTGCATTTGTGGACACAAATGCAAAATACGGCATATCTTTTTCAAGATACACCGTATTTTTGAAAACTGTCCTTTAGGGTGAACCCCGATCGGGTGCGGTTTTTTGTATATCAGGTCTTCTCGGTTTCCGAGCTCATGATGCCCGGAGCATTACGGTCAATCGATACACTCGCGACACGCTGTGTTTGGGAATCGATGGTAAGACTGACCTCCATCACGATATCATCCCGTCCGTCATAGGCAACGAAGTAGCGGTACTCACCGTTACGTCTGCCCCAAGAGAGGCGGAGGGCAAGCGCCGGTTGACCGACCAGAGACTCGCGAATGGCCTCATCGGTCATAGAAGTCAGAGATTTTTTGGTCGGCAAAGCATAGGCGGTGCGCTCAACCGAGGCTGAAGATAAGACACCGTCATCCCGGTATCGCAAGGCCAGCGTCAAGATACTGTCATTGGCCACAACATAATAATACTCGTTTTGGCCTACCGTTTCGTAGGGGTTGCCCCAGCGGGAACAGATTTCGGCCCGTGTTTTCCCTGTCAACAGTCCTTCGATTGTCTCGTCGGTCATATCCAAGAGCATCGAGAGACCGGGTAAAAGGTCATCATCTGACGGCTCGGAAATCTGAAATTCGATCCAAAGACCATAGCCGCTCTGCCCGCCGATATGAATCAAAAGCCGATATGTACCGATACGGGACAGATCAAACAAGGTAATTTCGTAAGACATACCGATGCTCTTACCCGGCTCAATGATCAACGCGACTTCGGGAAAAGAGACATAGGCTCCATCGGCCAAGCCTGCCGACTCCCAAACATCGCCGTTTAAGTACTGCATCGTAAAAGCGTAGCCGGCGGTAGCCTCTTCTTCGGTATGGTTATGTATAGCGGCCGAGAGATGAACAGAGCCGTCAATCGAACGGCGGAAGCCGCTACAGGACAGGGTGTATTGATCGGTTTCTCCGCCGCTTTGGAAGTCATGCAACACATAGCGATCAAGCCAAAGCATATCCTTCTCGTTTGTGCTTCCGCCGTCATGCAATACCGAAAAGGTCAGCCAAACCTGATGAGATTCTTTGCCGACCGTCACCGGCACAAGCAGACGATACTGTCCGTCGCGTGACACATCGTAACCAAGGTCCAAAAGATACGAGCAGGTTTCGCTCCCGTAAGAACCGAGGGTATACGCGATGGAGGGGAAGACGACATCCGCCTCTGCCGGGCTGTTCACCCATTCGTTTCCGTCGCGGATCTGAAGGTAGAAGGTAGCGCCGTACACCACCTCCTTGGCACCATGATTATTCAGCTTGGTTTGCATACGGATATTTCCGAATTCATTCCGATCCAGCGTGATCAGCGAAAGGGAAACCGCATCGGTGGTACTGCCTGCGATGACATCGGTCATGGTAAAGGCACCATCCTGTAAGGAGTAGCCATCGTCTTCACCGTTCTTTTCCTGTATCGGATCGGTCAGAAGACAGCCGGCCAAAATAGCGGAAACAAGGATCGAAAGCACCACCAGCCATATCACAGGCTTACGCATCGCCAGCGAGCGCTTGATCCGAACACCGATCCCTACCTCGCCAAAGGCAAGGGGAATCCCCAAAAAACGAGGCTCCTGCATACGGCAAGCAAGAAGCGCCTCGGCGTACCGCTTACGTCCCGCCAGATCGGTATCCCTCAGCACCGCCTCATCGCAAGCCAACTCGACATCACGGCAAAAGAGAATATAGCCGAGCCAGACCAAAGGATGGAACCAATACACGGTAACCAAGAGCCAGCCAATCAGCTTGACGATCGGATCGCCGCGACGGATATGTGTCGCTTCGTGGCGGAGCACGGCTCGCAGCGTTTCGCCCTCCATGCCAAACGGGAGATAGATCTTCGGCTTCACAAAACCGAGAATAAACGGTGAAGAAACCGCCTCACTCTGACGAATCGAGTAGGAAAAACCCGCTGCCTCATAAGGAACAGCCGAAGCTACACGGCGGCGCAGCCGCAGATAACCGATGATACCGTGAAGCAGAAAGGCAATCATCCCGAAGAACCAAAATAACGCCAGCATCGCTGTCACGATCTGTAACGGATTGACGCTCCCCGTAGGATCCGGCGCAACGGTATCGCCAAGAATCGGATTGACAAAGCGATCGACAAACTGTATCCCGCTCGTCACCGTCGGCGCGGGAGAATAGAGAATGGTGGGGCTGACCGTTTCGGCACTCGGAATCAGGCTGATGATGCTTTCAAAGGAAAACGGCAGAATCAAACGCAGGGCGGCAACAACCCACAGGACACAGACAATGCGCCGCGGGGCCTGACGGAACAGCAAGCGAAAGAGCATAATGGCAAGAATCACCCAGCCGGCCGTAATACTGCGATTCAACAGCGTTAAAAAGAATTCCGACATGGCTACTCCTCCTTCGTCTGCTCAATCAGACTTTTCAGACGGCGAACCTCCTCCTCACTCAGCGAACGACCGCGAGCAAAGGCTGCCAAAAACATGGGATAGGAACCGTCAAAGGCCTTTTCGACAAGATGCTCAATTTCGGCGGTCTCGGCCTCCTCCTTGGAAACCAACGAGGTTACCACCGCGTTTTCGTTTTTGACGACACCACGGTCAGAAAGACGGCGAATGACCGTATAGGTTGTGGTGCGCGACCAATCGAGTTTTTCCTTACACAGCTTCGCCAAAGCCGCACTCCCGATCGGTTCATGCTCCCACAAGATCAAAAGAAAACGGTATTCGCTTTCAAAAATTTTGGGGACAGACATACCTTGTACCTCCTTCGGTTCAGTCTAACGCATTAGACTGTATTGTTAGTCTAACACATTAGACAGAATTTGTCAAGAGGTAACGGCAAAAAAATCCCGCCGTCTGTCAAACGGCGGGAGTCACGAAAATTTCATCCCAGCAGTACATCGGTGATAAGCATCACGCAAAACCCAACAAGAAGCGCATACGTGGCGCCGCGTTCGTGACCGTGCGCGTGCGTTTCGGGAATCATCTCATCGCTGATGACATAGAGCATAGTCCCGCCCGCAAAGGCCAACGCAAAGGGCAAAATCGCCGCAGCCACATGGACCGCCAGATATCCAATCAGCGTCCCGACAACCTCCACAAGACCGGTCAGCGCGGCACAGAGAAAAGTGCGCTTGGGCGACACCCCGGCCGCTAGCATCGGCCCGATGATTACCATACCCTCGGGAATATTCTGCAGCGCAATACCACCGGCGATGATCAAGGCCTGCGCCGGATCGCCGGTACCAAAGCCAACACCGGCGGCAATGCCTTCGGGCAGATTATGAATCGCAATGGCTGTGACAAACAGCAGTACCTTGCTCAAATTTGCATTATGATGCGCCTCGCGGTCAACGCCGGCCAGCTTATGTAAATGCGGCACCAGCTTATCGATCAGGTTCAAGCAAAGTGCCCCCGCAAAAATTCCGACAATCGCCCACAAAAGGCCGAAGCGTCCCCCGGTTTCCACCGCAGGCAGAATCAAGCCCAGCACCGCCGCCGCCAGCATAACACCGGCCGCAAAGGACAGGACAATATCCGAAAAGCGGTGCGAAATCTTTTTAAAGGCAAAGCCAATCAGCGTACCGAAAACCGTTGCGCCGCCAACACCAAGCGCCGTGAGTAAAACCAGTTCCATAACCGAGCTCCTCTGACTTTTTTCTATATTCTATCACAACCGAAGCCCCTTGTCTGTTGAATCTTCAACGAAAATTAAAAAAATCACCAATCGATTCAAACCGACATATCGCCCGAAATACAGCCAAAAATGAAGGTATACATGGCCTGTGCCATCCGATATACTCTCTCCAGCTCCTCGTCCTCGATATCAAAGCCGAGATCGGTCGGATACCGCGTTTCAATATAATAGCGATTCAGCGAGGCACTTTCGTCAAGCCATTCATCAAAGGTGCTGTCCAGCTTACAGGCACTGCGGCAGAGAAAGGTCAGGTTATGCCCATCGGTATGTCGACCGGTGCGGTAAAGAAGGTAGCCCTTGAGCGCCTTCTCAATGCATTGCTGACAATGAAAGGCGGCATTGCAATTATCGCCGTTATGATCCTTCAGAATCTTAGCCGAGAGAAGATCACATTCGGCGCGCTCCAGCCAATCAAAATAGCGCTGGCTGTCGTGCGGCTTTCCTCTACGCCTTCCCATACAAAAGCACTCCCTTTTGACGGATACCGGCGACATAGCTGGTGGCATCCTTGCTCAAACGCGCCCAATCGTCAGCGGTGTACACCAGCAGATTGACCGCAAAATCGGCTTCGAGCTTACGGTAAAGCCGATGCTCGACACCCTTGGCATTGGCTTTGACAACAAGACAAAGATTGACCTCACGCAGTGTCTCGTCAATCGGTGAGCGTTTCCATCCGTAAAGCAAAATCGCTTGCGGCTCTTCGGCAGCAACAATCGCCGCACAAACCGTTTGTAGACAGGATTCCATTCCCTCTCTCCTTCCGCACACGTGATATTCTCATTATAGCACAGAGCAAGCCAAATTGCAACTGCTTCTCCAAAAAAACGAGGGGGTGCCAAGCACCCCTCGCCGTTTTAACCGATTGTTGCCGAATGTGTCGGCCGTTCACCAAGGCCGAAGCTGACCGCGATGGCCTCGTTGACGCGGTCCATCAACGCCTCGTCCAGATGCCCCATTTTTTCGCGCAGGCGTCGCTTATCAATGGTGCGGATCTGTTCGAGCAGGATCACCGAATCGCGCGAAAGTCCGGCGCGTTCGCCTCCTACCGATGATGTAGCGTCTGCCGCAACGCCGATATGTGTCGGCAGCTTCGCTTTTCCCGTGCGGCTGGTAATCGCGGCGGCAATCACGGTCGGGCTGTAACGGTTTCCCACATCGTTCTGTATGATCAAAACCGGCCGCAGGCCGCCCTGCTCCGAACCGACAACCGGGCTCAGATCGGCATAAAAAATATCGCCTCGTTTACACGTCATGATACCTTTCATCCTTTCCGGGAGGTTTCTCCCCCCGTTGTTTTTTCGTTCCTTTCATAGTGTCGGCATCGGACGTTTGATTATTCGTCCAAAGTAAAAATTTCCTTACCGTCACCACTACCATTGTACGTGAACAAGGCATCATTGGTTCGGCGCTTTCCCCGCGTTCCACACAGGATACTCTTGTCAAAACCACGCACCT
>SVSA01000009.1 GCA_015064545.1 Oscillospiraceae bacterium | reverse complement strand
CCCCCTCCCGGAGGGAGCCATTTGCGCGAACTGCCCTTAAACTGCATTTTTTCTTTACATCATTTCTGTTCATCGGTAAACCTATATTGAACCCCGCCACTATGGCGGGGATTTCATTTACAAAAAAGCATCCCCGACAGGGTTCTGTCGGGGATGCTTGGCATTTCGGGATAGTTGAAGCGCCGTTTCAAGAATATTCGCTTAGGTTTTTTCTTTACTTTCGGCATTGTTCTTTTCTTTTTCCAAGCGGCGCTCTACGCGGATTTCCCATTGAATCAGGAAGGTCATGGCGGCGCGAAGCAGAATGACGGCGCCAAGCACCAGAAGCTCATGCCAGTCGCGGATAATGACCGTGCGGAGCAGCTCGCCGCCCATTTTGAATTCGAGTGCGAGTGCAATGCCCTCGGCCAGCAAAAGACGCATATGATCGCCGCGCCGGATGAGGACGATGAGGGCGCGAATGACCGCCCAGATCAGAACGGCAACGCCGATCAGCTCAATGACAAGCGCCGCATATTGAATGATTTGCAAAAAAATGTTTTCAATCCATTGGTAGGTAGCAGTCATGGTTAACACCTCATGTGATCCTTGTGATTGACAGCGCACGGGGATTATCTTTATTATACTACATTCTGACCCGTTTGGCAAGGGGTCAATGTTGATTCTTGAAGAAAATACGACAAAATATAAGAAAACGCCGCCGTTTTTTGACAACAGCGGCGTTTTGCGGCCAAAAACGGCCGGGCATTAAAAGAAGAACTTGCGTCGGAGCGATTCGCGCAGGGGCTTGCAGATGCCGATGACGATGAGCATCATGCCGAGCAGGAACATGGCCGTAAAGGGAAGCGGCGACCAGTGGAACATCCCGGAGAGATCAAAGGTCAGGCTGATCAGAAATTCGAGCAGAATGAAGGCGCCTCCGAAGGCAATCGAGGCACCGCCGTAGATAAAAAGCTCGCCGCCGTGGGTATAGCGGGTGAGCGTGACCACGGCAGTAACGATCAGCGCCATCAGAACCACCATCGGGAAGGCCAAGGATAAGAACCAACGGCCGTCGGTGGCGAGGTTGATATAGAGCAAATATAAACCAATGGCACCGAAATCGATGGGAACAAAAATGACGGGATTTGGCTTGCGGAACCATGTCGGCAGGATCATCAGGATATAGCTGAGCAAAATACCGCCCGAGGCATACCCCGACCAGACGATCTCATGATTGAGCGCCAGATCGCAGAGCAGACAGAGGGCAAAGGGGATGAAGAAGAGAAAGGTAACGATAAAGAGCGCACCGGCACGGGAAATCCCCTCGGTTTCATTGCCGGGGAAGGGCGGATACCGGGATTCGCTGTTCTCACGCTTCATACCGTCAGGGCAAACAACGGTGGTTTGGCAGAGGGGACATTTCTTTTCGCTGTCGGCGAGTTCTACGCCGCATTTGACACAGTACATAGGATCATCCTTTCTTAGTCGCGTTGGTTGCTTTCAATGAAGACGTGAAGCCCCATTTTGCGCAACTCGGTAAAGAAGTGGCGCTCCAGGTCGGATTCCACGATGCCTCGGATGAAATTGACATAGAGCTTGCCGTTGTAGGAGAGAATGCCGCAGTTACAGGGAGAGCTGGCCTGCACGCCAAGAACAAAATCCAGACGGGTTACATAGGGGCGCATACCTTCGGGCAGGGTGACAAGACCGAGATTGGAAATACAGATACTCGATTTGCGTTCACCGACCGCATTGTAGACCAGCTTCATGGCCATATTTTTGACAAACAACGGCATGATGCGCAAGATTTTGGAACGCTCATCGCGGACATTGGCGGCAAATTTGGAGGCCAGATGCTTGTTGTTGAGCTCCAGACTCAAGCGGTGATGAATGACCGAAATCATTTCCTCAAAGGTGTAGTCGCCGAGGCGCGGATCGATCTCGGGAGTAATGTAAGAGGCAAAATTCCGCAGGGTTTCGCTGGGGAAGATCTTGCGGAGATTCACGGGAATCAGTATCTTGACCGGCATGCGCTTCCTCGGATTACGCACCGCTTCATTTTGCATTTCATAGATGGCCTTCATCATAACAGCCGATAGGAATACGGTGACGGTAGCGCCATAGGATTTGGCCATGTCACGCACCGCTTCGGCATCCAGAATACCGGTGGTGACGTGTAAAAAACGGTCGGGCTCACGCGTTCCGGTTAAGGGATAGGCGTTCGTTTCCTTGCGGGAAGCACTGATGGGCGCGGCATGATGACCGAAGCTGTCCTCCATCTCGCTCTTTTTGGGGGCCTCATTCATATCCAGCACGCCGTCGGTGGCGGCAACCTCCACCCCGTAACGGAGACGGACATATTCGGCGGCCAGCGATTTGGTGAAGATCAGCGCTCCGTTACCGTCGGATACCGAGTGGAAAAACTCGACCGACATACGGTTGCGGTAATACAGCACACGGAAGGCACAGCGGCGTATCTTGCGGAAGGGCATACGGTTCAGCGGCGTAATTTCCTCGGGCAAAACCTCGGGGGCCTCGGGAATCTCCTCCAGATAGTACCAGAAAACACCGGTACGGATACGAACGGCAATGGAGGGACAGCGCTTGACGGCGCGGTCGAGGGCTTTTTTGAGAATGCCGGCGTCGATCTCATCGACAAAGCTGACCGAGAGACGGAACACATTGGTCCAGTTGCGGCGGCGGGCGGCAGGAAAGATGAGCGCTGCGTTATCCAGCTTCATCCAGCGTAACGTGCGTTTCATTCGGCGATACATTCCTTTACAAAACCGCGAAAGCGGTCGAAATCGTCATGACTCTCTTCGATGGCGTACAGCGGGTAAGCATGCCAGAGGTCGGGGGCAATATGGTGCTCACTGCGGCAACCGGCCTCGGTGAGCTTGGCGTGAAGCGAGGCGGCATCCGAAAGCATGATCTCCACACCGCCCGATACGATCAGAGACGGCGGCATTCCGCTCAGATCACCGAACAGCGGCGAAACGAACGGATCGTCGGGGGTGTCGGTATAGCAGTCGGCAAAGAAGCGGAGACGCTCGACGGTGAGCGAGGGATCGACCTCACGGTTGGCCTCATACGAAGGACCGGAAAGCGTCAGATCTACCCAAGGGGAAATGGCAATCAACCCGGCAGGCATCGGCTTGCCCATACGCTTGAGCTGCAGGCAGAGGGAATAGAGAAGACCGCCGCCGGCCGATTCTCCGACCAAGACCAGCCTGTCCGGACGGATACCGCCGGTGGTTGTCACATAGCGATAAGCGGCTAAGACATCCTTGAGCGCGGCGGGGAAGGGATGCTCGGGGGCCAGACGGTAAGAGGGGCAGTAGGCGGTGAGCGAAAGCTCGGCGGCCAGCGTGGTGGCAAAGCCGCGGGCATAGGACAAGCCGCCGCCGACAAAGCCCCCACCGTGAATATACATAACGGCTGCCGTCGGATCGGCAATCGCTTGCGGTGTCAGCTTGCCTAACGTAAATGTCGGAAAGGAGATGGTTTCAAAGGTTTCCTCGCGGCGATGAGGCAGGGTGGCAAAGAGGCCAAGAGCCTGCTGGCCGGCGCGCGTGGCTGAAAGAGAACAGCCGTTGACAACCGTTTTCAGCTTTTCCAAGCGTTTTTTCATGGTTTCGGCAGATTTGGTCATGGCAGTCTCCTTTCGACAGATAGAATTAGTATAACAGATTTGCAGAAAAAATGCAAGGGAGGTTTTTTCGTCTTTACAAATTCTTTCCAATATGGTAAAATGATGACAAGTATCAAGAGGAGAATGATGATGAAAAAGCACGATGTTTTAAATCCTGCCGTGATTTTGGACTGCTTGCTCGGTGTCCTGCTGGTCGGTCTTGCCGCGGCTGCCGCAAAAGACGGGGATCATGGGATGGCGGTGGCGTTTTCTTGTGTAACCTTGATTCCTGTTGCTATCCTCGTTTTGTTTCCTATTGGCTATCGGTTTGATGAGAAGGGCGTCACGCTCGGTTATCTCTTTTTGCCAAACGAGCGCTATCTTTGGGAAAATATTCATGCTGTCACGGTCGAGAATTGGGGCAGCAACAGCAATCCTACACTCCTTCTTTGGATTTACCGACTGGATGGGATATGCGAGGGAAGGGAACGCTTCTATATGCGAGGTGAGATTGCCAAAACCTTTCGAACCAAGCGCCTGATAACTCGCTATTGGGACGGAACGATCGAAGGCTATTTTGACGATGTAAAGACGGGATTTCGTAAGCTTCGTGCTAAGCGCGAGAAGCAAGCGACGATTGCCAAAAAGCGATCGGCCGATGAAATCAAAGCGGAGGAGCGTGCGCTTCGCGCCGAGGTGAGGCGTATTCTCGCTCCGTATTTTGACTGTGCCAAGCAGCGGGATCTTACCGCAGCGCTTTCCTTTCAGTATGGGACCGAGGATGGTACCGAGAGCCATTCGCGTCCCGAGGAGGCTTACTGTTATTTGGCGGTCATCCTCTTGTCACGTAGCGGTGAGACCGACGAGGAAAACCGTAGGGAGGCATCGGTCGATTTGATGCGGGTACGCCTCGGTAAAACGTCCTACCGCGGTGTCCGAAATCCCCACATGGCCGTCGAACTGAAGGAAACGGCCGAAGCTCTGCTTGCCGACAATTCTTGATACTTTTCTCTTGCAATCCGAAGAGAACTGTGCTACAATAAAAACGAATACGCCGAAAGGAATACTTACCTATGGAAACGAAACATACCTACTCGGTTTCGCTTGGTACCATTATCGATGAATTTCAGCTGGAGGAGATCAATGGCCCGGTCGATCGGGAACGCAAGGTCGAACGCAATGAGGTTAACCGTCCGGGACTGGCACTCTCCGGCTTTTTCGGTTATTTTGAGCCGAGCCGTATCCAGATTATCGGAATGAGCGAGGCTGACTATCTCAGCCGTTTGGAGGAAGCACAGCAAAAAGAGGTTCTGAATCAGTTCTTTTCCTTTAATCCCGTAGCGGTTGTGTTTTCCACCGGTCTGCCGGTACCTCAAACCGTAATTGATGCAGCGAACACGTACCAGGTGCCGGTGCTCCGCACGCAGCGGCTTACCTCGGAGTTTATGGCGGCGCTGATTGCCTCGCTGAGCGTCAGTCTGGCACCGCGTATTACCCGCCACGGCGTTCTGGTCGAGGTGTACGGCGAGGGTATTCTGATCCTCGGCGACAGCGGTGTCGGTAAGAGCGAAACGGCCATTGAGCTGGTGAAGCGCGGCCACCGACTGATTGCCGACGATGCTGTCGAAATCAAAAAGGTGTCGGCGAAAACGCTGGTCGGCTCCGCACCTGCCCTGATCCGCCACTATGTTGAGCTACGCGGCATCGGTATTGTCGATGTCAAGCGGATTTTCGGTATGGGTGCCGTCAAAGAAACCGAAAAAATCGATCTGATTATTATGCTGGAGCAGTGGGTGCAGGGAAAAATGTACGACCGCTTTGGCCTGGAAACCGAATATACCGATATTATGGGAATCAAGGTGCCGACAACCCTGATCCCGGTTCGCCCCGGACGAAATCTCGCGGTCATTCTGGAAATTGCCGCTATGAATAATCGTCAGAAGAAAATGGGATACGATACGGCAAAGGAATTTAACGATCGCCTCATGAATATGAGTGTAAGACGTGCAGGCGGTAAAACGACATACGGCGGTTTCTAAAAAAAGTCACCGTCGTTTGAGGCTGCGGCAGAGGATTTGATATGAAGTATAGTAAAGTTTGCCCGAAATGCCGCCAGTCCGATATCGTGCGGATCGATGGCTATACCGGTGCTTACGGCACCGGTAATAATGTTATGGTTGGCCAGACGATTTTCTCGGCGGTCAATGTGCATCGGTATATTTGCTGCTCCTGCGGCTTTACCGAGGAATGGATTGATCGCGAGGATATCGAAAAGGTGAAAACCAGTAAAAAGGGAAAGCGATAACAAGGGACTGAGCCAAAGCTTTTTCGAAAGCAATTGACTCAGTCCTTTATTGTTATGAACGCGAAAGAAGAGATCCCCTCGCTCTCTTGACATGACGGCCAAGAGAGCGCATAAGAGAATCGGAAAGCGGGATGGCGGCTCAGACACCGTGGGAAGATGGGCTGAGGGGATCGACTATATGGATGCTTCCTCGGATGAGTGAGGCTTGAGTCCTTCGGTAAGTGACGCCTTCGCCATGGCTTTTCCTATTCGTATGTGAAAACAGAAATGGATCGAAAAAGGAGAACGAACGATGATTTTGATTCCTTATAAAGAGGGACGCTATCCCTCTCAGCCCGACCCGTACCTTCTGCAGGGCCGGGACGGACAGTTTTATCTTTATGTGACGGGCAGCGACGGTGTGCATGCCTTTGTTTCCCCTACGCTGACCGGTGATTACCGGGATGCCGGCGTTGTTTTTTCGGTGATGGGAAAGAAGGAGTACTGGGCTCCTGCCGTGCTGTATACGCATGGGCGGTACTATCTGTATGTATCGTTTATGGACGGGCAAGAGCAGGATGCCCACCAACAGGCGCTTCACGTGGCCAGCTCCGATTGTCCGCTGGGGCCGTTTACCGATGTCAAGCCCTTGACGGCTCCCTTTTCGATTGATGCACATGTGGTGGAAAATGAGAGCGGGCTGTATCTGTTTTATGCGGTGAATGATTATGAGGCCGAACGAGCCGGTACGTACCTGGTAGTGGATCGCATGGAGTCCCCCGAGACGGTCAGCGGACATCCTGTGGCCGTGCTTTGCCCCACCTTGGACGAAGAAATCTTTTGCCGTGACCGTTTCCGTGTGGGACAGCATTGGCATACACTGGAGGGTGCTTGCTATTTCCGGGAAGGGGATACCCATTATCTGATTTATTCGGGGAACTGCTATCAGAATGAAAAGTATTTTCTTGGCTATGCGGTCGCTCACGGAGCGGAAAACGATTTGACGAAGCTCACCTTCCGAAAATATCCCAATGAAAACACCTATCAGCCTTTAGTGGCCGCCAACGATTTTGAGGCCGGAACCGGCCATAACAGCGTCATCTTGGTCGATGGCCAATACTATCTGATTTATCATGGCCGCGATTTGGTGTCCGATCCCCGCTGGGTCGGCGATGATCGAACCGCGAGAATCTGCCGCCTTTCGATTTGCGGCGATCGGTTAGAGGCCATTCGCTATCCCGATCGCTTGTAAGATCATTCGTTTATGGATGTCGGTGCCGTTTTCGCTTCTGCGGCTTGACGGGGAAGCGGCGAGCGCGGCGAAAAAACAGCCGATACGGATTCTTTCCGTATCGGCTGTTTTGCTGTTTCCTCCCATCCCAAGTGCCGTTGCCGGGACGGTTTATTTGCTGTTGATATGGATCTTCCCGTATCGGTTTCGAAATTCCGAGGGAAAACAGCCCTCATGGTATTTAAAATAGGCAATAAAGGCCTTATCGTTCTCAAAATCAAGCTCGGCGGCAATCTCCTTTACATATTTATCCGAATTGGAAAGCGCCGATTTTGCCTTGGCCAAAAGAAAGCGATTGATCAGCTCCTTGGCGCCAACCCCGAAGCTTCTCTTACAGATTCTTGCGATGTGATCGGGGGAATAACCGAAATGCCCGGCAACACGTGCGACGGTAAGGCTTGCACTGGTGTTAGCGCTGATCCACTCATATATCTTTTCCGCCCTGCCGTCGTATCCCGATCTAGCGCGCTCCGTAATGCTGCAAATCTCGGAAAGTATGTGCAAAAGAAGGGCGTTGACAAGATAATCGGGAGCGTTTGGCAGATTATTTGCGTGTAAAAGCTCCTTGAAAAGATAGGAGCTTTCAAATCGGATCAAAAGCGTTGGCGAAAACGGAAGCTCTCCTTTGTTTATGTGAAAATGCGCCCAATAGAACGAGACACCTCTCGTCACCCGTGTGCCATCGTGCCAAACACCGGGCGAAAGAAGAAAAAGATCCCCCTTTTTCGCGGATATCTCTCGTGTCCCCGAAGGAAGATCTTCCTTCATGTAAACCTCGCCTTCGGTTACATATAGAATTTCATAGGTGCTTTCCTGCTTTCTTGGATGTATCCATTCGCCATCGCTTTGAAATAATCCCGCATAGGAAAAGCTTACGTTGGGATTAACCAAAAGATTCATGTCGGATTTTCTTACCTCATATCGTTTTTTCGGAATTGACTTTAGGATAGGGCTATTATACAATAAAATCAAGAAAAAAGCAAGAATAAGGGGATATTTTTGAAGTAAGGAGAATATTTCATGAAAAATATTTCGTTCAGCAGCGTCACTCTTACCTCCGGGTATCTGTTTGATAAGCAGGAATTAAATCGGAAAACCACGATACAAGCGGTTTACGACCGCTTCAGCGATACGGGCAGAATCCGCGCGTTTGATTTTGCGTATGTGGAAGGCGTGTCCGATCCGGCGCAAAAGCCCCACATCTTTTGGGACAGCGACGTAGCAAAATGGATGGAGGGCGCAGCGTATATTCTCAAGAAGCATCCCACCCCTGCGCTTGAAGCAAAAATTGACGCTCTCGTTGAAAAAATCCGGAAGCATCAGTGTGAGGATGGCTATTTCAATATCTATTTTACGGTCATTGACCCCAAAGGTCGCTTTGCCGGAAGAGCCAATCACGAGCTTTACTGTGCGGGACATCTGATGGAAGCGGCCATTGCCTATGCCGATGCTACCGGCAAGAGAGAGTTTCTTGATTGTATGGAGAAGTATGCCGATTATATTAACAAGGTGTTTCTCGTCGAAAAGAGCGCGGCCTTTTCCACTCCGGGGCATCAGGAAATCGAGCTGGCGCTCATAAAAATGTATCGCTTTACCGGCAAGAAAAAGTATTTGGATATGGCCGAATACTTTATCCGGGCCAGAGGCCGGTCGGTTGAGAATGATGACTACTACAATCAGTCACATCTTCCCGTTGAGGAACAAACCGAGGCGGTTGGTCACTCCGTCCGTGCCATGTATCTCTATACGGGAATGGCAATGCTGGCTGAGGAAACCGGTGATGTCGCGCTTTTCCGTGTTTGCAAGACGCTTTGGGAGGATACCGTATTTCGCAAAATGTATGTCACGGGAGGACTTGGCTCCACCAATATTGGCGAGGCATTCACCTCGGCGTTTGATCTTCCCAACGATACCGCATACGCCGAAACCTGCGCGGGCATTGGTCTTATGCTCTTTTCGCAGGCAATGCTTGCGCATGAAAACCATGCCCGCTATGCCGACGCTATTGAGCGCGTGCTGTATAACGGGGTTCTTTCGGGTCTTTCCCTTGACGGAACGGCGTTTTTCTATGAAAACCCCCTGGAAATCAATCGGTCCGAGCAGTTCCAAACCATTCACGGAAATCGTCGATTGCCGATCACACAGCGCGTGGCGTGTTTTAGCTGCTCCTGCTGTCCTCCCAACGTCAATCGCTTGCTTCCCGCTCTCGGAAGCTATCTTTACGGTGTTGATGGCGAGACGCTCTTTGTCAATCAGTTTGTCTCCTCAACCCTGGATGCCGACGGTATGACCTGCACGCAGGAAACAACTTATCCGAACGGGAATACGGTTCATATACGCGCGGCGGGGGCAAAGAAAATCGCCGTCCGAATTCCCGCGTGGTGCGAGAGCTTTACGATCAATCGGGAATATACTATGAGTAACGGCTATGCTGTCATCGAAAACGATGGGGAAGCCATCGAGGTTGCCTTTGACATGACGCCCCGCACCGTTTTTGCCGATCCGCGGGTGATCCGCGATGCCAACCGTCTTTGCGTGATGCGCGGCCCGATCGTGTATTGTGCTGAGGGCATCGATAACGGGGAGAATCTTCATCGTTTTGTTCTTCCTGTCAACATGGAGGCAAAGACAGTCTTCGACGAGACATTCGGACTTTATACCCTTGAGATTCCCTGCCTTAAGAGAATCGAATTTGCCGAAAACGAGCTCTACTCAAGCAGGCCGCCTAAGACGGAAAAAACCACCATTAAGCTGATCCCCTACCACTGTTTTGCCAATCGCGGAGAAAGCGATATGCTGGTTTGGCTTTGCGGTGATTATTCTTAAAGCCAATAGAATCCGATTTTTTGAAATTGTGTCCCGAAGAACAGAAAAACAGCCGATACGGAAGAAAATCCGTATCGGCCGTTTGCTTTGCTTTTTGAATGCGGTTCTCAGGGGCTTACGCTTAGAGCAGATCGACGGCAAACACGCGGTATTCGGGACAGCCCCACGTTGCCTTGGGCACGATACGAAGGGCCGTGATATCCTTGTTTACCGTGTGGAAGACCAGACGGCTGCGATTCTCGGTGACCGAAGCGACCGTTTCCTCCCCATCAGCCGTGACAGCGATAACGTCATAGGCACGGACGAGGGTGTTCGGAAGCTTGTACTTGGTTTCGTTCAGCGGATAGTTGCTCGGCATATTGTGATACTCGCGTGCCATATTGCTATCAAAGACCAGACGTACGCGATCAACATGACGGGGCGTGTCAAAGCGGTATTCGATGGTATCGCCGTCCTTGCCGTACCAGCAGTGATCCTCTTCGCCGAAGCGGCGGTCAACACCGTCGCGGGTAATTTCCGCATTGGTTGCGGCCTCCCTCGTCAGCGGCGAGAGTGTGCGCTCAAGATACGGCAAATAGCAGTCATCCAGCATCAGCGTTTGCTGAAGCTTGGTCACATCGATATCACGCGGTGCCTTGCCGTCCTGAACGGCGATAGCCGTGCCGGTACCGACGGCCTGACCGAGTAAACAGCAGGTGGCCATCACACGTGATGAGCTCATCGCGGTGTGAGTGACCGAAATATTGCGTCCGGCAAAGAGAAGGTTGGCAACATTTTTGGAATAGAGGCTGCGCCACGGAATGCCCCACGGGGTGGGCGCCGGATGGTGAATGGTCGGATAGCTGCCGCGATGATAGAAGCCGGCAGGGAAGTGGTCATCCATCGACCAGCCGCCGTAGGCGACGATATCGTCAAAATGACCGCCTGCCGTGACATCGTTTTGATTGACGATGTAGTCACCGACATAGCGGCGGCTCTCGCGCTTGCCGGGCAGGAAGCCGATCCAGTCGAGCACCCAGTTGTCGGCTCCGTGGTCACCGTAGTTCTTGACATGATCCCACACGCCGTAGGAAATTGAGAGAAGCTCATGGCGCAGGTCATCGGTGTCATGAATGCTGTCGCGGTCACCGCCTACCTCGATCCACCAATAGTTGGTGCCGATATGGTGCTCGCGGAGCGGAATATCGTCGTCCGAGGTGATTTTCATTGCCCAGGCCGGCGGAATGAAGGTTTGGGGACGGTCGGTCTCGCGAATCTGGAACATACAGGAGAGGCCCATCGTTTTTTTGTCTGCCTCTTCGGGTGCAATCGACTCGTCGAATTCGGCGCGCGCCTCGCGGCCGAGACGAAATTCCGCGCCGGTGAGGGGTGCAAGAATCGAGTCACCCGAACAGTCGGCAAAATACGTTGCCTCTACGGTATGGTAGGTTTCGGAGGTCATCTGCCAGCCGGTGACGCTTTGAATGCGGTCGCCGTTCATCTCGGCCTTTTGGCAGGTACAGTTGAGAAGGAGCTTGAGATTCGGCTCCATGTAGGCCTTTTCATAAATGACGGTATCCCAGACCTGATAACAGCGGTTATCGTTGCGGTAGAAATTTTCGAGCTCGATTTCTTCTAAGATACCGGTTTCCTTGTAATCCTTGTCACGGGCACCGCAGATCCACATGCGGATCTCGCTGGAGGCGTTGCCACCCAGCATCGGGCGATCCTGCATGAGAATGACCTTGAGGCCGTGCCGTGCGGCTGCGATGGCAGCACAAGTGCCGGAAAGGCCGCCGCCGACAACGCAAAGATCCGCATGATGTGTCAGATGTTTCATAAAATCCCCTTTCCTTTATGACGGGAAACACCGTGCGCTGCTGTCAGGGAAACAGATAACAGCCGGCGTCGCGGAATTGCTGAATTTTTCGGTCAATGTCCTCCACGCGGCATTTGAGCCGTGCGGCAAGACAGATTTTGCAGAAGCAGGAGGTCTCATTGCGGCCGATGAGCTTCAAGTGAATCCCAATCTCATCGCCGGTGAGCTTACGCCCGCACGTGCGACAATCCATGGCTTATTCGTCGGCCAAGCGGCAGCGGTAAACCTTGCAGCCGTGTTTTTCGACGAACGAGGTAAACTGGCCGGCACGGCTTTCGACAATCTCGCCGGTGAAGGCATCGGTCATCACCAGCTTCTTGCCGCAGATGCGCGAAAGACCGAGCTCGGTCAGGTGGAAGAACATATTGGAATCGCTGTCGGAGAGGTTGAACATACCGATGGCAATATCACCGTTCTCGAGGAATTTCGCGAAGCAGAAGTGATCCTCGTCGATACCGACCTTCCAGTTGCGGAAGCCGCCGAGCAGGAAGGGCTGACGGTAGGCGGGATCCTGATTGATGGCGATCAGCTCCTTGTTCTTGAGTAAAGCCATCGTTTCCTCGTCGGCTGTACGGATGTCGCAGCCGATCATCAGCGGCGAACCGAGCAAAGCCCAGAGAGCAAAGTGCGTGCGGTACTGGGTGGCGGAGCTGGCCGAAAGACCGACGTTCCCCTTGCCGTTCATGCCGACAACAAGCATATCCATGTCGTTGAAGCAGCCCATGCCATTGAAGCGCTGGATTTCAAACTGCTCCTTGGCACGCGTTTTGATCGATTCCCAGGAATCCATGACGTCATGCGTCGAGCGCCACATATGGGCACCGGTGGTCTTGATCCAGCTCTTGGTATCGTCGTTGCCCCACGAGCAAGCCGAGAAAAGAATGTCGCGTCCGCAGTTGGCCAAGGCCAGTCCCATGCGGCGGTAAAGCAACTCGCCAAGCTCAAATTCGGGCTTGAAGCAGTAGTCATATTTCAGAAAGTCGATGCCCCATTCGGCAAAGGTAGCGGCATCGACAAATTCATACTCATAGCTGCCGGGATACTGCGCGCAGGTCATGGTACCGGCGCAGGAATAGATACCGAGCTTGAGGCCCTTGGCGTGAACATAGTCGCTGACAGCCTTGATGCCATTCGGGAATTTCACGGGATCGGCGACCAGACGGCCGTTTTCGTCCCGCTGCTTGAGTGCCCAGCAATCGTCGATCACAAGATAGATATAGCCGGCATCGCGGAGCCCGGTTTCCACCAGGGCGTCGGCGGCGGTTTTAAGCGTTTCTTCGCTGATGTTCGGACCAAAGGTATTCCAGGAATTCCAACCCATCGGAGGAGTCAATTGTATCATGATTGTATTCATCCTTTCCTATGTGCCGACGGCACATCATAATCATCCATCATAATTGTAACACAGAAACCTACGGAGCGCAATATCATATTGTGATATAGAGTTCTTAATTTGTTGCCCGATAGCACCTATTCTATCTGAATTTTATAATTTTAGATATTATAACTATCTTGCGACTTGAATCATTCAATTTGTGACATAAAATTGACGGCATAGGGCAAAATGCGGTATAATGGGGCGAAATCAACCATGCCCGAGCAGAAGGCAAAGGAGCAAAATAACGATGAATTGTCGGTTTGAACGGAAGCTTCCGCCATATGAAAAGCCGGATGCCGCCCTCATTTGGCATCCGTCCCAACGAGAAACCTATTACGATGTCCCTCGCGATGCCTGGTGCCGTTTCCGCCGCACGGTAACGCTTGATGGGATCTTTTCGGATGCCACGGTGAAGATTTTTGCCGATTCGCGCTATCTCTTGTATGTTAACGGCATCGAGGTTGCCACCGGCCCCTGTCGGAGCGATCCCCGTTGGCAATATTACGATGAGATCGATATTACCCCCTATTTGCAGAAGGGCGACAATGTGATTGCCGCCTTGGTTTTGTATTTTGGCTACGGTACCGGCCAGTCAATCAGCCGCGTACCCGCGCTCTATGCCGATGTTAAAGTTACCGTGAACGGTACAAAACAGGCCTTCTCCTCGGGCGAGGGGTGGCTGTGTTCGCTGATGACAGCGCACGATCCGACGGCCCCTCGCGTCAATGGCTGTAAGGGACGATCGGAGTCGTTTGATAATCGGAAATACGAGGATGGCTGGCAGCTTGTTGGTTATGATGACAGCGCCTGGAGCACCTGCCATTGCCGCAAGACCACCGATTCTCCGTATTGGAATCTGGCCAAGCGCCCGATTGCCATGCTGAAGCGCCGCCTGGTCCCTGCTGAGGGGATCGTTTCCACCGCCTCGGGACAGGCCGTTACCGGGTATGATGCAGCGCATCATCATTGGGCGGTCAAGGAGGAGCTGGCCGCGATGCCGCTACGTGCGTATACGGGCGGTTTTCCGTATACCTATGTCGGCGAGGAGGGGCGTTTTGGTGCCATTACGGTCGATTTTGCGCAGATCTATGTCGGTACGCTGGTGGTGGAGGCCGAGGGCTCGGACGGCGATGTCATTGATGTTGTGTATGCCGAATCGCTGTTTGACGGCAAGCCGCAGTATGACGGTGTTGCCTACCGTCCGCTCAGCCGCTTTGTTTTGCGTGAAGGAAAGAATTATCTGCCGGTTTTCTTTCAATACGAGGCCTTTCGCCATGTGGTACTGCTGCTGCGTGCCAAGGGAACGCTGACCGTAACGGGGGTGTCGGTGTGGACACGGGAATATCCGTTTGATAAACGGGCGTCCTTCTCCTGTGAGAACGCGTCAATGAACCGCTTGTGGGATATCAGCGCCCATACGCTGGAAATCTGTCTGCAGGACGGCTATCTCGATTCACCCAGCCGCGAGCAGCAGCAATGGATGGGCGACGGCCGTTATCAGGCGATCATGAATTACTATTATTCGGGCGATGTGGCCATGACCGAGAAGATGCTCCTGCAATTTGCCCAATCGCAGGACTGTCAGGGTATGACTGCCTCGCGCTATCCCGATGCCAATCATAATTTGGCGCCGATCCCCACCTATTGTCTGCAATGGCTGTGCGGCTTGGCTGATTATTATCGCTATACCGGTAAAACCGATCTGATTTGCGAGGTCTATCCCGGTGCTGTTCAGGCGATCCGCTGGTTCTCTGCTTTTGAGAATGAAGAAGGACTGCTTTGCGATTTGCCGTACTGGAATTATTGTGACATGGGAATGAATCGTGAGGGAAAGCAGGGCGATTTTTACCGTGGCGGCTGTATAACCTTTCACAACGTGTTCTATGTCGAGGCCATGTCGGCGGTTATTCTTTTGGCCGAGATTGCCGAGGACCGCGAGGCGGTTTCCTTCTTTACCGCGAAAAAGGACCGCTTGATCGAGGCGATTCGTGCCAATCTGTGGGATGAAAGCAAGGGCTGTTATGCCGACTGTCGAAAGGATGGTGTCCTGTCGGATTCGGTTTCGGAATCGGTCAACGCGCTTGCCATTATCGGATTTGAGCGCGGAGAACGTGCCAAGGCGATCGATCGTGCCATCTTTGACCCGGTCACAAGAGTGGAGAGTGTGGTTGAGGTGAGTGTGTACTCGATGATTCTCCTCGGACGGGCGCTGAAGCTCTTGGGAAGAGACGATTTGGCCGTTAAGCTGTACCTGGAGCGTTACCGGACGATGCTGGCGTCGGGGGCCGAGACTACCTGGGAGCATTGGTGGCTGGCGAAACGGAGCCAAGACGGCGAATACAGCCATTTTTCCTCGGCTTGTCACGCATGGGGGGCCGCCGCTCTTGTCTTGGTGGCTGAGAATATTCTCGGTATCGGCCCCGGTCAGCCGGAGGTAACGATTCCCGACAGTATGAGCGCGCTGCTCGGTCGGATTACTGCCACGCTGTATCTGCCGGACGGACATGAAATTCGGATATGAGCGAAAAGATTGGCGAAAAAACGAGCAACATTTTAGAATAATACAGTCTCATATTGGGATTGAAAAAAAGCCCGATTCTGTGATACAATGAAAATGCGTTATAAGGCGTTTCTGTCGGAAGGCCGACCGTGACGCATAACCGAATTTCGCTGAAAGGCGTAACCAAATACATTTAGGAGGTTTTTATGAACAAGAGAATTCTTACTGTTCTGTTGGTGCTCACGATGGTATTGGCCGTATTTGCTGCTTGTACCACGACGCCCACAACGAACAACAATCAAACCGGATCGGTCACGACAGGCGGCGATCCGAACGAAACCGGAGACGGGGAAACGACCGACCTTCGTCCCGAGGTTCCGACCGATTCGATGAACGGCTTTATCTTCTCGATTCTGAACTATGCCGAGGGTCAGGGTTACTCGCGCTCGACGCTGGATATCGCTGAGGATACCGAGGAGACCGAGCTGGTTGACTCTCAGATCTATAAGCGTAACCGCCGCGTAGAGGCGATGTACGACTGCACCATTCATGTTGAGGGTGTTGCAGTTCCTTCCACTACGCTGGTTCAGGTGGTTTCCGCTAACGACGATACCTTTGATATGTCTATGTGCTACGAGGAATGGATCGGTTCCTGCCTCGAAAGCATTACCGACTGGCAGGATGTTCCGTATCTGAATCTGTCTGCTCCGTGGTGGAACCAGGGTGCCAACGAAACCTTTAACCTCGGCGGCGTACAGTTTGCCGCGACCGGCGACTTCTCGCTGTCTCAGTACAGTAAGATTCACACGCTCGTTTACAATAAGGACCTTTACGGCGATCTCCAGAATGCCCCCGATCTCTATCAGCTTGTTCGCGACAAGCAGTGGACCATCGATAAGCTGTACGAGATCGATAAGAACTTTGATAAGAACCTTGACGGCGATGCCAACGTGGTTTCGGATGAGGATGGTCACGGTCTTGTTGCTACCTCCAAGGTTATCTTCTCGCTGCTGCTGACCGGTGCCGGCGGCCGTCTGGTGGATGTTGACGAAGACGGAATGCCCTACTATGCGCTGGATGATGGTCATAATCTTGATGTTCTTGACAAGCTTATGGAAATCAATACCGGTGCTAACCCCTATTATAACAACGTACCGGATTATCCCAATGGCGGTCTGAACTGGGAACAGTACTATTCGGGTAACACCCTCTTCTATGCTAGCATGCTCGGCTCGGTTGACGGCACCCGTGATCTTCCGTTCTCGACCGGTTATCTCCCGGCGCCTCTCTTTGACGAGGATCAGGAGCAGTACTACTCCATCTCGATCGGTTGTAACGTAGCTGTTGTTCCGAGAACGCTGTCGACCAGCCGTATGGGCAATGTCGGTATCCTTCTTGAGGTTCTCTCGTATGAATCCCGCAGCACGGTTATCGAGGCTTACCGTGAGACCTATCTGAAGACCAAGCTCGCTGACGAAAACGATGCGGAAATGATCCAGCTCCTGTTTGATACCGTTGCTTATGACCTCGGTAACAACCTCTGGGCAAAAGAAGCTCGTCTGAATACCAATAAAGATATCTTCCATGCTCGTAATACCGCTTATACCTCTCTGCTTGAGGTTCTCGGTACGGACGTTGAAAACAAGATGTCCGAATATCTTGAGCTGATCGAGAAGATTGTTGACGCCAAGGGAGAATAATTCTTCATGCGACAAAACCGGGCAACCGATCGGTCGCCCGGTTTTCTTATCGCTGTCTTACCAAAACGAAAGGAAACGATTATGAAAAAGATTTTTGCTTTACTTCTGACTGTTGCTATGATGCTTGCTGTTTTCACAGCCTGCGGCGGAGATAATACCAATACCACGAATACCTCCGATCCGACGAATACCGGCTCCGAATCGACGTCCGATACCGAGGCCAATACCGAACAGGATACCACCGATACCGAAAAAGTAACCACCGAGGCTCCCGAAACCACCGAGCCGGTTGTGGAGCCCTATGTCTATGTCTATGTTGACGAGAATGTCAAGCTCATCGACGATGCTTCCACGAATGCCACCGGCGGCGGTAGCGGCAATCCGATCCAGTTTGTCGACGGCAACGGTGTCGGCTATTCCTCGCTGAACGATATCGTGTATTTCGAGAATGTGGATTTCTCCAAGGGTGCCAGCGCCATGACCATTTTCTTCTCGAACGGTAACCGTAACGGTACTCATACCACGCTTGCCGTTTATATCGACGATTATCAGAACAGCGAGCCGGTTTGTACCTTTGATATCAAGTATACCGGCGGCTGGGATGCCGGCTATGCCAAGGAATTTACGGTTCCGTGTGAAATTCCTGCCGGAACGCATACGGTTTATATCCAGTATACCAATACCAATTCCGGCTCCTTTACCTGGGCATCCTTTGTTGAGGCAGGCGCCGCTTCCTAAGAAACGATGAGGATACTGACCTCCTTCCCGGGGGGCAATGCCGAGGTGCTTTCGATAAAAGGCGATACCGTCTTTCTCAAGCCCGAGCTGCGCGACACACCTCATGACTGGTTCTACTGGTGCTTTGCGGTGGTGGGCGCACAAGGGCGTACCCTCACCTTTTGCTTTGACAATAACGTTCGCGTCGGATATTACGGCGCGGCGGTCAGCCATGATCTTATGACATGGCATTGGCAGCTGACGGAGGATAGCAATCTCCCCGATCTGATGGGCTATATCATGGATGCCTGCGAGGATGCCGTCGCCGTCTCGCTCGAAACAACCTATTTCGGACGCCCCGTCGTCTTCTCCCCCGAACGCGCCGTTGCCTTCGGCGCTTGCAGTATCGAAGCACTGCGCACTTTTTTGGGAGAATAGGGGGCTTTCTCCCCAAGGGGCGCTGCCCCTTGGGGGAAACGCGTCCTCAATACGCAGGGCTCTGCCCTGCACCCGCTTAAGGGCCTTTTTGAAAAAAGTCCCTTAAGAATCCTCAAAAACTTTTGAAATAGCAAAAAACTGCGTTTTTTGCAGGGAAGTCTCAAGAAATCCCTGCCGAAAACGCAGTTTTCGGCTATATCGCTTCTTTGCTCCTTTCTTTCAAAGAAAGGAGCAGGGTTCCAAGGGGCAGCGCCCCTTGGGGGAAACGCGTCCTCAATACGCAGGGCAGAGCCCTGCGGCGTTAGGTTATTGCATCCCCTATTTTAACAGAAACCGGGCTGATCGAAGGGGTTTTTGTTATATTCTTTACGGTACTGACTGGGGGACATTCCGAACTTCAGGTTAAACATACGATAGAAGGCAGAGGGGGTGGTAAAGCCGGAGGCGATCGCGATTTGAGAGACGGGCATTGTCGACTCGAGGAGGAGCTGCTTAGCCTTCATAATCCGATAGTTATTCAGATATTCGATGGGGGAGAGGCCGGTTTCGGCCTTAAAGATGCGGAAGAAATAGCTGCGGTTGATCGCAAGCATATCAGCAATCGAGGCGACGGTGATCTCGTTGAAATAATTATACTGGATATAGTTCAAGGCGAGCAGAACATAGTTATTCATGTTCTTATCCTGATGACGGCTTTCGCCCTTACTGTCGATGAAGTAGCGAATCATGGCTAAGAGGCGGCCGAGCGCGTAGATGTCAGAATTCAGGATCTTGCCCTCGTTAAGTGCCTCGGCAGTTTCGTGGATGATATCGCAGATCGAATCATCGTTGAGCGTGAGGACATAGCTATCGGCGAAGCCGGTGCGATCGACGAGCTCCTTTGCCATTTTGCCGTCGAAGGCAAAGAAGGAATAGCTCCACGGATCCTTTTCATCGGCGGAATAGATGGTCGACTCATTCGGGGGAATCAGAAAAGCCTGTCCGCGTTCGACAGGATACGAAACGCCGCCAATGCTATAGGAGCCTTTTCCGGAGGTGACATAATGAATGAGATAGAAGGCACGGACGGTGGGGCCGTAGGTGTAGCCGGGAGCGCAGGTATCGCGGCCGGCGTGACAGAAGTTGAGATAACGGCTGGAACCGGTCAGAGCGGCAAACAGATCGGGGGTTTGAAACGACATATGGCATCTCCTTTCGGGGACGGTATATAAGTCTATATCACATTATAGCAAAGAAAAAGGTGCTTTGTCAAGAATAATTGTCACAAAATGCAAAAAAAGAAGCGGCTTACCGTGTGGGATATCGAATGGAAAGGGATAAAAGGAGGAGCAAGGCTTCAAGAACCGAAGGAAACGCGCCAAAAGCTCCAAGAGATGCACGTTTGCTTTGCCTTACACGAGATCGCTTTATAATATAAAATAGAAAACACCAAAAAATGTTGAGTTTGTTGCCGCATTTTTTCTATGATGTCACGAATTAGAATGTTTGTATCACATATTTGTGTTGAAAAAACCGAGAAAATATTATAAAATACATCCATGAGTTACGAATGGAATATCTATCGCCATCGGACAGGCATGTGCGAGCGTGACGGATATTGCTTCGGTCTCATAAAAAACGTCAAATAGCGCATACTGAATGCGCAAAAATTAATGTTTGGAGGACATTCAAATGAAACTCAAAAGAATTGCTTGTCTTGCTCTCGCAGTCATGATGATGGCTGCTATGGCAATCAGCGCAAGCGCTGCCACGCTGAACGTAAAAACGGACTACCTTGCCTCTTCCGCCGGTTCTACCGATTTTGGCGCGGCTTATGCCTACAATGTCAAGATTGTTGATACGAACAGCACGGTTTGCTTGACAGTAAATGATGATTGCACGCTTGACAGACAGGGCGCAAAGTTCGACCTGAACAATGGCGTTGCTGCCGGCATCAAGATGCCTTATGTTACCTATAAGGTTTCTGCTGATGATGCAAACTGCATCGACACCCTTGCTCTGGCTCTGTACGGTCATACCAACCAATTTGGTGGTGGAAACTTCTACCAGGTAGGCGTTTATGTAACCAAGGACTTTGCTCCTGCTGATGATGGTTCTTATGACTTTTCTGCCTTGACTCCCGTTAAGGTATATGGTGGCACCGAAGCTGCCGCTGCCAGCGATTTGACCAAGCCCGGCGGTACTGTCGACCTTGATCTGACTGCTGCTGTTAGCGCTCTGGGCGAGACTCAGGATGTTTATGTTACTCTGGTTCTCAACTTGACTTGGAGAAGCGGTACTGACTATAGCCGTTTCCGTATTTTCACCGTAGAGTTGACTGCTACTCAGAAGGCTGCTACTCCTCCTGCTACCCAGGCTCCTGAGACCCAGGCTCCTGAGACTCAGGCTCCCGCTACGCAGGCTCCTACCACCCAGGCTCCCTCTACCTCGGACAACACCCCCGTTCCTCCGCAGGGCGACAATGCTATCCTCTCGGCTCTGGCTCTCGTTCTCGTCAGCGGCCTTGCCGTAGCCTTCGTTGCTCGCAAGAAGAGATAAGTAATCCCTTCGGGCAGTCCCTTTATAATTGACTTCTTAGCCGGCAGGTTTGATCAATGGTATACCAGTGTCAGCCTGCCGGCTGTTTTGTTGAGAAAGGTTTTTCACTCATGAAAAAAGTGGTTGTGTTTATGATGTCACTTTGTCTTATGGCTTCGATGGCGCTCAGTGCCGCGGCGATTCCTTACGGCGGTGCTACCGGCCATCTCGACAAATATCATTATGAGCCCTACATGTATCCGACGTGGGCCGGTGATGCCGTCTTTCAGGAACTGACAGTTTTCTATGTGGACGGTGACGGAAACACCCAGGGCGGTGTTCTGCTGTATAAGCCCGACAGCATGATCTCGGTACGCAGCTTCGATCTGAAAACCGAGTACAAGGAAGGCGAAGATTATGTGATGACCGATAAGGGCATTGCATTGACCGAAAACACCTCAATTCCTGTCATGCCCCGCAGCGCCTACTGCAACGAGGCCGATTTATCCTATTCTCATCAGCTTAACGATGGCAACGGCGGTGCTTTGATTACCGATAACAATGTCCTGCCGAAGTATTATCTTGCCATCTCCTATACGACAAGCGATACCTATACCGGCACAATTCCCCAGAGCGAGCTCGACCGCCTTACTAAGGTCAAGGCCAAGCTGGAAAACAAAGAGCCGGTGACCATTGCCGTCCTCGGCGACAGCATTACGGTTGGTTATACAACCAGTGGCTTGAACGATCCTTCTTACCGCGTAAACGGCGAGCAGATCACCTGTGTGGTAAATTTTGCACCGTATATGCCCACTTGGCCGAAGCTTTTGTGCGAGGCTCTCAAAACTGCCTACGGTTACGACGACATCACGGTTGTAAACTGGGGTGTCGGTGGCTCCAATACGATCATGGATTGCATCCATGACATGGTAGACCGCGTTATCTCCTCCGAGCCGGATCTGGTAACGATCGGCTTTGGCATGAATGAGTATTGGTGCCCTGCCAATCAGCACGGCGACCGCATCGAAGGGATTATGGATACGATTCTTGCCTCGGTGCCGAAGGCAGAATTCGTGCTGCTTTCCTCGATGCTGCCAAACATGATGGCCTATGAAAAGAATAATATGCAGCTCAGTAGCTTTGAGACTGAATATTATAACATTCAGAAGAACCGCACCGATCTGAATATTGCGGTGGCTCCGCTCAATACTGTGTATTGTCATGCATTGGGCATCAAGGGCGACTTTGCGCTTGTGGGCGGTAATCAGAACCATCCCAACGATTTCTCGGTTCGCCTTTATGCACAAACTGTTGCGGCAGTGCTTGGCGCGTACGATACGCCGATTCTTTCCTTTAATGCGTCGACGCAGGGTGAGGTGGGAAAGGCATTGAATGTCGCACTGAAGCATTACACACAGGCAGATTCGCTGACCTGGTCGGTGGTGGAAGGTGCGCTTCCCGACGGTATCACGCTGACCGACGGTGTGCTTACCGGTACACCGACTGCTGCCGGCACGTATACCTTTACGGTCAAAGCCCAAAACGGTACGCGCTCCGATACTCGCATTATGGAAGTGAAGATTACCGACGACGAGGCGGCAAATACCTCGGCTCCCACTACCGGAAATCATCCCTCCTCCGGTGCCTCTTCCAAGTCGAATCTGCCTCTTATCCTGACGGCTGTCGGCGCCACCCTTGCCGTAGTACTTACGGCTGTGGTATCTTCGATTGTCGTTAAGAAGGCAACCAAAACGCAACAATCAAAGTAATGCACTTTTTCCCAAAAGGGTTTCCTATCATTTATGGAAAAGAAAAAAACCGCAATGTTGGCGGCACTTTTCGCTACCCTGATTGCCTGTGTGGCGATCATCGGTATCGCGGTCGTGATGCTTCTCCCCGGAAACAGCGCTTCGACCGGAACGCCGAACGATCCCACCGATACGACAACAAACGGGAGCACCGCGCCGCCATCCGACCCTGATTTGGAGGACAATATGATAGATCCGAGTCAACTGACCGCAGCCATTGCCGATCGGCTGTATGCCAACGATAAAACGCACGGCTTGACCTTGAACAGCACGGCGGTTGGCACGCTGAATGCCGCGACCGGTACGATTTCCGAGGACTACACCGTGCTTCATTTTGACGGTAAGCAGGCGTCCGCGGAATGGACGATGGATTGGAGCCGTCCGATTCCCGAAAACGGCGACGATCCCATTCTGCTGGCGGTCACCGAAATTCATCGTGAAAACGAAGAAACGCTGGCCTATACCGTCTATGTGGACGGCAAAGCGGTCTATTTCCGCACCTACCGTCAGATTGCTTCGGCACCGAATACCTATTATATTTGGCTCAACCGTGCCGATATCGACGATCTTTCGCAGGTGACCGTGCGCATCGAAAGCGCAAGCAAGAGCGATTTTGCCATCGCCTCGGTGGCCGCCTATACCGATTTTTACGGTGCTCTCGAGCGCGAGGGTTTGGAAACGGCGGTGAAGGTATATCTCCACAGCGCCGCCTCGCTGGACCTTGCCAGACAGCATGTTGAGGATTTCGCCGGGTATGACTATGACTTGTACCGTATGGGTCTGCTCTTCAAGAGCGACTACATGAACAGTACGGTGGATGCTGCGGTTGGGACAATAACCGAGCAGCTGGCCTTGGCCGCCAAGCACAACATGAATGTGCAGTTTATGCCGACGATCTATTGGGGACAGCCCAATGTGGCCGACGGCCAGGGCGGACTCTTTACCGATGCCAAGTATCAGCAGGTATCCTATAGCAGTCAGACCGGTCGGTATTATCCTTCGATCCCCAATGTCTATGGCTCCACGACCTGGGTTACCTCCGGCAGTACCGTGCTGAATCAAGCGTGTGCCGCCAAGCTGACGCAGATCTTCAGCCGTATGCAAAGCCTGCTTGCCCAGTATCGCGCAGGCGGCCTGTACGATGGCTTGGCCGCGATTGTCATGGAGCATGGCGTTTGCTATAAGGCGCTTGGCACCAGTACCGATATTCCGCACAATGAGCTTGACGGCGGCGACTTCAACCCCGGTATGATTCTGATGGCGAAGGCCGATGGCGTAACGCTCGATCCTACCGACGGTCTTTCCCGCGAGGAAAAGATGTGGATGATCAAGCATCATGCCGATTACAATCAGAACCTTGCCACGGCGTATCAGAAGGCGCTCGGCAGTGAGGCAATTCTGGTTTCCAAGGACGGTGTGGTGTATCCCACCTACCAGCTTTCCGATCATATCCTTACCCACGGTGTTCAGTGGGTTGAGCGTCATCCCTCTAACGATGATATGCTGATCAGCGGTTGGAAATCGGGTGTCGGCTATGGCATGTACTCCAGCTCGGAGGATATGTATTGGGACGATGTTCGCTTCTATCAGTACAAGGCCTCCTACGGCCGCGTCGGTACGGTCAATTTTGAGGTCACCTACAGCCGCTCCCGCGACCTGTACGACCTGATGCGAAAGGCGTATGAGCTTGGCTTTGAATATATGACGCTGTTCAACGATAAGAGCGAGTTCAATACGTCCGGTATTCTCAAGTCGCTGGATTCGATCGACGAAGAAGCCGCGACCTATTCCACCGTACACTATGACCGCCCGCTTCTCGACGCGAACTTTAACCGTGACACCACGGTCTCCGATTGGGCAACCCGTTACGATGTTGTTTCGATGGAGGGCGTTACCTTTGATGCTGCTAACGGCTACCTGAAGCCGACCGGGAACGAAAGCGGTACCATTCTCTTCCGTATCACCGATGGCGGCGATGCCTTTGCACATGGCCTCCGCCTCTTTACCGAGACGAAGGGTACGGTTGTGGTATCGGCCGGTCCCGCACCGGATCGTCTTGCTGCCTGCGGTACCTGCAAGCCGAGCGGCGGCAGTAACTATGTCAATTCCTATAATGGAACCGAGTTCAATGCGCTGAAGGATAGCAAGGGTCAAACCGAATATTATGTCAAGGTTACTCTTGCGGTCGGCGCCAAGCTCAAGTCGGTTGAGGTCTATTCGCTCTTTGGCGAAACAACCGGCCAGCTGAACGATGTCAGCACCCTGACGCGTCGCGATATGCGTCTGACCGCCCTCTGGATTCAGAATGAGCGTCTGGCAAACAATATGCTGGATCGCTACCTCGCCAAGAATGGCGGCAGTGAGGATACAACGACCGCGGCGGCAAGAGAGCTGATGGACAAGGGACTGTATGTAACCGCCTATCAGTATCTGAGCCAAGCCGTTTCCAAGGTGCTTCCCGCTACCTTCTCGGTAAACGCGGAGGGTACGCTTGGCACGCTGCCGATTGATGCTGTGGTTGGAAACCAAAAGATCGCTCAGATTACGATCCATTCGCTCAGTAACCACAGCGCCGAGATGAGCTTCTCCTCGAATTACCAATTCAGTGAGTTTGCCAGAAAGGTAACGCTGACCTTCCGTGATCTTGAGGAAGGGAATTATTCCCTTACCAAGGTGGCCTTCAATCGGTATCAGCTCAAGAAGGACAGCGCCGGTACGCTTGCTGTCGAAAACGGCTCGCTTTCGTTTACGGTTACGGTCGATTACGGCACCGAAATCGTGAAGAAGGAAACGATATCCGGCCGCGTGGTTTCTAAAAACGGCAACCTTGTCTACCTGCTTGTACAGGATCCTGCGATTTCGCAGTATTCGTCTTCCATGCCCTTTGAATTGGCAGCCGGCTGCGAGCTGTTACGTTCCGCCGACCGGTCGTCCGAAACCGAGGAAGCCTCTCCGCAGAACGGAGACTATGTGGTGCTGACCATGAACGAGGAGGGCAAGGCTGTCAAATGCGTTTCCACCTATGGTCTGGTAACGGCCAAGGTTACCGCCTATACCGCGCCCGATTATACCGATATCCATACCGAAAATGCCAGAATTACGCTGGATAACGGTCAGGTATATGAGCTGGAATATCTCGCTTACACCACGAGAATCGTAGACGGAGACAGCGCGGCGGCCGCAAAGACCTTTACCGACGAGGCTCTGAAAGCCTTGTTGGTTGGCAAGACGGTAGATGTTAAATACTGTCCCGAATACTACGGAGAATATCAACGAGTTCTCCAAATTACGATTAAGGAATGATCGATGATGAAAGATAATAAATCTAAAAAAATTGCGGCTCTCCTGATACTTCTTGTGATCAGTATTGCCATGATGGCGATCGGCGTTGTCCTGGTGTTGGATCAGGGAACAGGAGCCCCATCCAGCGGAACGGAGGATACCACCGATATGGGAAATGATCGTATTGATCTTTCGGAATATGAAGCAATCGTTTCCGACTCGATCCGTGCCGGTGACGAGCTTGCCGCTACCAAGCATGGCTTGGCTTTGTCCGGCAATGTGAAACAGGAAACCATGACGGCCGCCACCGGTACGCTGTCCGAAACCTTCAAGGTCTGGCGCTTTGCCGGCAAGGGCTCTTCGGCAGAATGGACGATGAATTTTGGTGACGGCGGCAGCGAAGAGCTGGTGATGCTTGAAATCGAAGAGGTTCATGAGTCCAATATCGAGGCCTTCGGTTATACCGTTTATGTAGACGGTAAGGAAACGTATTTCCGCACCTATGAGCAGATTTCCTCCTCCCCCAACCACTATTTTATCGCTGTGAAGCGTTCCGATCTTTCGAATCCTTCACAGGTAACGGTAAAGATCGTCAGCGCTGACGACAAGCCCTTTGCCATTGCCAATGTCTGGGGCTATACCGATTTCTTTGCTTCCCTGGAAAAGCAGGGAATCGATGGCTCGCTTCGCCTGTATCTCCATAGCGCAGGCTCGGTTGATACCGCCAAGGGCCATATTGCAGACTTTTCGGCCTATGAATACGACAATTATCAGCTCGGCTTGATGTTCAAGGTCAATTATATGGTTGACACAGATAAGGTTCTTCTTGCCGATGTGGTATCCTTTATCAATGTTGCAGCCGAACACAATATGGATCTCCAGCTGATGCCCACGCTGAGCTGGACGGCTCCTTATGATGTGGCCGACGGTCTCGGCGGCTTCTTCTCGGATGTTAAGTACGGACAGGTGTTGTATAACAGTCTGACCGGCGAATGGGTCGATTCGACGCCCAACTCCTACGGCAATACACAGTGGTGCTCGTGGGGTAACGAGGTGCTGCTGAAGGCGCAGTTAGCCCGTATTCGTTCCCTGTGGGACGGTGTGACACGCTATCTGTACGGCTTCCGCTCCAGCGGCTTGTATACCGGTCAGGTCAGCACACTGCTTGAGCATAGTGTTGTCTATAAGGGACCGCTGCCGCAGTCGAAGTTCTATACGATGGGCACGATCGACGGCGGTGACTTCAATCCGAGTGTGATTGCGGCCGCAAAGGCCGATGGTATTACCCTGGATCCCACCGACGGCCTCTCCTATGAGGAAAAGAAGTGGATGAACGAGTATCAGGCTCGTTATGTGCAGGCCTTGGCCAATGAGTATAACGCTGCCTATGGCTCGGATCCGATCCTTGTCAACAACGGCAAGGTTACCTATCCGACCTCGTTGACGAGTAATAACATCTTCTCGCATACCGTTCAGTGGATCGATCAGACCCCCTCGCACGGTGATCTCCGTATTTCGGGTTGGAAATCGGGCATCGGTACCGGCTTCTATGAGGCCAGCGAGGAATTCTCCGCGATTGATGATATCCGCTTCTACCAGTACCGCGTTGCCTACGGTAAGACCGGCTTCTGTAACTTTGAGATGTCCTCGCTCCATGATCCTGCGGAGTTCGATCTCTCCTTCTCCAAGGTGTATGAGGCAGGCGTTAACTTTATCACGTTCTTCAATGATAGCACCGAGTACGGAACGGCCGGTATGCTGAAAACGCTCGATGAGGAGCTGAACAGCCGCCCCGCCACCCTTCCGGCTCACTATGATATCAGTCTGCTGAATGTTGACTATAACCGTGATGCCGCCTATAACGAGGCGCTTCTGAGCGAAGCACACGGTGTGGTGGCATACGATAATGTCAGCTTCAATCCCTCCCACGGTGTGATTCAGTTGGTCAATGCCTCTAAGGAGGGCTCGATCACCTATCGCATTACCGATAACGGCGCCGCGTTTGAGAACGGTATCTATTTTGACCTCGAAGCCTATCTGACCGGCAACAGCAATATCAAGGTCTATGTCGGTAAAACCGCCGATACGAGCGAGTATGTCGGTACCTTCACGTACGACAGATCGCAGGCTCACAGCTTTGATAAGCACAGCCTCCAGCGCTTTGATATCACCGCTCAAACCAAGGGTGAGAGCGAATACTATGTCACGCTCAAGATCAAGGCCGGCGGTACCTCGCAGGCTACGATCAAGGCGATGATTGCCTACCGTCCCTTTACCAATACTACCGGTCAGAAGAACGGTGTTACCTTCACGGTAGGGGATGCCCGTAAGATGAACCTCTGGATCTCGGCTCGCGAAGAGGCTGAACGTCTGCTTCAGGGCTATGTGACCAAGAATAAGGGTGAGAATGCGGTTTCGAATGCTCTCGGCGAGCTGATTTCTATGGGCCTCCATACCGAAGCCTCGCAGATGGCATCGACCGAGACGGCCAAGCTTCTGCCTATCACCTATGCAGTCACCGGCGAGGGCCAGCTCGGTACCCTTCCGATTTCGGTGAAGCTCCGCTCCGAAACGACATCGGCTGTTATTACCATCCGAGAGATTTCGGATACTTCGGTTACCTTCAAGCTTTCCTCCACGTATCAGTTCAGCTCGGTCGCCCGCATGGCCACCATGACCTTTACCGGTCTGAAGCCGGGCAGCTATCATGTTGTCAAGACCGATGAATGGAATGTCTTCCGTCTGGAGCCCTCCACGGCAGCGGACGCCAAGACGACCAATGAGGAAGGAAAGGTTCTTTTCACCGTCGAAGCTGAATATGAGCAGGCGATGAACGTAACCGAACTCGAGGGCCGTGTTTACAAATACGGCAACGGTGAGATTCAACTGATCGTACAGGATGTTTCGACCTCCGGCTATGCCAGATATATTGCCATCCCCTGCGGCACCAAGGCAACCTTTACCCGCCGCATGGAGGGCTCGGAGGAGACGACCGATAAGCGTCCCGAGGGCGGTGATTATGTCAAGCTGACCTTTGATGAGAAGGGCAATCTCCTGACCTGTGATGCCGTATACGGCAAAAAGACCGGTGTGATCAAGTCCTTCACCGCGCCCGATTCGACCGACGCCGACACCTCAAACGGTCTGATTGAATTTGAGGACGGTACGGTGTACGAGCTGGAGTATCAGGCCTACACGACCTCGATCAGCTTTAACGGCGAAAAGGCCTATTATGCCAGATCGATGACAACCAGCGATATGATTCGCGTTTTCAAGCCAGGTACTGAAATTACGATTACCTATTGCCCCGAATATTACGGTGACTATCAAAGAATTCTTTCGGTTGTCGGTTAATGGATCGACTGCTGTAGAATACCATATCAGAATGAAGAGGTAATGATTATGAAAAAGCTTTCCGCGTTATTGGCCCTGATTGCGATTCTCTCTCTTACGATGGCCCTCATGGCAAGCGCCAACACACCCAACCTTTCGGCCTATGCTGACATCAGCACGATGGAGCCGACGAAGGATGTCACTCCTGAAATGCTGGATGCCTATAAGGTCGAAAACGTACAAATCGCTCCCTTCCCGAACACGGCAGACGGTAACATCCTGGCTTCCACGGTCAACGGTCAGGATTCGTATGTTATTTATAAGTTTACCGCGACCGAGGGTAATGTCTTCAAGGGCATGACGTTGAAGTCGTACGCCAGTGTTTACGACTGGGGTCAACCTCCTGTCGGTAACAAGTTCGGTGTTTATGTCAAGGAAACCGACGATTTCAACTTTGAAACCGATACCCCTGTTGACGGCGCCAGCGGCATGGTTCAGAAGAAGAATCATACCTGGAAGCTCGACAAAGAGGTTGAGGGTAAGAGTGAGGTTTATGTTTGCATCTACTTTGTCAATAATTCGGAGTTTATTGACTGGGTGCGCTTCTACTCCTTTGATATCACCTCGACCGAGAAGAGCCTGACCCCCGAAACAGAGCCCGAAACCAAGCCGGTCACAACCGAGAAGCCTGTTGTGACCGAGCCCGATGTCACGACCGAGGCTCCGGTTGTCGACACGACCGTTACCACCGACGTGCAGACGAATGAGGGCAGCGGGGATGCCGAGCCTGCCCCGGTGAATCCCATTGCCATTATCCTGATCGTAGCCGCTGCGCTGATTGCGATTGTTGTCATTGTGGCGATCATCAAGATTATGAAGAAGTAAAAACGGTCTGATACCGAAGAAAACCGACAGAGAAATCTGTCGGTTTTCTTATCGGTTGCTTGACAGTCTTACAAAAACGGTGTATACTGAAGAAAAAGCGTATCGGATGGAGAAGGAGAAGCATCAAATGTCTATGACAACGGTTTGCCGGAATTTGAGAGAAAAGGGATACCGCGTATCGGTGTTTGCTACGCCTGAGGAGGCGGTGGCATATCTAAACGATGCCATTGACGGCAAAACGGTCGGTATGGGCGGTTCGATGACGCTGGAGGAGATCGGACTTTACGATGCCTTGGCGGCGCATAATACCGTGTGGTGGCATCAGCGTATGCCTGAGGGCAAGAGCGTGACCGAGGTGCGTGCCTTAGCCAATGCCGCCGACGTCTATGTGTCGTCGGTCAACGGCTTGGCGGAAACCGGCGAGATTCTGAATATTGACGGCCGCTGTAACCGTGTTGCGGCGATTCTTTACGGCCATGAAACGGTTTATCTGGTGGTTGGCCGCAACAAGATCGCCAAGGATTACGAAAGTGCTCTTCACCGTGCACGGAATGTCGCGGCACCGCGTAACGCTAAGCGCCTCGGGCGAAAGACACCGTGTGCCGTCAAGGGGGATCGCTGTTATGATTGTAACAGTCCGGAGCGTATCTGCTGTGCCCTGTCGGTGCAGTGGTGTAAGCCGATGGGGGCGGATTTTGAGATTATTTTGATCGATGCCGATCTTGGCTATTGAGCGCGGATGGCAATAAAACAAAAGCAACAGCGGGGGATTTCCCCGGCCGACAGAAAAAGGAGTACGGGCAGAGAGGCTCGTACTCCTTTTTAAGACATGGGTATACGGATTATGTTGTCGGCTCCTCGATTGGCTTGCGGACGCGCTTATGACGCGCTTTAGCACGCTTGCGCAGGCGGTCATGCTCGGCTTTTTCCTTCTGCTTGGCTTCAAAATAGGAAAGATGCTCCTCGTCTAACAAACAGAGATGGCGGGTGACACGTACGGTCTGATCGGTATTTCGGTGAAAGCGCAGACGGACAAAATATGGCGTGCCGCAACGACAGGTAGCAAGCGAAAGCTGACGCATCGGCTCAAATAAGAGCCATTTGTCGCAGACGACCGTTTCGTGGCAGACCTGACAAGGAAAGGAGGACACAGCAGGATCGCGGCGGGCGTCAGCCTTTGTCGGATAGGTGACACCGGGATTCGGTTCCCCGCGGTTTTCGGTCAGAAGGCGGTAATCCTCCATGCCGCGAATCATGTCGAGATGACGGCAGACGCAAGCGGTACTGCGGGCATCGTTCAGTGCATCATGGGCATCAAAGGGAGGCTCACCGACCGTGGCCATGGCTGAGCTGAGCGAGTGCTGACGGGATTCCTTGGTGATCTGGTGGTCGTAAATCGGCTGAACATCGTAGCAGGTGGGAATCCAGGCGGGATCGATATGCCAAAGCAGCAGATTGTCCCGCAGCATGGGAATGTCATCGCTGCCCCAGGTCAGAAAGGCAAAGCTGTCACCGCAGAAGGTGCGGAAGTGGGCAAAGGCCTCGGGGAAGGAGAGACCGTTTTTCAGATCCTCGGTTTTAATGTGCGTAAGCGCCGCAACCTTGCGGTGCATTTTGGTGTAAAAACGGGGGGCCACCATCAGCTTAATGGCGTCGATTTCCTGAAATTCGTCGTCAAGCTTGACCGCTCCGATCTGTACCACCTCTCCGTATAGCGGAAAGGGCTTGCGTACGGTTTTTTCGCGGCATACGGGCTGATTCCATTCCATGTCGAGCACAATATAGTGCATAACGTTCTCCGATCTCGGTATTTCTGTGTTTTAGTCCTCGTCGTCAGCAGTTTCTTCGTCGGTGTCAAGCTTACTTGCCTTAAAATTATAGACAGGTGTCAGAATGTCCTCCACCGAAACGGTGGGCTCAATGGTGTCGAGAATATCGTCAATGCGACGGTAGGCCATCGGCGATTCGTCGAGGGTGTTCTGATTGACCGATGTGGTAAAGATGCCGTCCATCTCACTTCGGTATTCATCGAGGGATAAGCGCTCCTTGGCCTCCGATCGCTTCATAACCCGTCCTGCTCCGTGCGGTGCGGTTTGATTCCAGTCGGGATTCCCCTTGCCGATGCACAAAAGACTGCCGTCGCGCATATTGATGGGGATCAGAAGGGTTTCGCCGTTTTTGGCCGAAACGGCACCTTTTCGAAGGATTTTCGCTTCGGTATCGACATAATTATGAACCGTTGTGAAGGAGAAATCGGCGGTCAGCGACATCCCTTGCAAAATGGTTTGGCCGATGATACGGCGGTTGAGATCGGCATAGGCCATCGCGACTGCCATATCGTCAAGATAATGCAGAAGGCGCCGCCCGAAAAGAAAGCATTCGTCGGGACGGACATTCGAACGGATGTCGGTAACCTTCAGCTTATGTTTGCGAACCTCCTCCTCGCTGATTTCATGATGCAAGAAGAAGGCTTGCTCGCGGTGATAGCGTGCTACATCGCGCCCGAGACGGCGGCTGCCCGAATGGATGACAAGATACTGCCGTCCCTGCGAATCGCGGTCGATTTCAATAAAATGATTGCCGCCGCCCAGTGTGCCAAGCGAACGGGCAATCGTATCGTGAGCCAGGGCGGAAAAGCAGGTCATGGTATCGATCGGAAGGGTGCGATAGGCGGGGGAGTCTGTACGACGAATCGCGGCACCGGAAGGAATTTCCTGTCGGATGAGACGGTCAAGTGCTTCAAAATCGGTGAGAGGCGATGACAAACGGTGGACCAGCATCCCACAACCGATATCACCGCCGACATAGGAGGGATTGAGCGAATCGCCGAAGGTCATGGAGGTGCCGACGGTGCAGCCTTCGGCGGCATGCATATCGGGCATCATACGAATGACGCTGTGACGAAGCGCCTCGGTGTTGCATAGCTTCATAACCTGCGAATAGGATTCGCGGTCAACGGTTGCGGCGTATACGGTAGCGCGGTTCCAGCGCCCGATGATGTCGAACATGGCGGCCTCCTTTCCTTCCTTTTAATAATTATATCATGAAGCGGTCACGCTGTCAAGTCGGAGGAAAGCGGTATGGCATAATCCGGTAATATTTTCTGAAAATTTTCTTCTTGACAAAACCGGGAATATGTGATATCCTATATTTAACAATTAGGCTAAATGTTAAATGAGAAAGGAGCAACCTGTGGGATTACAACAGACACTGCGCGCACTTTCGGATCCCATCCGACGGGATATCCTGCATCTTCTCAAAAGCGGTCGGCGGTCGGCAGGGGACATTGTGGCACATTTTGCGGTAACGGGTGCCTCGATCTCGCGGCATCTTTCGGTGCTGAAGGAGGCGGATCTCATCCGCGATACGCGTGAAGGAAAATTTATTTTTTATGAGCTGAATGCCTCGGTTTTAGAGGAGATTCTTCTCTTTGTGAGCGATTTGAAAGGAGAAAACGATCCGTATGAAACGTGAAAATATCCGATGGTTTCTGACCTCTGTTCTGATCCTGCTTCCGACCTTGCTGTTCCTTGTGCTTGACGGATGGTTTGCCGATATGGCAGGGAATCGTTGGGAAAGCGAAGCGGCGGCTGATGCCGCACTTTCGGCACTTCGTATGTTACGGTTTGTGCCGCTGTTTCTGCTGCTTATGCATGGAATTTGCTTAGCGGTGACCAAATGGGATAACCGTAAGCGAGGGCAGAGCCCCAAGGTCATGCGGTTGGTGTTCTGGATTATGCCGATCCTTTCGCTGTATTGCGGCGCAATGACCGTAGCATTCGTGTTGAATCTGCCCCTTCGTCCCTCGTCTTTCGCCGGAATCCTTATGGGGCTTCTGATGCTTCTGATCGGTAATTATTTACCGAAGTGTACGCCGAACCGTACCATTGGCATAAGACTGCCCTGGACGATGCAAAATGCCGAGAACTGGCAGAAAACCCATCGCTTTGGCGGCAAGGTATTTGTCGCAGTCGGGATTCTCTCCTTGCTTGGTGTCTTTTTCCCCGAGTCGATTTTTGTCGGCTTGTTTGCCGTGTCTCTTTTGGGGGCTGTGCTGGCAACGACGCTGTATTCCTACGGTTACGCACGGAAGCAGCGCCGCGAGGGAACCTTCTCGAAGGAAATCACTCCGATCAAGCCCTTGAACAAGCGTACGAAGGTGTGGACAGCCTGTTTGATTTCGGTGGTGCTTATCGCTTGCTTTATCCTTTGCTTTACCGGTGAGATAATCTGTCGGATAGACGCGAATGGCGTCTCGGTCGAAGCGACCTATGATCGCGGCTTGACCATTGCGCTCGATGATATCGACACCATTGTCTATCGTGCGGACGGGGTAACGGGTGAGCGCGTCAACGGCTTTGGCTCCCCTCGTCTTCTCTTGGGTTGGTTTTCGAACGAAGAGTTCGGTCATTACCGCCGTTATACGTATACCGATGTGACGCCCTGCCTTGTGTTGACCTTGAAGCAGGGTGGTATCGTGGTCATCGGAGCGGCCTCTGAATCCGAAACCGAGCAGCTCTATCAAGCCTTGACCGAGGCAATGACCGCAAAAAACGATATCGCGACATAAACGAATCCCCCTCGCCGTGATGATGCGGCGAAGGGGATTTCTTTGTATTGGGATTACATGGAACGAATGTCGGCGCTCAACTGCTTGGTCAGCTTTTTGACCACGTTGTGGGCGACGGCCTCAATTTCGCTGCCGGTGAGCGTCTTTTCATCCGAGCCGATGGCCAGACGGATGGTAATCGACTTTTTGCCTTGCGGGATTTGTTTTCCTTTGTATTCATCCACAAAGGAAACATCCTTCAGAAGCTCATGTTTCTTACCCATGACACAGGCGTAGATCTCGTCCCATTTGACCATGGCGTCAACCAGGAAGGAGAGGTCGTAATCGTTTACCGGGAATTCGGGAACACGGACAAAACGGTTGGTGCGCGAGCGCAGGGGACGGAAGGCATCCATGTCAAGCTCAACCAGCACCGCCGAAAGCACCTTAATGCCGCAGGCAAGCGCCGCCTTCTTCGAAAGCAGGGCAATGTCGCCGATTCTCTTACCGTCGAGGCAGATATTGAGCCAAACGGTTTCATCGGCCCATCCGGGCTTTTCGGTCTTTTCGAAGGTGAAGCCTTCCATATGTGTGTAACGTGGCATCATGCCAATGACGCCTTTGGCGCGGCGGAAGAGCGAAACAATGTGATCCGAGCTTCCGACAAAGGCGCAGCCGAGATGCTTCTTCTGGCAAGGAAGGGCTTCGTTTTCGTAGGCTGTGGTGTACTCGGTATCGAGGAAGACCTGCGCTTCTTCGAAAATATCAAATTCTTCAAAGTTGCGCTCATTACGAACGATCGCCTTACAAATATTGGGAAGAAGCGAGGAACGGATGAAGCGCTCATTGGGAGCAGGCGGTGTTGCCAGCGCCAGCATACCGTCGGTTGAGGGGAAGAGCGCATGGACAAACTCATCGGTCATCCAGGGATAGGTGAAGATCTCCTGCATATTGCAGCGGAAAGCCAGATATTCCTTGACGCGGCGGACAAGATCGACCTCGCGCTGGTTGATAGCACCGTCGAAGGAGGTGGTGATGGTCGTGGCTTCGAAATTCTCGTAGCCGTACATACGGGCAACCTCTTCCATGATGTCGGCCTTAATCGAGACATCGCCGGTAGCACGCCAGGAGGGGACAACGATATGCATTCCCGTTTCGGTGAAGGTTACCGTAAAGCCCATCGTGCCAAGCTTTTTGGCAACAATCTCCTGCGGAATGCGCTTGCCGAGACGGCGGTCGAGCCACTCGAATTCGACGTCAATTGTCTTGGGCTCGGCAACGGTCGGGTAGCTGTCGCAGAAGGCGGTGACCTTCATCGCGGGGAAGAGCTCGGCAAAGAGCTGCATGGCGAGCGAAAGCGCCTGATCGCAACGCTCGGGATCGATGGCCTTTTCGTAACGGGAGGACGCCTCGGTACGATTGTCGTAGCGCAGAGCCGTGCGGCGGACGCCGCGTGACTCAAAGTTGGCAACCTCAAGAATGACGCTGTTGGTTTCGGGAAGCACCGAGTCCTTGGCACCGCCCATAACGCCGGCCAGGGCCACGGCACCCTCGGCATCGGCAATGACAAGATCGTCGGCCGAAAGCGCTAACTCCTTGTCATTAAGAAGCTGAAGTGCTTCGCCCTCTGCGGCGCGGCGCACCTCAATGTGGTTGACAATGTGGTTGGAGTCGAAGACGTGTGTGGGCTGTCCGGTGGCCAGCATAACATAGTTTGTCACGTCGACCAGCGCATTGATGGGACGCATACCGACACGCCAGATACGGCTCTGCATGGCAAAGGGAGAGGGCTTGACCGACAGTCCCTCGATACGGGAGCCGATATAGCGCGGGCAGCGCTCGGTGTCAAGAATGCGAACATCGTAGACCTCGTCGGTCGGGACTTCATAGGCGGGGAAGGTGGTCAGCGGCAAATCGTACAGTGCAGCCAGCTCACGGGCAATGCCGTAGTGTCCCCACAAATCGGGACGGTTGGTCATCGACTTATTGTCGATTTCGAGAATGATATCATCAAGATCCAGCGCGGTAGCGAGCGGCATACCGGCGACACAGTCAAAGGCCGAGAGATCCATAATCTCATGCTCCTCGGTCAACGGGAACAGGTCCGCAAGGCCAACCTCGGTTGAGGCACAGATCATACCAAAGCTCGGCACACCGCGGAGCTTGGCGTTCTTGATTTCAACCGGTTCTCCCTCGCCGTGCCAGCGAACCATAGCGCCGGGGCAGGCAACGACAACCTTCATTCCGACAGCAAGATTACTGCCGCCGCAGACGATGTCCTTGATATCCTCGGTGCCGATGTCAACCTTGCATACACGGAGCTTATCGGCATTGGGGTGAGGCAGAACCTCGCGGATTTCACCGACCACGATTTTCTCAAACCGTTCGGCCAAATGCTCCACGCCCTCAACCTCAACGGTCGACATGGTCAGATCATAGGCCAGACGGGTAAGATCCATGTCGTCGGGAAGCGTTACATAATCCTTGATCCAATTCAGCGATACTTTCATGGTTTGGATCCTCCTTAATGGAACTGCTTTAAGAAGCGGAGATCGGTGCTGTGGAACAGACGAACATCGTCCACTCCGTAGCGCATCATGACAAGACGGTCGAGACCGATATTGACATAGAAGCCGGTATATTCATCCGGATCGAGTCCGGCCGCACGAAGAACGTTGGGATGCGGCGTACCGCCCGGCATAATTTCGATCCAACCGACATGCTTGCATACGCTGCAGCCCTTGCCGCCGCAGACAAGACAGCCCATGTCGATTTCAAAGCCCGGCTCGACAAAGGGGAAGAAGCCGGCGCGCATACGAACCGGAACGTCCTGACCGAACACCTTCGAAAGAATGCTCTTGATCATGACCTTACCGGCGGTATAGGTGAAGTCCTTGTCTACAATGAGCGCCTCATACTGGAAGAAAGCGCGCTCATGACGGGCATCGGTGGTTTCGTTACGGTAAACACGGCCGGGATAGACAAAGCGGTAAGGCGGCTTATGTGTCTGCATATAGCGCACGCTGTCACCGGTCAGGTGGGGGCGCAGACAGAGCTTGTCGCTGGCACTGCCGCTATCGTGTCCCTCTAACCAATAGGTATCCATGCTTTCGCGGGCGGGATGGTTGGGGGGGAAGTTCAGATTGTCAAACGCATAATATTCGCTTGTAATCTCGGGACCCGAGAAGACCTCAAAGCCCATGGAACGGAAGGCATCGTTCAGGTCGTAACACATCTGCGTGATAGGGTGCAGACCGCCGATGGGCGGCTCGATGCCGGGAATGGTGCAGTCGAAGTCGGGCGAGATTTCGGAGGCCTTGAGCTTGAGCTCCTCGCGGCGTCCTTCAATTTGCTCGGAGAGAAGATTCTTGACTTGGTTGACAGCCTTACCCATTTCGGGGCGGAGCGAGACATCCAGCTTGGGAATTTCTTTGAGCAGTTCGGTAATGCTACCCTGTTTGCCGAGAAGCGCGACCTTGACGTCCTGAAGCTCGGCTTCGGTTTTGGCTGCTTGAATGTTGGCGGCTCCTTCCCGGAGCAAAGCATCTAATTTATCTTTCATGGCTAATCCTCGCAGATCCATTTGATTTCGATCTATTATTATACCATATTCTTGCAACAAATGCAAGACGGAAAACCAAAAAAACAGGGAAAGCCTGACAGAAATACGGTCAAATACGAGAATCGAAGATTGTTACTTCGCGATTGCCTATTGAAAGCCGACGCTCGGTGTGATATAATGATGCTGAAAACGTGGGATATGGCCGATCGCGGCGAAGCTTCGCGAGGGATACCCATGAAAAACGGTATATGTGCAGTAACCGCACAGCTTGGAAAGGACGGTGCCAGAGATGAAGCCTTCGGTATTGATGACCGGTGCCTACGGCGGTATGGGCAGAGCCACCGCCAAAAGGTTGAAGGACAGCGGATTCCGTGTGTTTGCGTTGGATAAGACCGTAGGCACCGAGGAAGAGGATATCCTGCCAATTGAGGCGGATCTGACCGACGAGAGCAGTGTAGCACGTGCCTTCGAACAAGTATCCTCGCTGACCGATACCCTGTTTGCTGTGATTCATTTTGCCGGAATCTATTGCTTGGATTCCTTGGTTGAAATCGACAGCGCGGCGTTTGAACGAATTTTTAAAATCAATCTCGGCGGTGTGTTTCTTGTTAACAAGATCTTTTTGCCGCTTTTGAGAGACGGCTCGCGCATCGTGATCACCACAAGTGAGCTTGCTCCGCTGGATCCGCTCCCGTTTACCGGGCTGTATGCCGTGACCAAGAGTGCGCTTGACAACTATGCCTATTCTTTGCGCATGGAGCTGCAATTACGGGGCATCGCGGTCAGCGTTTTGCGCGCCGGCGCGGTTACCACGGGGATGCTTGGTGACTCTACCGAGGCGCTCGATCGATTTTGCTGCAAGACGACGCTGTATACCTGCCATGCCGAGCGCTTTCAGCGCATTGTCAATCGAATCGAGGCAAGGAGCATTGCGCCCGAACGGATCGCCGAAGCCGTGCGGCGGATTCTACGAAAGCGGACACCGCGGTTTGCCTACAGCATAAACCGCAATCCTCTGCTTTTGATGCTGAATCTGTTGCCCCAATGCCTGCAGTTTTGGATCATGAAGCAGGTGCTGGCGCAGAAGCACGAAAAGCGTAAGCCCGAGGGGGCACATCCATCGAATCGGTAAGAATTTTGATGCGGATTCCGAGGGATGGAGGACGCGATGCGAAGCGAGGATACTGGTTTTGTGTTATCGCACACGATGCTTTTGTCCCTTGTTTCGTGGCGAAACATCAGGAGCTAATCGATGATAAACAATCGTACTTCAAAAAGAAAAGAATGACGCGGTGGCCATCATGTGATATCGAAATATCTTAAAAAAGCAACTTGCCCTCAAAGGAGGTTTCTTATGACGCTTGCGCTTCGTGCACTCATCAAATTTATCGTCGGATTTCTTTTGGTCGGCGCCTTACTGTTCTTGCCGGCAGGAAGCTTGTCCTATTCGAACGGATGGCTGTTTCTCGGTCTTCTCTTTCTCCCGATGCTGATACTCGGCCTTGTGCTTTTGCTTAAGGCACCGTCTCTTTTGGAAAAGCGAATTTCGGTCAAGGAAAAGGAAACGACGCAAAAGGGCGTTGTCGCTCTGTCGGGACTGCTGTTTTTTGTCGGCTTTGTCGTTGCGGGACTGGATTTCCGGTTCGGCTGGTCGCAGGTACCGATATGGGTGGTCGTTCTCTCATCGGTCATCCTTCTGGTCGCCTATGCGCTTTATGCCGAGGTAATGCGCGAAAACGCCTATCTTTCCCGCACCATTGAGGTGCAGGAGAGTCAGAAGGTTGTCGATACCGGACTCTACGGGATTGTCCGTCACCCCATGTATGCGGTGACGCTGTGGCTTTTTTTAGCCATTCCCGTAGTACTTGGCTCCTGGTGGTCGCTTCTCTGCTTTTTGCCGTATATCGCCGTGATTGTCGTTCGCATTGTGAACGAGGAACAGGTGCTGGAGAAGGGGCTTGCGGGCTATACCGACTATAAAAAACGAGTCAAATACCGCCTGTTCCCCTTTGTTTGGTAAAGACGATTGTGAGGAGAGCCCCTGCCATCACCGGCAAACCGAGTCTTACCACGGTATATCAAGATCTGAGGCATAAAAGAACCGCCGCACCCTATATAATGTGCCCCCTGTCAAGTAGACAGACTAAAAAACAAAAGAATATGTTAATTGAATAAGATTCTTTCAACTCCCCCTGCTGCGCAGCAGGGGGAGATTTTTGTCACGCAG
>SVSA01000008.1 GCA_015064545.1 Oscillospiraceae bacterium | reverse complement strand
CATATCATCGCGGCGGCAGATCTTGGCAAGCTCATTGGCGCAGGCGATATTGACGGCACGGTAGGTGTTTTCGATTACCTTGGTCATCTCGGCGGTACGGATATCGGTGACAACAATTTCACCGAGACAGAAGGAAGCATACAGCGCCTTGATGTGCTCGCCAACCGCCTTATCATCGGCACCGATGGTTCGCGAATTGTGGAGCAGCTCGTAGACCATATTGCCGGGAATGATGCGCTCGGGGGCATGCACAAGATGAATGTCCTTGCCTGCGGTAAGACCATGCTCGGCGAGAATGGGACGGACAAAGCGGTCGATGGTGCCGGGCGAAACGGTCGACTCGATCACAATCGTGGCACCGGGCTCGCAGACGCCGAGCACCGTACGGACCGCCGCCATGACATAGGAGGCATCGATGCGTTTGCTGAATTTATCGTAGGGGGTGGGTACCGAAACAATATAGCAGTCGGTTTTTTGATAAGCGGTGGTAAAGGTAATTCCGGCGGCCACCGCATTTTGATAGAGCTCATCGAGTCCTTTTTCCTCAAAGGTGGTTTTGCCGGCATTCAGGGTGGCCACAAGCTCGGCATTGTAGTCGGTGCCGACAACCTCGACGCCGTGGGAGGCAAACATCAGGGCGGTCGGCAGACCGATATAGCCGAGTCCGATTACATTGATCATGGTAAAATCTCCTATCGTGAGTATGGTAACCGATTAGGTCAGGGCCTTCCATTTGGCCTTGAGCGATCGGAAGAAGGTCAGAAGAAAGAGCGCGATCCAGAGAAGGCCGAGCAGGATCGCCTCGGGAATGGCACCCCAAACGCTTTGGAGGGGAAGCAGTATTTTGAGAACCAAAAAGACGGCGGCCAACAGCAGATTGACGGTCAGCGCCCGTAACAGTGCCGACCAGTCAAACAGCTCCCGTAAGCGGATTTTCAGGATACGCGAAGACCAATACAGCTGCAGAAGGCTCATCAACGCTTGTGCCAGAAGCGAGGCGACCGCGGGACCCTCAAAGCCGAAGAGGGTATAAAAGACATAGTTCAGTCCGAAGTTGAGCAGCAGCGAGCCAAGCGAGCTGTACAAGATCATCCGCGTATGACCGGTGGCATTGAGAATCATGCCGAAATAGGTGCATCGGAACAGCAATACGAGGCAGTATATGCGAAAAACCGTAACGCCGGGCAGATATTTGGCGGAATACAGGATCGTGATGACCTCGGGAGCAAAGACAAAGAGGGCCAGCGCCAAAAAGCCGATGATGGCAAAGGACAGGTAGGTGGCATCGCTCCAGAGACGGGCGGCGGTCTTGTGCTCCTCCCGCTTCAAGAGCTTGACCATCTGCGGCAGAAGAACAGCGGTGACCGAGGTGGCGATGATGGTGATCGGCATCTCCTTGGAGGCGTTGGTGTAGATGGCGAGCGATTCGGTGTTCATCAGACCGCCGATCACCAGCTTGTCTAACTCAATATTCAAGGTTCCGACCATGGTGGCCAGGCCGATCGGGATTGAGAAGGTAAAGATGCGTCGGATTAAGGCCGGATCCAGAGCCGGGCGCAAGCCTCCCGCCTGTCGGGCGGCGATGGCATATACGGCGAGAGCGAACAGCGCTTCGGTGACGAGATACAGCATCATATAGGTGCCGAACGACCATTCCATAAAGCGGACAAGCAGAATTACGGCAACGAGGGCGATGCTGTTCGCAAGACGGTAGTGTGTGATCAGGTTGGTGCGCTGATAGACGACAAGAATATTCTCAATGCCCGACATCAGAATCTTTGTCCAAGGGAATACCGCCAAAAAGTAGAGAAAATCAGCGATCAGCGGATTCTCAAAATAGGACACAAGAAGCGGTGTTACCGCTACCAATACGGCACCGACTACCGCGCTGAGCAGGGTGCTGAGGGTGTAATATACGTTCAGAAAGCGGCGGCGCTCCGCATCGGTTTCGGCGCTTGCTAAGAAATAATTGAGGCTGTTGGGCAAGCCCATCATGATGGCGGTTGTGCCGAGATTGATAATCGTTAACAGCTGTGAATAAGTGCCGTATTCTTCATAGGAGTAATAGCGCGAGAGCAGCATGGCCGAAACCATGGCCATCAGCAGAACCGTCATTTTGGACAGCGTCAGCTTGACAGCATCGCGGCCGATAGAGGGAGTAGCATCCATAGCGAAGCAACCGTCCTTGAAGCGAAAATGAAGGAAAATCAGGCCGAGGGCGGATCGAGACGGCGCAGGACAACGGCAGGAACACCGCCGATGACACAATGTCCCTCGGGGAAGGATTTGGTAACAACAGCACCGGCCCCGACGATTGTGTGCGGGCCGAGCGTAACACCGGGTAAAATCACGCTGTTCATGCCGATCCAGCAATCATCACCGATTGTGATGTCCTTGCCGGGATCGTGCTTGTTCAGGTCGTAAAGATTGTGGTTGGTGGTGATCAAACCGACATTGGGTGCGATATGGACATTGCGCCCGAGACGGATTTCGCCGTCGATGTTCTGAAAATAGCAACCCGGCGATTGAAAAACAGGAAGACTGTCGGGATGGAAGGTGATGCGGTTCTTGTTGTTGATTACGGTGGTTTTGCCAATCGGCCAGGGAATCCCCGTGGCGATGCGGCGGGGAATCGAGCGAATGGCCCAAAGATAGCCGGCGCGTTTTTCGGTAAAATAGCGTCCGGTCAGGTAGCGCTTGGGGTAGAACAAGCGGCAGAAAAGATGGAGCGCCGCGGTGATCGGACGGGAATACAAGAGTTTTTTAAGCATGCGTATCCTCCATAAAGGATGTGAGGGCTGCCGCATAATGGGCTTCGTCCTCGGCAACCGATGCCATAAAGGCATCACAGCCGTGATACAGGGCTTCGGGCGACAGTGCGCGAAAGTAGTCATAAACACGGTCGGCGCAGGCAGGATCGCTAAGATCCACGGCGAGACCGAAGCCGTACTGCTTCACAATGGTCTCCATATAGGTGTCGGGGGAAACAAGGATCGGCATACCCATGATTGCCGCGCTGTAGAGCTTGTTGGAGAGGGCATAGTCGAGGAGCGGGGTGCGGTTGCCGTAAAGATTGATGGCCATGTCGGTGTCGAGATAGAAGGAGGGAAGCGCCGCACGCTCAAAGCGCCCGATCAGCGTGACATTTTGAACGGCATGCTTATCGCAGTAATCCTTCAAAAGCTCCGAGCCGATGCCGATGAACTTCAGGTGAAAGCGAGGATCGTTTTGGAAACGGTGGATCAAGAGCTGTTGCTGCTCGATAAACCGAACCGAGCCGATAAAGGAAAGAACAATAGGCTTGTCGGCTTCGCGGCTTCGGGCGCGATAGGCCGCCACCAGCTCGGGATCGATGTGCTGCAGATTATGCGAGATCGGATAGTCGCCGTCGGGCAGAAAGGCACGATAGGCCGGAGAGGTAATCGTGACAAGACCGGCGTGTCGTACGGCAGCGCGTGTCAGAAAGCCGGTTTTCCCGTGCTCGCCGGCATAATCGCGGATATCGAGTAAATAGCGTTGGCGGTAGCGCCGCTTGAGGAGCGGCAGGATCAGCCAGGCCGCTTGTGTGGGAAAAAGGATAAGCTTTTCATAGCTTGCCTTTCGCAGGATACGCTTGGCATAGCGAAGAAAGCCGAGATAGGCCTTCAGCTTTTGCGTAAGGGAGGCATCCGGCTTCAGGATGCCCTCATAACGGTAATAGGTCTCGGCACCGCAGCTTTCCTCGGTTCCGCAACGGTCCCAGTAGAGAATGTCATAGGGCTGACGCAGAAGACGCTGATACTTCTCCAGACAGGGGGCGTTGAAAATATTCCGGGTAGTTACGATACAGATTTTGGCTTGTCCCATAGCGTCTCAGTGTCCTTTGGTAAGAGATTCTTGCAGGGCTTCCTCCAGTGCGTCGAGGAAGGAATCCTTGCGGAAATGGGCGTGATAATAGGCAGCGGCACGGCGTCCATAGACTTCCTTGTCATGCGTGGCAACAAAGAGCCGGATGTTGTCAGCCAACGCATCGGCATCCTCGGCAGGGCCAACAAGACCACAGCTTGATTCGGTAATCACAGCGGCCGCTTCGCCGTCGATCGCACCGAGAATCGGCTTGCCGGCGGCCATATAGGTTTGCACCTTGCCCGGAAGCGTCAGCGAAAGGAGAGGATCGCGGGCGAGCGTGACCAGCATGGCATCGGAACGACGGTAAAAGTCGGGCATTTCTTCGAGCGGACGGCGGCCGTGAAAGATGACATTGGTCAGCGCCAGCTCCTGCGCTAACGCCTGACAGGCGGCAAGCGAAGAGCCCTCTCCGACAAGATGAATCCGCAGCTGCGACAGGTCGGTCAGCTTGGCGGCGGCGCGCAGGATGGTTTCCACGCTTTGGGCTGCACCGATGTTACCGGCAAAGGTCAGATCGACCGTATCCTTGTGCGGCGTTTCCTCCGGGGTGAAAAGATCCTCGGCATATTGCGGCAAATGCGACAGGCGTGCCATCGGGATGCCAAACTGCTCGGACAGGTAGGGGATAAATTGCCGTGAGGTGACTAAGATCCGATCGGCCTGACGATAAAGCCTGCCCGAAATACGATGAAACAAGCGGTACAGAAGACTGCCGCGGCGAATGCCGCCGGCGGTCAGGCTTTCGGGCCAGAGATCGAGACAGTAGAGGGTGAGAGGGGTGCCGTGCTTTTTGCGGTAGGCTACCGCGGCCGCGGCCATCATGACAGGCGAAAGCTGGTTGACAAAAATCGCATCATACGATGTTCGCAGCTTGGCCGCATACCATGTGGAGGAGATGGCGTAGCTGTAATAATTGAGAAAGCGGAACAGAATTCCCTTCCGTCTGGCAATGGTAAAGCACCGATGGACCGAAACCCCGTCAAGAATTTCATTGCGCCGCTTGCCGTGGCGGTATCCGTCATAGACCGTTCCCATCGGATAATTCGGAACGCCGGTGATCACATCGACCTCATGTCCTCGTAAAACCAAGGAGCGGCATATGTCCGAAATACGCATGGGCTCGGGCTCATAATATTGACAAATGACAAGGATTTTCATGATTGTCCTTCTGTTCTTCCGGTATTGGGCGTGACAAAAAAGGGTTCCTACACTACCCCATAATAAGGATATCACTTTTTTGAGAAAAAGTCAACAGAAAAGGCGAACTTCGGCGCGGAAAAGCGCAGAATTCCAAAGGGCAGGGGGGGTGGCGGTTAGGCTGCTGTCAAAAAGAAAAACGCCCGCTTGACAGGCAAGCGGGCAGAAGGGACGTTAACCGAAGCGTTTGGCGGTTTCCTCCATCCGTTCGGCAATCGGAACGCCGAAGGGACAGCGGCTTTCGCAGTCATGACAGCCGATGCAATCGGAGGCTTTGGCCTCCAGCGCGTCGTAGTGACTGCGGATCGAGGACGGAATTTCGGGTTGCATGGCTGCCAGATCGCTCAGCTTGTTCACCAAGGCGATATCAATATTGGCAGGGCATGGCTTGCAGTGGCCGCAGTAGGTGCAGTCACCGTGATAGGCGTGACGGGGCGCACCGGCAAGAACGGTGGCGTAGTCCTTTTCTTCGTCGGTTGCGGTTTCGTAGGCCACGGCGGCATCAACTTGGGCAGGATCGTCGAAGCCGGCCATCACCGAGGCGACGGCGGGCCGTGTGAGGCAATAATGGAGGCATTGCACCGGCGTCAGCGCAACGCCGAAGGGCGAGCGCTTTTCATCAAAGAGACGTCCGCCGGCAAAGCCCTTCATGACATGAAGGCCGACACCCTTTTGCTCACAGAGCTTATAAAGCTCGGCACGCTGAGGATCGATTCCGCTCAGCGCGGCATCGTATTCCTGGGCGAAATAATGGGTGATATCATCCGAGGCGGGCAGAAGATCGAAGGCGGGGTTAATGCTGAATAAAAGCATCTCCACCTCACCCGATTCCACTGCCATGCGTCCTACCACCGGATTGTGGGTGCTCATGCCGATATGACGGATCGTGCCCTGAGCCTTCAGCTCCTTGACATAATCCAAGAAGCCGTTATTGACAATGTTATCCCATTCCTCGGGCTTATCGACATAGTAGATCATGCCAATGTCCAGGTAATCGGTTTCGAGACGGCGCAGAAGATCAGCAAAGGCCGCCTTGACCAAGGGCAGATCGCGGCACCGTGTATGCTGGCCGGTGTGATGCGAGGAGCCGAGATGCCCCTCGATGATCCAACGGTCCCGCTTGCCGCGCAGGGCATAGCCGATATGGGAGCGCACATTCGGCTCGGACATCCAGCAGTCGAGAACATTGATGCCGTGAGCCTCACAGCGGTCGATGATCGCTTTACATTCTTCGCGGGAGTGGCGCTCCAGCCATTCGGCTCCCAAGCCGATTTCGCTGACCATGAGGCCGGTCTTTCCCAGTTGTCGGTAACGCATAACAGAACCTCCTGACGGATTGGTAATTCTAAGTATTCTTGTAATGATGATAACGCGCCCCGGTTTTCTTGTCAAGAGGGGGACGGCCATCCGTCGTCATCTCCTTGACGCTCGTGTGCCCTCCGAGGCTTGTGCGCGTTACAGAAGCGTGCGGCGCAGCTCCTCGCCCGATTGCGGTGACAGATAGGCGGGAGGAATATCCAGAATGGTTTTGGCACCTGTTTGTCCCTCGCGGCTCAGCCGAACGGCGGCTCTGGCACAGGAAACCAGAACCGAGGCGGTAAATTCGGGGTTGGATCCGAGCTTCAGCGAAAATTCCATCATTTGCTTGGTTTCTTGCTGTTCGCCGGTGGTACCGCTTCGTAGAACAAAGCCACCGTGAGGGATGCCACGGTGATCGCGGTCAAGTTCCTCTTTTGTGATAAAATGCACGGTGGTGTCGTAATCGGCAAAGTAAGCCGGCATGGTTTGAATCTCGCGCTCGATTTTGGCCTTATCGGCATCGGGAGCGGCGACGACATAACACTCTCGGGTGTGCTTTTCCCGTGTGGTGAGAACAGGGTTTTCTCCGCTACGAACCCGTTCCAGCGCTTCGGGGACGGGGACGGTGTATTGCTTGCCGTCCAGAACGCCCTCGACTCTGCGGATGGCATCGGAATGTCCTTGGCTGACGCCCTTTCCCCAAAAGGTGTAGTCCTGTCCGCAGGGAAGAACGCAGTTGCCGAGCAGACGCAGCAGGCTGAACAGGCCGGGATCCCAACCGACCGAAAGAAGCGCAATATGTCCGCCTTGGCGAGCGGCGGCATCACAGGCGTCAAAGTGGGACGGGATACGGCTGTGATTGTCGAAGCTGTCAACAATCGTGAAATGCTCGGCTAAATGAGGGCTTTGCTTAGGCAGATCGGTAGCGCTGCCGCCGCAGAGGATCAGAACATCCAGCTCCTCCTTGTGCTGTAAAATATCATGGATCGAATAGACCGGGATGGCGGGCGAAAGGGTTTTGAGTGAGGACGGCTCGCGGCGGGTGAAAAAGGCGGCAAGCGTCATATCGGAATTCTGCCGCAGGGCAAGCTCAACCCCACGGCCGAGATTGCCGTAGCCAACAATGGCTACGCGGATGGGTGCATTCATATGTGTTCCTCCGAGAACGTGGATTGGCCTGAGCGGCCGCGTTTATTTTAACATAAACCGCTCGGAATTGCAAGAAAAATATCACAGGATCTGAAAAACGATTGACAAGGCGGTCGGCACTATGGTACAATGATCGAGCGAACAGATCGGCGATCCGGCAAGACGCTTGCCGCCGATAGCCCCGTTTTTGCCATCTGTCACACCCGGTCCAATCCATCCTCATTCCGAAAGGAGAAACGGACGATGACTCGCTACATCGCCTTTTGCAAAATCATCGAGTGCGGCAGCTTTACCCGCGTGGCCGAAGCCCTCGGCTATACGCAAGCGGCTGTCAGCCAGATGGTTCGTTCGCTCGAAAAGGAATATGCGCTGACGCTCCTGATCCGTACCCGCAGCGGCGTTCGTCTGACGCGGGAGGGCGAGGAGATTTATCCGTTGATCCGAAAATGTGTCTCCTCGCACCGCGAGCTTTCCGAGCGTGTCGGAGAACTTCGTGATCTGGACTCGGGTGAGGTGCGGATCGGTGCCTTTTCCAGTATGTCTCAGCGCGTCTTGCCCGGCTTGATGCAGGCCTTCAGCCGGGTATATCCCCATATCAATTTTATCCTTTCTCCCGGGGATAACACGACCATGCCCGATCGCATTCGTCAGGGCATCATTGATTTTGGCTTTCTTTATCCGGAGGCTGCCACGGGTCTTGTCAGTCTGCCTTTCACCAAGGACGAATTTTTGGCAGTATTCCCGGATGGCCACCGCTATGCCGAGCGAGCCTCGGTTTCGCTCCGCGAGATGGCCGAGGAACCGCTGATCCTGGTGGAGGAGGGCGGTGTCAGTACGGTGCTGGATGCCTTTGCTAAAGCCTCGCTGACTCCGCGCGTGAAATTCCGTATTCACGATGACCATACCATTCTTTCGATGGTGGAGCAAGGCATCGGTGTCAGTATTCTGCCGTCAATGATTCTCGACCGTGCCGCCTACCGCCTGAAGACCGTGCCGATCGATACCCCGGTGCGTCGTACCGTCAGTCTTTCGTATTTGGACAAGGAGCTGCTGCCCCTTGCGGCCCGCCGCTTTATTCGCTTTATGTTTGAGCATATCGGCGAGCACCTTCCTGCCGCCTATATTGCGTGCGACAACGAGAGCGTCACCCTGTAACAAAAAAACAGCGCTCCGCCCGACAGGGCGGAGCGCCGGTTTTTGTTATCCGCGTATGGTGGCGGTAAGAATCATCGAAACGGAAATCAATAAAAGGTAGCGACTTCTTCGGCCGGCGGTTCGGCGCTTTCGCAGGCAATCATGGTCAGAACCGGGCCGGTTTTACCGTAGAGGGCGCAGGGCTTGACGGCGATTTTAGCGGTCAGGCGGACATATTCCCGCTCGGTCCGTTTCTCTCCGCCGTTTTCGCAGAGCAGACCGCTGAAGGCAATATCATCGGCACAGCAGGTCATAATCGGACGGCCGATGATGAAGGCATTTTTGGGAATCCGATCATTTTTGGCGACTTGGCCGAGGAAGGTGACGGTTTTGCCGTCATAATCGGGCATGCTGTCGGCAAGATCGCGATACCAGAGCGCAAAATCACGGTCCTCTATGGTGATAACGGGGGCGTTGGTGTCGAAGGGCAGGGGGTCTTCAATCTCATCGCGCTGATAGGAGCCGTTGACATATTCGTAGATGATGTCGGTACGGCGGCTGACACCGCGCACCAGCTTGTGGAGCGCCATCGTGTCGGTATCCTCGTCACAGCGATTGAAAACGACCAGCTCACAGGTGGAAAGCTTGTCTACCACCAGATTGCGCATATTGGCGTTGAATACGTCAATGGTCGAAGCATCGACAAACAGCATTTCCTGATAGATGAGCCAGCCCTGAGGCAGAGCGGCAAACAGATCGGCCAACGGCCACATGCCGTTATATTCGGCCAGCACGCGCGTGGCCTTGTGCTTGCGGCGCAGCGCCTCAAGCTTGTCGGGGTTCAGCTTTGCTTTATCCTCCAGAACCTCAACAAAAATGTCGGGGGAAGCGAAGCTGAGCGGATCCAGCTCCTCCTCGCCTTCCTCGAAGAGAAGGACGAGCGTGCGGTCATTGCTCTTGAAAAAGTTGTCGTCGGCTAAGGTTTCCTGCAGAAACTTGGTTTTGCCGGCCTCTAAAAAGCCGGTAAACAGATATACGGGTATTTCCATCGTCATTCCTTTCCCTGTGCTCAGTGACGGGTGAAAAGATGGTCGAGACTGTGCTTGTCGAGACCGGTTCCGATCACACAAAGCTTACCGATGACATCGGCCGTGCCCGAGCGAACCTGCTTCTCACCGGGAACGTAGTCGAAATGGAGCCAGCTGCCGTCGACAGCCGGTACAATTCCCTTGGCGCGGAGCACCATGCCGTAGCGCCCGGTCATCAGCTCATCCAGGCAATTCTCCAGCGCCGAGACGGTGTAGCGCTCCGAGGTTTCCATGCCCCAGCTGGTAAAGACCTCTTCGGCGTGATGATTATGCTTGTGGCCGTGCTCATGATGGTGACAGCTGCAATCGGGATCGTCGCATTCGTGCTCATGGTCGTGTTTGCCGTGATGGCATTCGTGGCCATGATGATGACATTTGTGGTCGTGGTCGTGGTCATGATGATGACATTCATGCTCATGCTCGTGGTCGTGGTGATGCTCATGATGGTGGCAGTCACAATCGGAATCGTCGCACTCATGATCGTGCTCGTGATGGTGATGGTGATGATGGGCATCCTTCGCCTTTTCGGCTTCGATCAGAGCCAAAAGCTCGGCCTCCAGCGAGGATTCCCCTTCCATGGCCGCGAGAATGGCGGCACCGTCCAGCTGGTCCCACGGGGTGGTGATCAGCGCGGCCTTGGGATTGATTTCGCGGAGAATGGACACACAATCGGCCAGCTTTTCGGGACGGATTCCGTCGGTGCGCGAAAGAATGATCGACGAGGCGAATTCAATCTGATTGCGATAGAATTCCGAGAAGTTTTTCATATACATTTTGCATTTGCCGGCATCGATCACCGCAGCAAAGACATTGAGCGAAAGATCCTCAATTGCCGCGTCCTGTACGGCGCGGATGACGTCGCTGAGCTTGCCGACGCCCGACGGCTCGATCAGAATACGGTCGGGCTCAAACTCGGCCTTGACCTTTTTCAGTGCTTCACCGAAATCGCCGACCAGCGAGCAACAAATACAGCCCGAATTCATTTCGGTAATTTCAATGCCCGCTTCGGTCAGAAAGCCGCTGTCAATACCGATTTTTCCGAATTCGTTTTCGATGACAACAAGCTTTTCGCCTGCGTAGGCTTCTTTAATCAGCTTTTTTATCAGTGTGGTTTTGCCGGCTCCGAGAAAGCCGGAGAAAATATCAACTTTTGTCATGGGAGTCCTCCGAGGTTTTTTGATACGAATATTGTAGCATATTTTCGGGGAGGGTGCAAGAGGGATTTGGATTTGTTTTAACTTTTATCATAGGTTTTTTACTTTTTCGCGAAAGGGCCGCGTAGGAATGCGATATCCGATCGGTACCGTTTCCGGTAAAATCTTGAACGAAAAATAAAAAATAAATAAAAAAGTGTTGAAAATCCGTAGCCTATGGTGTATAATGAAAAGACGAAAGATAACATTATACCATGAATAGGAGATTTCAGACTATGGGAACCCTTCATATTATCGATCATCCCCTGATCCAACACAAACTCAGTATCATGCGTGACAAACGGACGGGCCCGAAGGACTTCCGTGAACTGCTTGAGGAGATCACCGTCCTCATGGGATACGAGGTAACCCGTGATTTCCCTCTCGGCGAATATGAGATCGAAACGCCGATTTGCCGCATGAAGGCAAAGCGCATTGCCGGCAAAAAGGTTGCGATAGTGCCGATTCTTCGTGCCGGTCTCGGCATGGTCGACGGACTGCTCAGCCTGATTCCGGTTGCCAAGGTGGGACATATCGGTCTGTACCGCGATCCGGAAACGCATACGCCGGTAGTCTACTACTGCAAGCTTCCGGTTGATATTGAAAAGCGCTCGATTATCATTTGCGATCCGATGCTGGCCACGGGCGGCAGTGCTTCGGATGCCATTACGATGTTGAAGGAAAAGGGATGCCGCGATATTCGTTTGCTGTGTCTGGTTGCCGCACCGGAGGGTGTCAAGAAGGTACAGGACGATCATCCCGACGTCGATATTTTCGTGGCGTCGCTGGACGAAAAGCTGAACGAGCATTGCTATATCGTGCCCGGTCTCGGTGATGCCGGTGACCGTCTGTTCGGCACAAAGTAAGTGTTTTCAGTCCGGACGAGTCCTTTCGTCCGGACCTTTGATTTTTTGGTAACGGAAGAAGGAACGTGCCTATGAAGGGGACGATTGCGACGGCCGAGATTCTGTCGGTCGGCACCGAGCTTTTGATCGGCGATATTGTGAATACCGATGCCGCCTTTGTGTCGCGCGGCTTAGCATCGCTCGGAATCAGTCAGTACTATCAAACCGTTGTCGGTGACAACCGCGAACGTCTGGATGCGGCCATCCGCCTGGCCTCCTCGCGCAGTCAGCTTTTGATTGTGACGGGCGGTTTGGGGCCAACCTACGATGATATTACCAAAGAAACCGCGGCGGCGGTGTTCGGACGGGAGCTGATTTTGGATGAGGAATCGCTTTCCCGCATTCGAAGCTTTTTTGATCGCCGCGGAAAAATCATGACTGACAATAACATCAAGCAGGCCATGATGCCGGTCGGTGCCACCGTCTTCCCCAATCCTAACGGCACGGCCGACGGATGCGCCGTCGAAACGCCCGACGGTTCGCGGATGCTCATCCTGCTTCCCGGGCCGCCCCGCGAGCTGGAGCCGATGTTCCGCGATCAGGTTATGCCGTTTTTGGCGCAGTATACCGATCGGGTTTTGGTTTCCAAAAATGTCAATATCTGCGGTATGGGCGAATCCGAGGTTGAATCGATTCTGCGAGATCGCATGATGGCGGCGCTGAATCCGACCGAGGCTCCGTATTGTTTGGAGGGTGAGGTGCGGATTCGTGTAACGGCCGCCGCTCCGACGGTGGACGAGGCCATACGCCTTTGCGACCGTGATATTGAAGAACTGTATCAAACAAGAGTGGGACCGTATATCTACGGAGTGGATAGCGAGCTGAAGGAAGCGGTGGTGAAGCAGCTGACCGCACGCGGCTTGACGCTGTTTGCCGCCGAATCCTGTACCGGGGGCCTGTTTGCCAAGGAAATGACCGATGTGTCGGGAGCTTCGCAGGTCTTTCGCGGCGGTGTGGTTTCCTATGTCAATGCGATCAAGTGCGGTCTTTTAGGGGTATCTGCCGCGACGATTGCGCAGTATACCGAGGTTTCGGAGGCTTGTGCTGCCGAAATGGCGGAGGGCGCCGCACGGATCGGACAAGCCGATATCGGTGTGGCAACCACCGGCTATGCAAGCGGCGGCGCGGGTGTGCCGGAGGGTATGACCGGCGTGGTTTTTATTGCCGTGTCGGATCGGAATGGCACTACGGTCAAGCGTCTTGCCTTGACGGGCAACCGCGATCATGTGCGAAAGCTTGCGGTTAAGCAGCTGTTGGCCATGCTTTTGGCACGCATGAAGGAAGAGTAAGGAACGAGTGTTATGAAAATTGTTATCAAGGTCGGCACCTCAACGCTGGCCCATCCTACCGGATGTCTTAACATCCGCGGCGTGGAGGAGCTCTGCAAGGTGCTTTCGGATCTCAAAAATGCAGGCCACGAGGTGATTCTTGTATCCTCGGGCGCGATCGGCATGGGTGTTGGCAAGCTGTCCCTAAAGGAACGGCCGACCGATATGCCCACCAAGCAGGCCGCGGCGGCCGTTGGCCAATGCGAGCTGATGTATACCTACGACCGTCTGTTTTCGGAGTATAACCATACGGTGGCACAGCTGTTGATTACGGCCGCCGATGTCAATCACGGCGAACGGCATGAAAATTTCCGAAATACCCTGAATCGCTTGCTCGAGCTTGGGGTTTTGCCGATCATCAATGAAAACGATACCATTGCGACCGAGGAAATTGTTATCGGCGATAACGATACGCTGGCGGCGATGGTGGCTGTCAGCGCCGAAGCCGATCTTCTGGTGCTTCTCAGCGATATTGACGGGCTGTATTCGGCCGATCCGCATAAGGATCCCGAGGCAAAGCTGATCCCGATGGTTACCGAGCTGGATGACAGCATTATGGCGTTGGCGGGAGATAAGGGCAGTGCACTCGGCACCGGCGGTATGCGAACCAAGCTGATTGCCGCCGGTATTGCGACCGAGGCAGGCTGTGATATGGTGATTACCAACGGCTCGCATCCGACAGGGCTCTACGATCTGATCGACGGCAAGCCGTTGGGAACGCGCTTTGCGGCACGGAAAGGATAATACAATGATGACAACAACCGAAATTTTACGGCAAGCCAAGGCCGCCAAGGCCGATCTTTTGCTCTTGTCGGAAACGGATAAGAATCGCGCCCTGCAAGCGATGGCCGATGCCATTGAAGCGAATCGGGACGAGATTCTGTCGTGCAATGCCGCTGATGTGGCGGCGGCACGCAGCCATATCTCAGAGGTTATGATTGACCGCCTGCTGCTGACACCGGCCCGCGTGAGCGAAATGGCAAACGGAGTCCGTGCGGTGGCGGCGCTCCCCGATCCGGTCGGACGTGTGTTGCATGAGCACACTCTTCCAAACGGCTTGCAGGTGAAAAAGCTGTCGGTACCGCTCGGTGTGGTAGCCATCATTTACGAAAGCCGTCCCAATGTGACCTCGGATGCCGCCGCTCTTTGCTTGAAAAGCGGGAATGTCTGCGTGCTGCGCGGCGGGAAAGAGGCCTATCGGACCTCAACGGCGATTGTCCGTGCCATGCAGCGCGGCCTTTCCGCCATCGGGCAGAATGAATGCTTTGTTAATATCCTGGAGGATGTTACGCGCGCCGGGGCGGCCGAGCTGATGACGGCGACCGAGTATGTGGATCTCCTGATCCCGCGCGGCGGCGCCGGTTTGATCCGTGCTTGTGTGGAAAACGCAACCGTCCCCTGTATTGAAACCGGAACCGGTATCTGTCACATTTATGTGGATGAGACGGCCGATCTTGATCGGGCTTTGACTGTGATTGAAAATGCCAAAACCCAGCGTCCCTCGGTATGCAATGCCGAGGAGGTACTGCTTGTGCATCGCGCGGTGGCTAAGGACTTCCTTCCCCGGTTGAAGGAATGTCTGACCGAAAAGCGCTTGGTTGAAGGCAAGCCGGCGGTGGAGCTTCGCCTCTGTTCCGAGGCGCAAACGGTGATCGAAGGCACGCCGGCAAGTGAGGCGGATTTCGATACCGAGTTTTTGGATTATATTCTGGCGGTAAAGATTGTGGGGGATGTTTCGGAGGCGGTGGCGCATATTGCCGCGCATTCCACCCATCACAGTGATGCCATTTTGACCGAGTCTCCGGAGGCGGCTGCCTTCTTTACAACCTGTGTGGACAGCGCAGCGGTGTATGTCAATGCCTCTACGCGCTTTACTGACGGCGGACAGTTCGGCCTCGGCTGTGAGATGGGGATTTCCACCCAAAAGCTTCATGCCCGCGGTCCGATGGGACTGGAGGAGCTGACTGCTTATAAATATGTGATTACCGGAAACGGACAGATCCGCTAAGGAAAATGGAACTGAGTTTGAAACGGCGGAGGCTTTCCGCCAAAAGGAGTTAAGGATGAAAATCGGATTTATCGGATGCGGCAATATGGGCGGCGCTTTGGCCAAGGCGGTTGCTCAAACGGTTCCGGCAAGAGACATAACGGTTACCGAAAAGGATCATGACAAGGCCGCGGATTTCGCGCTTGAGACCGGCGTGGCGCTCGGAACGCTTGCGGAAACGGCCGGTGACTGTCAGTTTTTGTTTTTAGCGGTCAAGCCACAGGTGTTCCCACAGGTGATGGCCGAGCTTTCCCCGATCCTTGCCAAGCGAGAGACGCCTTGCGTCCTGGTTTCCATGGCGGCAGGCATTACCGCGGCCACGGTACAGGCGCTTGTCGGGGCTTCGTATCCCGTGATTCGCATCATGCCGAATCTGCCGGTTTCGGTTGGCGAAGGGATGATTCTGTATACGGCAACCCCCGAGGTGAACGCGAGCGAGTTGGAGACCTTTTTGTCCATCATGAAGGCGGCCGGCCGTTTGACAAGGCTTTCCGAGCCGCTGTTTGATGCCGGTACGGCGGTATCCGGATGCGGCCCGGCTTATGTATGCCTCTTTCTTGAGGCGCTTGCCGATGGCGGTGTCCGTTGCGGACTCCCTCGGGAGGAGGCTATACTGTTGGCAGAGCAGGCGCTCTACGGAACGGCCAAGCTCTTGCTTTCGCGCGGAACCCATCCGGCTGCTCTGAAGGATGCGGTATGCTCACCAGGTGGCAGCACCATTGCCGGTGTGCAGGCGCTGGAGGAGAATGCGTTCCGCCATGCCGTGATAGCGGCGGTGACCGCGGCCGATGCGCGGAATCGCGAGCTGGGAAAGAAAACCACGTAACACAATAAAAAACACGCCCCGACAGAGAAATCTGTCGGGGCGTTTGCGTTAGGGGGGCTTACAGCACGCTCTGCAAGAACTGCTGTGTTCTGGGATTCTGCGGATTGCCGAACAATTCCTCCGGCGTTCCTTCCTCGGCAATCTTACCTTCATCCATGAAGATCACACGATTGGCGACCTCACGGGCAAAGCCCATCTCGTGGGTAACGATTACCATAGTCATGCCGTCGTCGGCAAGCTGGCGCATCAGGTCGAGCACTTCGCCAACCATTTCGGGATCGAGGGCCGAGGTCGGCTCGTCAAAGAGCATGACCTTGGGATTCATGGCCAAGGCACGCACAATGGCGATACGCTGCTTTTGTCCGCCCGACAGGGTGGAGGGATAAGCATCGGCCTTGTCGTCAAGACCAACACGCTTCAGCAGATTCATGGCATTCTGAATCGCCTCCTCCTGCGTTTGCAGCTTAAGCTGAACCGGAGCAAACCAGATGTTTTTCAGAACCGTGAAATGTGGGAACAGATTGAAATGCTGGAAGACCATGCCCATTTGCTGTCTGACCTGATTCAGATTAACATTACGCGCGGTGATGTCGACGCCGTCGACAAGAATCTGTCCCGAGGTGGGCTGCTCCAACATATTGAGACAGCGCAAGAAGGTGGATTTGCCGCTGCCCGAGGGGCCGATGACAACGATACGGTTACCGTCGTGGATGGTATAATCGACGCCGTTTAAAACCGGCACGTTCTCAACGAACGATTTACGGAGGTCTTTAACTTCTATCACTTTTTGCCAACCTCTTTTCCAATTTTTTGACAAGGAAATTCAAACCCATCACCATTACAAGATAAATAACCGCGATGGAAAGATATGGGAAATATACATCGGCGGTACGGGTAATGACACGCTCGGCGGCACGAGTGAGGTCGACGACACCGAGATATCCGATAACCGAGGTTTCCTTCAGCACCGAGATGAATTCATTACCGATCGCGGGCAGTACATTTTTAAGAGCCTGCGGCAGAACAATTTTGAACATGGTGGTTGACTGCGAGAGGCCGAGCGAGCGTCCGGCTTCGGTTTGGCCGATGTCGACGGCCATAATGCCGGCGCGGATGATTTCGGAAACATAAGCGCCCGAGTTGATACCGAAGGCGATGGTACCGACAAGCACCGCTTGATCGGATGCGGCAAAAATGATGTTATAGATGATGAGAAGCTGCACCACAACAGGCGTTCCGCGGACAACGGTGGTATAGAGCTCGCCGATGGCATTCAGCACCTTGAGCACGGGGTTACGCTTGTTTGACTGCTTGTAAATGACCTTGATAATAGCGACGACGGCACCAATGACAACACCCATCAGGGTGGCAAACAGAGTGATGGCGAGTGTGTTACCGAGACCCTCTAAAAAGAGCTTGTAACGGCCGTCGCGGATGAAGGTTTTTTCAAAGCCCTCCATGAACGATTGGAAGATATTCATACGGCCTCCTTATGGCGGATGTGATCAACAAATGGCAATAGAAAACAGCAAGGACGGGCGCCGGCGGAACCAGGCCGCGGCGCCCGTGACAGGCGAGAGTAGCAGAGCCGTCGAACGATTATTCGTCAGCGGTAACTTCGTTGGAGTAGTAAACGATGTATTCGTCGATGGTGCCGTCAGCAATCAGCTTATTCAGAACCTTGTTGATGACCTCAAGGAGCTCGGTGTTGCCCTTGGAAACGCAGAGACCGTAGGTTTCGTCGGTGACCGAGCCGTCCTTGTAAACGAGCTCCAGGCACTTGTAAGCACCGTTGCTGTTGGCAACGATCATCTCGGCGGGCAGCTTATCGATGATGACAGCGTCCAGCTTGTCGGTTGCCAGATTGGTAGCGGCGATATTGGCGTTAGCATACTGGGTAACCGTAGCGCCGGTGCCTTCGAGAACGCCCTTGACGTGGTTGCCGTCGTCATCCTCGTAGCCGTTGACCTCATCCGAAACGAGGAAGTCACCGGTGGTACCGAGCTGCGTGCCGAGCTTCATGCCGGCGAGATCCTCAAAGTGGGTGATCTCCTTGTCAGCCTTAACGATGATGTACTGCTTACTGGTGGTGTAAGGAACCGAGAAGTCAACCTCTTCCTTACGTTCGTCGGTGATGGTGATGCCGGCGGCACCGATCGCGCACTTGCCGGAGCTGACAGCACCGAGAATGGTGTTGAAGGCAACGTCTTCTACAACCAGCTCAACGCCGATTTCTTCAGCGATCTTTTCGCAGATGGCAATGTCGACACCGACAACCTTACCGTCGGCGATGAACTCGAAAGGAGCGAAGCCTGCCTCGGAGTAAACAACGAGCTTACCGGACTTCTTGATGCCCTCAAGCGACTGATCGGTGCTGGAGGAGCAAGCGGAAAAAGCAACGAGCGATGTGGCGAGCATCATAAGCGCCAAAAGGATAGCAACGATTTTTTTCATGGTATTTCTCTCCATAAGTAAAATTTGATGCTACCATTATACGCGATTGTTTTGAAAAATGCAAGACATTTTTGAATATTTTTTCAATTTTATTGCATATGATAAAACGTGCTGCAAAACGGAAATTATTTGTGTGTAATATCGCCAAAAAATCCAAAAAATGCTGTGATTGCGCGGATAAAACAGGAGACGAGGCGAGGAAGGAACACGGTTTCGGAATCCTGCCGGAGGATAAGGCCTCGGTTAATATACGGCATAGAATGCATAAATGATGAATATCCATCCGAAGGAATGATCCCGGTTCTCCTCTTGACAAAAGCCGAGGCGACTGCTACAATAAAGGAAACGATATCGATACGAGAAAGGGAAGTGCGCATGAAACACGTAGATATTTATACCGACGGTGCCTGCAGCGGAAATCCCGGGCCGGGCGGCTTTGGGGCCATTCTTGTCTTTAAGGGCATGGAAAAGGAAGTGTCGGGAGCACATCCCAAAACCACGAATAACCGCATGGAGCTTCTCGGCGCGATTACGGCGCTGGAGCAGCTCAAGGAGCCCTGCCATGTCCTATTGACCTCCGATTCGAAATATCTGGTCGACGGCATCAATCTCGGCTGGGCCAAATCCTGGAAAAAGAATAACTGGACCAAGGCCGATAAAAAGCCGGCGCTGAACGCGGATCTTTGGGGGCGCCTTTTAGAGCTGCTTGAGGTGCATGATGTTACCTTTGTTTGGGTAAAGGGACACGCCGGACATCCTTATAATGAACGATGCGACCGTATGGCCGTGGAGGCGATTGAGAGCCTTACGGAGGAATGATACCGTCAGGACCGTCTTTTGTTCGAAAAGAAACCGGGGATTTACGCAATTTTCGGTTTCTTTCTTTATCGATTCGGTTTGCCTGGGACATGGTTTTACCATACCGCCGTTAAGCGATGACCGATTGGATGATACCGAAGAAAGGGAAGGGTTGACAAGCCGTGCGTTTGTAACAATTTGGTGAACAGCGTTGACTTTATCCGCGAAATGCGATATGATAAGGGTAACGTTGATAACCAAAAGGTGTTGTTCACCGGAAAGAGTATCCCATGAAAAATCAGAACGAATTGGTCTATGATGTCAGAAATATTCTCACGATCCGCGATCTTATGGAGGGATCGGTTGACCGCTATGCCGATTGTGCGGCCTTTGCCATGGCCGAGGGTGATACGGTTCATTCGATCACCTATGCCGAAGCCTATGAGCAGGTCAAGGCCTTAGCGACCTATCTTCGACGTCTGGTGCCCGCCGGCAGCAAAATTGCCGTGACCGGTAAAAACAGCTACCACTGGGCGCTTTCGTATCTGGCGGTTACCTGCGGTGTCGGCGTCGTTGTACCGATCGACAAGGATTTGCGCGGAGACGAAATTGCCGCGCTGGTCAAGGATTCGGAGGCTTCTGTCCTCTTGTACTCCCATGAGCAGGCCGACAAGGTGGCCGAGGTCAGCGATTGTCTTTGCCTGGATATGAAGGATATGGAAGCCTATCTTTCCGAGGGCACCCGTCTTCTTGCGGACGGCGACCGTGCGTATGCCGAGCACGTGATTCAGCCGAATGCCCTGGGCGTGCTTCTTTATACCTCGGGAACAACCGGCGTTGCCAAGGGTGTCATGCTTTCGCAGTATAATATCTGCTGTGACATTACCTCGGTGCTCCGCCGCGTCCGTATTGATCCGACCGATGTGGCGCTGTCGGTTCTGCCCTTGCATCATACCTATGAATGTACGGTCGGCCTCCTTTGTATGCTGAGTGGCGGTGTTTGCATTGCCTACAATAGCTCGCTCCGCCGTTTGCAGGCCGAGCTGAAGCTGTTCCGCCCGACCGTGATGGCCGTGGTACCGCTGATTCTCGAAACCTTCCGGAACGCCATTGTCAAAAAGTACAATCAGATCAAGGGCGGTAAGCTGGTGCTGTCTCTGCAGCGTACGGTCTCGGATTTAACCGGAAACCGTTCGGGTAAAAAGATTTTCAGTATTGTGAATGAAACCTTCGGCGGCCGTATGCGGATGCTGGTATGCGGCGCGGCACTTTTGCCGCCTGAGGTCTTCCGCGATTATCAGCGTTTTGGCATGAAGGTGCTGATCGGTTACGGTCTGACTGAGACGGCGCCGGTTTGCATCATGCACGATGACCGCTATCAGGCGCCCGATGATATCGGTTTCCCTATGTCGGGTGTCTTGGCCAAGCTGGATGAGGTGAACGAGGAGGGCGTTGGCGAGCTGTGCATCAAGGGCGGTAATGTGATGATGGGATACTACAAGAACCCCGAAGAAACCGCGAGAGTGATTGACAGCGAGGGCTGGTTTCATACCGGGGATCTGGCGCGTCTGACGGCGCGCGGCACCTACCAGATTGCCGGTCGTGCCAAGAGTATGATTGTTTCGCCCGGCGGTAAAAAGATTTTCCCCGAGGAGCTGGAGCTGTTTCTCGGTGCCTCTCCTTATATTAAGGAATGCTTGGTGTATGAAAGCGGCCCCGAAACCGATCGTCATGTGACCGCCGCACTGTATCCCGATGCCGAAGCGATGGAAGCTCGCTTGGCCAAGGACGGTATCGTGCACGATACGGTGGACTATGAGGTAGCAGAGCGAGCGCTGCTCGAGGACGTGGTAAAGACGGTCAATGCCAGGTTCCCGCATTACAAGCATATAACACGTACCGTTGTCCGACGTGAGGAATTTGTGAAAACAACAACCAAAAAAATCCGTCGTAATGCTCCCGAAAATCTTACGGAGGGCTGAGACGGCGTAAAAGAGGAGCTATCATGAGAAGAGCCAACGAAGCTAACCGAGAAAAATTTGTCAAAGCGGCTGTGAGCGAGCTGGAGGAGCATGGCGCCTCGGATTTTTCGATCCGACGGGTTGCTCGTCGCTGCGGGCTTTCCTGCGCGGCACCGTATAAGCATTTTGAAAGCCGCGAGGCACTGATGCTCGAGGTCATTCGCTATATTAATCACAAGTGGGATGCCATTCGGAACGATACGGTGCAGGCCTATGAAAAGGCTTCACCCAAGGAAAAGATTGTGGCCGTTTGTATGGCGTATCTGACCTTTCTTTGCACCTATCCCGAGTATCAGACCATCCTGTTTATGAATGACCGCCTGTTTCCGGTCGAAGTTGTCGAGGAAAAAGGACGGCTCAGCACAGCCATCGATGGATTGATTTCGGAATATTGCCAATCGGTTGCCATGCCGGATGAGGTGCGCGCACGCAAGCAGTATGTGATCTGCTCTCTGTTGTGCGGTACGGCCATGATGGTGAATTCGGGGGCGATTCCCTTTGAGTCGCAGACGATCGCTCGCATGAAAACTCATATTGAGCGCGAGTTTGAGCTTGCCTAAGGAAAGGAACCGTTATGTCCCGTAAACCGATTCGTCTTTCGGCCATTTCGGCACTGCATTATTTTAAGCTTGTCTTTCGGTCGGCGTTGTTTCTGACGGCCTTGGTGCTGTATCTGATTCATCGTGTAACCGAAAACGAGCCGTTCGGCGCTGTCGGCTCTCAGCCGGTGTTTTTGTCAATCATCGGTGCGATTTATGCGATCGAGATGATCCTGCGCTTTTTCCCCTCGCGCCTCGAAAGCATGGGCTGCCAGAAGCAGTTTCGCAAAAATTTTCGCCAAACCGAAATAAAAACCCCGCCGTCCATCGGACGGGGGGTACCGATGGTGCTGCTGTTTTGGCTCTTGCTGAACGGACTCATCGGGGTTCTTTATCTGACGAAGGTGATCGATGCCGGCATCCTGATCCTGATCAGCCTGGCCTATTCGGTTTGCGATATGATCTGTATTCTGTTCTTTTGCCCGTTCCAGACCTGGATGATGAAGAACAAATGCTGTGGCAGCTGCCGTATCTATAACTGGGATTACGCGATGATGTTTACCCCCTTCGTGTTTCTGCCGCATCGTTTCACCTATTCGCTCCTCGGCTTGTCGCTTTTGCTCTTGATCTATTGGGAGATTATCGCACATCGCCATCCCGAACGCTTTTCGGAGGTGACAAACGAAACCCTCTCCTGCCGTTATTGCAAAGAAAAGCTTTGCCATCACAAAAAGCAGCTGCGTCATTTTTTGAAAACCAACAAGGACAGCCTGCTTTTAAAGGGAAATGCGATTGTAACCTCCACAAAGGAAAAAATTAAAGAGATCGGAAAAAAATCGAAATAAACCTGTTATGTGTCCGGCATATACTGCGACACAAGAAAAAGAGAGAACAAGCACTTATTCTCATAAGCATGTGATATTTCCTTTGTAGGGACCGTCGTTCTCGACGGTCTGGGAAGGCATCATGGCGTCGCAGAAGACAAAGAGGAACCCCGACAGATTGTCATGTCTGTCGGGGTTCCTTGACGATCGGATACGGCTTTCTTCAATACCCACATCCCTAAGATTTGCGTTTCTCTCAAGGGGAGAAGCTTTTTCGTTATCTCTATGATAACACAAATCGGCAGAGAAATTAGTCTCCCTGCCGATTGGGATTTGTAGGGGCGTTCATCGAACGCCTGCGGGTGACCAAGGGTTACCTCTACGCTAAGCATTCTTATGAGAAAGAGGGCAGAGCTTGCTTTCTCTTTTTTGTCAGGAGGCGGTTTTTGCCTCAATCTTCGGCATGGCGCCCATCTTTTGCTGGGCCATGACCAGCTTATAGTAAATGCCCTTGTTTTCCAAAAGCTCGGCATGAGTTCCGAATTCGGCGACCTTACCATGGTCCAGCACCAGAAGGCGGTCGGCATAGCGCAGGGTTGACAGACGGTGTGCAATCGCAAGCGTGGTTCGGCCTCGCACCAGCTTTTGCAGGGCATCCTGAATCAGCTTTTCGGTTTCAGTATCGAGGGCGGCGGTTGCCTCATCCAGAATCAGAATTCTCGGATTATGAATGATGGCGCGGGCAATGGCAATGCGCTGACGCTCACCACCCGACAGCGAGAAGCCGCCGGCACCGACGATGGTGTTGTAGCCCTGCGGCAAATCCATAATGAAGTCATGGGCGTTAGCGGTTCGCGCCGCTTCAATGATCATCTCATCGGTTGCACTCGGACAGGCATAGGCGATGTTGTCGCGAATTGAGCCGGCAAAAAGGAAGGTTTCCTGCAGGACCACGCCCATTTGTGAGCGAAGCGTCTCCTGCGAAATATCCTTGATGTTAACGCCATCGATTTCGATAGCCCCGGCATTGACGTCGTACAGGCGCATGATCAAGTTGATCAGCGTCGATTTTCCTGAACCGGAATGACCGACAATGCCGATCATTTCGCCGGGATGAATCTCAGCCGACACATTGGTCAGCACAGGATTATAGCTTTCATAGCCGAAGGTGATATTTTTGATGGCGATTTCGCCTTCCATGCGGATATCGATGGGCAGTCCGATATCGCTGACCTCGGGCGTTTCCTCCAAAATTTCAAACACCTTACTGGCTGAGGTGAGAAAATTCGAGATATGGCGAGGAATGGCTGTCATCGAAACCAGCGGCGTATAGACGATTGCGGCATAGGCGTTGATTTGGTGAAGGGTGCCGAGCGCCATTTCACCGCGGAACAGCAGCACATTGCCGTAAAGAAGGATCAGATAGCTGCCGAGGCGGATAGCGAACGTAACAATCGGGAAGAAGGTGTCGAAAAACCGTTCGGTTTGTTCGTTATGATTGGCACTTTTAAGGCTCTTTTCGCGGAAGCGCTCGATTTCGCTGTCCTCCTGGCCAAAGGCCTTCACCACACGAATGCCGGCAAAGATATCCTGGAGCTGACGGTTCACCTTACCGGTCAGGTTAGAGCCGCGTCGGTTGCGAAGGTTCATGTTGCGCCAGAACCGGACAATCAGAAAAACGGCCAGCGGTACAGGCACAAAGATGAAAAAGCACATCAGGGGATTGATGACCAGCATGACAATTAAGGCAACGAGGAAAGAGACAACCTGAACGAAGATGACAGGAAGATATTCCATCACAAAAGACTTCATGACGGTGGTGTCGTTGTTGAGACGTCCCATCAGGTCGCCGGTGGATTGACGCTGAAGCGCCGAGAGCGAGAGCGATTCCAGCTTTTCATAGAGGATGTTTTTCAGCATCATAATAAAGCGTTCGCCCGAGACGGCGGTAATTCTGCTCTGCAAGGCGCTGAGTGCCCGCTGGAAGAGATCAATCGATACGATGGCGAGAACAATCAAAATAAAGCCGGCAATGCTTCCCTTGGGTGTTCCCGAGAGCGGCTCCAGATACCGATTAACGGCCTGTGCCTCAATCCAAGGAACGACAAAGGAGATGATAACGCTGAAGACGGCGACCACAAAAGGGAAGCACATCATCCAGCGCAAGCCCTTGGTCATGGCGAAAAGCTTGCGATAGACCTCAAGCTTATCCATGCAGTAGGGGCAGATGGTGGTGTTATTAATGTACGGACGACCGCACTTCGGGCAAAAGCGCTCGGGCAGATCGTTGGTAATCGGCGTGGTGTTGTGTTGCTCCGACAGAATTTCCAAGGCGCGCAGAATGACCGAATAACGAGCCAGATTCCGCCCGGAGATAAATTGGCAGACCAGAACGGTGGTGCCGTTGCGGCGGATATAAAAGCCACAGCTGCCGTACATCACCTCGACGCGGAAATCGTCGCAGCCTTCGATCGGCAAGGTTAACAGCACCTTGCCGTCAAGAAGCTTGTAAATCGTTTTGTCTGTGATGACAAGAAATCCCTTGACAAACCGATCCTCGCAAATGTTGTAGGGCACGGCATACATCAGAATTTCGTCGGGCGGCGCGGCCGCTTCCAGCGCAGCGCGGTCAGCGTCGGGAAGATCGTAGCGCAGTTTCATGCGATACCTCCTTGAGGAACGGCCTCACAGATAGATCTCGATCTTTTTGTAGCTTGCGGGATCGAGTATCGAAGGATCGGGCACCGTAAAGCAGTTACCGTCAATATCGTTGATATAGACACTGCCGTCGAGCATGGCGCGGATATTGGAAAAGGGATTGTTCAGGACGAACACAATATGGCCGGCGCTTGTTTCGCAATCCCAATAGGAGTAACCGAATTTTTCCTTGACCGCCGTAATCTTTTGGATGATTGGCGTAAAATAGCGGCGATCCAGCTCCTCTAAAAAGAGCTTTTGCGTGGCTTCGTCAAAGTCGGACAGATGACGGATCATGCCGATTTCGTCACCCTTTTCGTTTTTGATCGGGCTGACCTCGCGTACCGACAGGAATTCCTCGGGCGAGGTGATGGGGAAGGCGCGGAAGATGGCAACACGCTCAAACGATTCGATTTCTCCCTTTTCGTTTGTCAGCCGGAGTGAGATGAGTCCCCCCTCCGAGGGGAAGAAGACGGCGTTTTCGGGGGTGAGGGAAAGCGATTTCCGTTTTTCGATGAGAACGAGACCGTCATCAAGAAGCTCGTCCTTGGCCTGTGTTTCGTTCATACGTGTACTCCTTTCTTACATACCCTGAAGCACGCGCTTCATGGATTCTGCCTGCAGTTTGTAGAGACGATAATAGGTTCCCTGTTTTTCGATCAGCTCAGCGTGTGTACCCGATTCGGTGATGCAGCCGTGATTGACAACCATCAGGAAGTCACAGCTTCGAAGGGTGGAAAGACGGTGCGCGATCGAAATGGTGGTGCGCCCCTTGCTGAGCGCCTCCAGCGCCGTTTGAATCTGGCGCTCGGTTTCGGTGTCCATCGCGGCGGTGGCTTCGTCGAGGATCAGAATGGCGGGGTCGAGAAGCAGCGCGCGGGCAATGGAGATGCGCTGTCGTTCACCGCCTGACAGCGAACGGCTGCCGACGCCCACCACGGTTTCATAGCCTTCGGGAAGAGCCATGATAAAATCATGGGCATTGGCCGCCTTGGCCGCGGCCATTACCTCTGCCGGCGTGGCATCCGGCTTGGCATAGCGAATGTTGTCGGCAATAGTGCCGCGGAAGAGGAAAATTTCCTGTGAGACAATGGCAATGCCGCGGCGCAAGGCCTGTCCCTTGATCTGTTTGACATTCACACCATCGATCTCAACCGAGCCGGAGATGACATCGTACATACGAGTAATCAGGTTGGCGATGGTGCTTTTGCCCGAGCCGGTATGACCGACCAGGCCAACATGCTGGCCGGGGCGGATGGTGAAGCTGACATCCTTCAGAATCGGGCGGTTCGGTGCATAGTGGAAATTGACGCGGCGGAAGGTGACCTCGCCGCGCAGAGGCGAAATGTCGACGGCATCGGGTGCGTCGGCAATATCCGGGACGGTGTCCATGATTTCAAACATTCGCTGTGCCGAGTTGATTACATCGGTCATGGTGTTGGCAAAATTGGTAAAGAAGTTGAGCGGACCGAAGATCATGCCCAAATAGCCAAAGTAGGTGGTGAATTCACCGTAGGTCATCCGCTGTCCGATGACCTCCATACCGCCAAAGCCCCAGATGGCTTTGCTGGACAGGGCGATCAGCAGGGCAATCACCGGGAAAATAGAGAGGTGAATCTTGTTGCTGGTGAGGTTGGCCTCCAGAATACGCTCGGTTGCCGTATGGAAACGGTAGGTTTCGTCGGTTTCGCGGGCAAAGGCCTTGACGACGCGGATACCCGAAAGCGAATCGTTCAGCATCGCGTTCATGTCTGAGGTGCGCTTCCATATACGGCTATAGGAGCGGAAGAGCTTGGGAACGGCGAATTTGAAAATCAGCACAATGATCGGCACCGGAATAAAGACAATGAGCGTCAGCTTCCAGTTCATCGAGAACAAGAAGATGGTCAAGCCGATAAAGTTGAGACTGTTGATTACCAGATTCGGCACGGCGTCAATAAAGAATTGCCGAACCTTGGCGGCATCGCTGTTGACATGATGCACCAGACGACCGGTTGCATTACGGTTGAAATAAGCCAGGGACATCCGCTGCAGCGCTGTGAAAACATCCATTTTCATGCGTTGTGTCACGCGGGCCGACAGCCTGTGGTTAGAACGGTTTTGGATGATCTGGATGAGCAGCGATACCAGCGCGGTGCCGAAGATGATGCCGACGGTTGCGTAAACCCAATGCTCGCTGTGCAGACGGCCGAGAGTCCCGTCGGCCGAGGGTGGCGTGATGACCTGGTCAAAGAGAAGCTTACCGTTCAGAATCGGGGTAATCAGCGAAATGACCGAGGTCAGAACCATACACAGAATGACGATCAACAGCTTGCCCTTGTAGTCTGAGACATAGGTGAGCAGACGGCGGAGAATGGTACTGCCCTTGGCGCAATGCTCGCAGATACGCCGCTCCTGATCCTTGTAGACGCGGCCGCATTTGGGGCATTTGAGATTGAAAGGCTCAAAAATCGGGTCCTCGTCGGTCAGGATTTCGCCGGCCTGAAGGCGCTCCAGAATGTCCAGAAACGCAAAGAGACGCTTTTTCTTGGCATTGGTACAAAAGGCCAGCACCCGCGTAGTCAGAGCGTTGGTATAGTCCTTGCGGCGTTGCTCGTTCTCGCGGTCGGACAAGGCAGGATCGCACGAAAAAGGCGCCCCTTCCCTTGCCAAAAGACGGTTGGAGGACACAAAGTTATCCACATACCAACCGCTGTAACGACCGAGGTCGTATACGTAATAGCTGTCAAAGGAGGCGCGCGTTTCTTTGGGATCAATCGGGTACTTCTCATCCTCCGACACGTGGCCGTTCGACGAGAAGCAATGAAGCACCATAGCTTCGCGGTCGGCAATTAACCAGCTTTCGCCGTAACTGCCGTCGACGCTGAGGTCGAGCGAAATCATGGCATAGACGGAGGATTCTTTCAGACCCTTTTCGGCCATGGCCGCCAGGATCTCTTTTGTCGGTCGTTCAAGAGGTAACATCGGCTCTCTCCTTTTTGATGACAGTCCATGAGGACGAGATGTCTCTTTTCTTCCGTATTCCGTTTGCTTTTGGGTATGATACACTATTTTTAAAGGATTGTCAACCCTTTTTTGGAATTTTATTCTGTCTATTTTGTATGGAATTTCGGATCATGGCATGAAAGAATTGTGCAATAAGCCGAAGCAAAAACAGGCGCCTTTCGGCGCCCGTTTGGCGAAAAAGAAACGAAGATTAGTGCTTTTTGGGGATTGGGATGATGTCGCCGACGGCAACCGTCGGTGCCAGCAGGCCTGTGGTGTCAAAGGTAAAGGTGACGTTCGTTACCTCGGTGTCGGGAGTCAGACGGAAGGCCGTGCGGCAATCAAGACGTCCATGAAGCGGACGGTAGTCGGCGGTGACGGTAAGCGAACGCCGGGTGACAACACCCCGGCGGCGGAGTGTCAGTGTTACCGAGATTTTGACCTCGGGGCGGCAGAACAGCGAGAAGGCCAGCCCGGTACAATGCGCCAGCGCCAGCGGCATGGTACGCTCGGCGCGAATGACCATGCCGACGGTTTTTTTGTCGCCTGTGGGAACCAAACGGGTGGCGGCAGGCGTTGTGGTGGTGTCGAGGGTAAGGGCTGTGCCCTCGGTCGGATAGCGGGTTGGCATCATATAGGCAAAGGGATCGCTTCGCCAGGTGAGCTGGGCAGTTTGCGAGGCGTGAGCCCAGGGCATCAGCGGTACTTGGAGCGCGCTTTCGCGATCGGTGGCGAAGGGAGCAAGCGGCAAACCGTCAGCCATGACATTGCCGTCCTGTTGCAGATCCCCGAGCTGATAGCAGACATGGCGGGGAGAGTCAATATAGGGGTGAAAGACCAGAATGCGGTTGCGTCCTACGATTTTGGCATTGGCGGGAAAATAGACCTGGTTTTTTCCACGAAGATAGAAGCCGCGCGGCTCTCCCGAAGCATTCAGCGGCTTGCCGAAGGTTTCAAAGGACAGCTCAATCGCGCCTTTTTTACGGACGGCACGCTTGAAATACGGCGCGGTTTTGCCGCCTTTTTTACCGTAAGCGTGGCGGAGCATCAGTTCGGCAAAGCGGCGGCCGACCTCATATTTGTTGGTCGGATGAATGCCGCCGGAATTGGTATCATAGGACCAGCGCGGCGGGAGGTCGTGGATGGGGAAGGCGCCGAACCGTGTCGGATTGGCTTCCACCGTATCCAGAATCGCGAGATCGATATTGGCGCGGCGCACCGAGGCATCCACACCGTAGTGCCAGGGGAAGAGAAGGGTACAAAGCATGGGAAAGGGTTGGTTACGATCCGGGGAGAACAAAGCCTCATAGGCTTCGTGATAACGCTCGAGGGCATAACGGTAAAACGTGCGGACAAGATTGTTTGCCGCGATATTGTCTTCGCCTTGATACCAAAGGATACCGCGGAATTTCATGCCGATAACCGGGGCAACTACCGTGTTGAACAGCACCGATTGCTGGCGGTGCAGACGGTCGGGATGGCCGGCGGGACGGATATTGCGATCCTCGGGCGGCGTATAGCGTCCGAGCGCCTTCAGATACGAGGCGTAGCGCTCCTCCTCCACAACCTCAAGCGGCGTCCAGGCCTCGATGGGCGTCCCGCCGATCGAAAGATCCAAAAAACCGACCGGAATTTCCTTGCCCTCGGCCTGAAAGGCTTTGGCAAGCGCAAGCGCCGCCGCGGTGGCGGCTGCCGATGCCTGCAAAAAGCCGTTTGTGTCGTCGGCGGTATGCCAGGTGCCGGGGCCGTCATCCTGCGGGGTAAACGGATAGGGGCCTCCGCGGTAGCCGGCTTGATCCATAATACGGTCAAAGCGATAATAGCGGATAGGATGGTCGGCCACCTCGGACAGGAGCTCGGGATGCTCGTTCATGAGATAATTTTTGAGCACCATGTTGGATTGGCCGGCAGCCAGCCAGAGCTCGCCGAACAGAATATTGTCGAGGTGTGCTTCGCTTTCGCCGTCCGAGACAGTAATGGTATAGGGGGTAAACGAGGCCTCCTCACCCAAAAGCGGAAGGACAAAGCGGCCATTTTCGTCGGCTTGTGTCTGCGCTTGGCGAAGGATACCGTGTGCAGAGGACAGTACGGCGGTTACGGTAGCGGAAGGAGCGGCTGTACCGCGCAGATCGGTTACGGTGCGTTGCAGCAAGAGTGCACCGGAGGAAAAAACAGAAGCTAAGCGAATCATGACAGACTCCTGAGATGTTATCTAAACTAAGCGGTTGGTCAACCGTTCTCTTAATGGTATCACATTGCCGACGCTTCGTCAACCTTTTGTGGAAAGAAAAAGTGAAAAGAGACGCAAAACCTTGCAAATTAGCCTTGTCAAATGCGGTAGGATCTGTTATAATATAAAATGGAATTTTATAAGATTATATACGGACGAGCCCTGCGGTTCGTTTGTCATGGAGGATAACGATGAATACCAAAGAATTATTGACCTATCTGAAAGAAGGCGGCTTGGATGCCCGTCTGACGGCTCTGTACGGAGCTGATCGGGTGGCGGCACAGCGCGCCCGTTACTATGAAGCTGTGACCGAATTTGCCGGACTGTTCGGCGAGGAACGGGAGGTTCTTCTGTTTTCGGTTCCGGGACGCAGTGAGATCTCGGGGAACCATACCGACCATAACCGCGGTTGCGTGATTGCGGCGGCTGTTGACCTGGATATTATCGCGGTGGTTGCCAAGCGCGACGATGATACCGTGACGGTCAAGAGCAAGGGCTTTCCTGCCGATACGGTTTCTTGCTTCCCCGGCGAGCCTGACGAGTCGCTGTTCTATACCTCGTCTGCCTTGCTGTCCGGAACCTGCGCCGGCTTCCTCAAGCGCGGCTACCGCGTCTGCGGTTTTGATGCTTATACGACCTCTTCGGTTTTGAAGGGCTCGGGAATTTCGTCCTCGGCGGCCTTTGAGGTCATGATCGGTACGATTCTGAATCATCTGGTTAACGAGGCGGCGGTGACGGCACCGGTCGTTGCCGAAATCGCCCAGTTTGCTGAAAACGTATATTTCGGCAAGCCCTCCGGTCTGATGGATCAGACGGCCTGTGCTGTCGGCGGATTTTCCTTTATCGACTTTGCCGATCCTGCCGCCGCCAAAATCGAAAAGCTGGATTTTGACCTGTCGGAAGCAGGCTATAGCCTTTGCATTACCAATACCGGCGGCAACCATGCTGATCTGAATGACGATTATGCGTCGGTGCCTGCCGAAATGAAGGCGGTTGCGGCGGCCTTTGGACAGCCGGTGCTGCGCGGACTGACGACCGCACAGCTGTTTGCCCGTGCGGGTGAGCTGCGCGAAACGGTTGGTGACCGTGCGCTGCTTCGCGCCTTCCACTTTCTCTCCGAAAATGAGCGCGTGGTCGCTTTGGCGGAAGCGCTGAAGGGCGGCGATATCGATACCTTCTTTGAGGGCATCAAGGCCTCCGGCCGTTCGAGCTTTATGTGGCTGCAGAATGTTTATACGGTGAAAAATGTCAACGAGCAGGGGCTGTCGCTGGCGCTGGCCGTAACCGAATATGCGCTGAAGGATACCCCCCGCAAGGCGGCATGGCGTATTCATGGCGGCGGCTTTGCCGGAACGATTCAGGCCTTTGTGCCGAAGGAATCGGTTGATGCCTACCGCGCTTCGATGGAGGCGGTATTCGGAGAAGGCGCTTGCGCGGTGCTTCGCGTACGCCGTGACGGTTGCACGCGCGTCTATTAACAACGGAAAAAGGACGAAATACGATCCATGTTTATTGAATCGATTCGGATTACACAGTTTGCCGGCCTTTCGGGACTGACGCTGGATCTGACGAGCGGCCTCAATGTGCTGGAAGGGAAAAATGAATCGGGGAAAAGCACCGTGGCCGAGTGTATTCGCTTTGTGCTGTACGGCTTTCGCGGCAAGGCGGATCGCGAGCGTTATTTCGGCTTTACGGCCGAAAGCGTTTCGGCTGCGCTGATTCTCTCGGAGAACGGTAAGCGATATCACGTGGAGCGCAAGGCGATCGGCGCCAAGGAAACCTGTGTGGTGTACGATCCCGAAACCGGTGCGCGTTTGTATGAAGGAGCTGTCCCGGGAGAGGTCTTTTTCGGGATTCCGGCGGGGTTGTTTACCAATACCGTGTTTGTCGGACAGACCGGTGGCAGTCCGATTGACGGCCGCTCGACGGCTGAAGCGGTGGATAATCTTCTGTTCTCGGCCTCCGAGGGGGTTAACATCAAAAAGGCGCTGAAGCGTCTGGATGAGGCCAAGGTGGATCTTTGGCACAAGAATAAGAAGGGCGGACGGATTTTCGAATTGGAAGCCCGTCTTTCCGAGCTGCGGATACGGCTGAATGCCGCCAAGACGGCAGGCGTCGAGAGTATGGCGCTGGAGCATGAGCTTGCCGAGCTGGCGGAGCAGCTCGCGGCCGAGCGCACTAAGCTGGCCGAGGTGGAGGGGCGACTGGCCGATTACCGCCTGTTGCGGATGCGCGAGCGCAATGGCCTGCTGGCGGAGCGTGAGGCGGTCTATCATCGGTTGACCGAGGCACACCGTCTTCATCGGGAGGCCAATACCCGTGGAGGCTTTTTCCCCGATGCGGCGTATCTTGACAGTCTGAAGGAATGTGGGACCGAGCTGGCCCGTTGTGATGATACTATTCGTAAAATCGAAGGCGATTTGCAAAAGCTTGATCAGCAGATTGAAACACTGCGCGCCGAGCAGGAGGAAATCACGCGGGCCGATGATGAAAAAAAGGCCCGTCTGTCCTTTAAGCGGGGGATGGCCATGACGGTGGCAATTCTCGGCTGTATTCTGTTTTTGGCCGGTGCGGCGGTTGACGCAGTCTTGTTTATGACGAACCGTAGCGATCTTGCGATCCCGGTGGCCGTTGCTCCGGTTTTGTTCCTGGGAATGATGGTGGGAGGCTTTGTCCTGGCCTCGCGCTATATGACGGCCATCCGCGCCTTGGCGCACGAAAGCGACGGCCGCGAGGAGCGCTTGCTGGAACGGCTGGAATGGTTGGGCGAGGATCTGACCGATGCCAAAAAGGAACGCGATCACTATAAAACCATTCTCGACGATCTGTCACGGAAATGGAGCTTTGTGCCGTCAGCAAAGGCGTTGACCGAGCTGAAAACCGTGCTTGACGAGGATCGACGCCTGGAGAATGAGCAGGAAAAGGCGCGCGTGCTCTACATACAGATGAAGACCGACGTGGAGAGCAGCCGCGAATCCGATCCCGAGGATGACGGACGGGAGATTGTCCTGCCCGAACGCTTCGATCTGAAAGATACCGAGCGCCGCCGTGCGTTGATTGCCGAATTGATTCGCTCCAAGGAGGACATCTATCACAAGCGTGAGCTCCGTTTGACCGAGCTGAATGCTGCGAGCGAAGCACCGGCACCGCTTCTGGATGCGATCGAGGAGTTGGAAAACGAGATACAAACCGAGTTGAAACGATACCGTGCCTATGCCTTGGCGGCTGAGCATCTGACCGCTGCCTCCGAGACGATGCGCGCCTCGGTGTCGCCGCGTCTTGCCAAAACCTCGGGCGAGCTGATGGGGGCGGTGACCGACGGGAAATACCGTGAAATCGGTGTGGACGGTTCTCTTGCCATGACCTTCCGTCCTCGTATCGGCGAGGAGGGAGACACCTTGGCCGAGGAGGTCTATATGAGTGCCGGCACGGCCGATGTGGCTTATGTGAGCCTTCGTTTGGCGTTGGCCTCTCTGCTTTGCGGCGATCATTTGCCGCCCATGATTTTTGACGAGAGCTTTGCCCGGTTAGACGATGACCGCTTGACGAATATGCTGCGGTTGCTTGGCGCTTCGGGCGGACAGATTCTTCTCTTTACCTCCGCCGGGCGCGAAGCAGCTCTGCTTGAGGCGGCTTCTCTGCCGTATCACGCGGTTTCTCTTGCTAAACCGTAAAAAACAAGAATCATTTACAAACAAATGTTTGACTTTTGCCGTCGAGTGTGATACAATACCCTCAGAGCATTTACGATAAGGAAAAGGAGGCGACCGACATGACCGCATGGGCGCGCTCGTGCTCGGCTTGCTTTACCGGACATCGCGATCTTGCCAAAGAACAGCTGACCGCGATCATGGATGAGGTCAGCACAACGGTTATTGGGTTGATGGCGCAGGGGATAACGCATTATTATGCCGGCGGTGCCTTGGGATTTGATCTGGTGGCATCGGTGGCGGTGCTGAATCTGAAAAACCGTTATCCGATGGTAACGCTGACCCTGGCGCTCCCTTGCCGCGAGCATATGAAGGGATGGGGACGAATTGACCGTGAAATTTTTCGCGGTGTTATGGCGCGCGCGGATGAAACGGTGTATGTCAGCGAGGAGTACTTTCGCGGCTGTATGCAGGTGCGAAACCGCTATATGGTCGATCGCAGTACCCTTTGCCTTGCTTATCTGTCCGAGTGTCGCGGCGGAACCTATCAAACCGTATGCTACGCGAAAAAGCAGGGAATTCCTATCGTCAATCTGGCAGGAACGGCCCTCGGCGAACAACTTACCTTTTCAATATAAGGAGAGCTTATGAAACGAAACTTCTTGGTATCGATTCTCGCACTGATATTGCTTCTGACGGCATTCGGATGCGGGCCGGCAAAGCTGGAGATCAGCGAGGAGCAAGCACTGGCAGTCTTGCAGGATCTGGTGCCGCGTTCCTACGAAATCAATGTGATTCTGTTCGGAAACGGTCTGCCGACCGAGGATCATGCCGGTACGGGCGCTGCGGATGGAGCCATCTACTATCCTGTGACCGAGGATTGCGGTTACCGGTCAACGGCCGAAATCAAACGTGCGGCCGAAAAAATCTATTCGGCACGGTATCTGTCGGGGATTTATGTTTTTGCCTTTACCGGTGTCCATTCGGATGAGGAGGACAGCAATCTCGACCTTTCGGTCAGTCCCCGCTATCGCGACCTGGCTGAGCAAGGACTGTGCGTTAATGTTACGGTGAAGCCCATTGCTATCCGCGGACGGCTGGAGGTATTGTCGGTGACGGTCGGAAAACGTACCTCGACCTATGTGGCTACCGAGGTCACCTGCCGTGATGAGAGCGGAAACACCCTGACGCTCCATATTCCCCTGACGAAAGAAAACGGTGTCTGGCTGCTCGACGGCCCGACGTATTAAGGAATTATCGGGAAGAGAAAGGAATTTGTTGATCATGAAAGCAACCAAAGCAAAGAAAACTGCCGAAATCCCGGCCGGTGATGCCGAAAAAAAGAAAGCACTCGATATTGCGATTTCTCAAATTACCAAAACCTATGGCGCAGGCTCGATTATGCGTCTCGGTGAAAATACCGCGATGAGCGTCAGCGCGATTCCGACCGGTTCACTTACCCTCGACCTTGCGCTCGGAATCGGCGGTGTGCCGCGCGGACGTATTGTGGAAATCTATGGCCCCGAATCCTCGGGTAAAACGACGATTGCACTGCATATTGCTGCCGAGGCGCAGAAGCAGGGCGGCGTAGCGGCCTTCGTGGATGCCGAACACGCACTGGATCCGGTGTACGCCAAGGCGCTCGGTGTGGATATTGACAATCTTTTGGTTTCCCAGCCGGACAGCGGCGAACAGGCACTTGAAATTACCGAGGCGCTTGTCCGATCGGGTGCGGTGGATGTTCTTGTTGTCGACTCGGTGGCGGCGCTCGTGCCTCAGCAGGAGATTGACGGCGATATGGGATCCTCGCAGGTTGGTGTACAGGCGCGCTTGATGTCGCAGGCGCTTCGTAAGCTTTCGGGCTCCATTTCGAAGTCGAATGCGGTTGTTATCTTTATCAATCAGCTTCGTCAGAAGATTGGCGTGATGTACGGTAATCCCGAAACCACGACCGGCGGTACGGCTCTGAAGTTCTATGCTTCGGTGCGTATTGATATCCGCCGTACCGAAACGCTTAAGAATGGTGCCGATCCTTACGGCAGCCGCACGAAGTGCAAGATCGTAAAGAATAAGGTGGCACCGCCCTTCAAGATTGCCGAGTTTGATATTCTCTATGGTAAGGGTATCAACAAGTCGGGCGAGATTATGGACATCGGTGTACAGTTCGGCATTATCGAAAAGGGTGGCTCGTGGTTCTCCTATAACGGCTCCCGCCTCGGTCAGGGCCGCGACAATGCACTCAAGTTCTTGGAAAGCAACCCCGATCTCTTTGCCGAGGTTGAAGAGAAAATCCGCGTAAAATTTGCAGAAGCTGAAAACGGCGAGGCAGATTTCGATGAGGATGATCTCGACGATCTGGATGAGGATGATTTCGGCGACGATGAATAATCGAAAGCCGCGGAGAGTCCGCATCCCGGATTCCCCCGAGGAGGCTTACCGCAATGCTTTGAAAACGGCAATGAATATTGTTGGCTACAAGGATAACTCCGAAGCGACACTGCGGCAAAAGCTGGCCGAACGCGGCTATGCTGAGGAGACCGTGGACGGCGTACTCGGATATATGGTTGCCAAAGGCTATGTGAACGAGGAGCGTATGCTCTATCGAACGGTACGGCTGTTGGCAGAAGGGAAGCTCTACGGAAAAGCACGGATCCGACAGGAGCTGCAACGCAAAGCCTTTCGCTCCGATGTTCTCGCCCAGCTCGATTGGAGCGATGAGTCGCTTGCCGATCTGGATTTTGCTGTCCTGTGTTACCGTCTCTTAAAAAAGCGGGGCGGTCAGCGTGATGAGCGAACCTATGCTGCCCTGCGCCGTTACGGCCACGCCTCGTCGGATATCAAAAAAGCCTACGCGATGCTCGCGGAGGATGATTCGGAATAACATCAATTCAGATACTATATAATAAGGAAGAAAACAAATGGAAAAGCATCAGTATAAAACCAGTGGAACCTGCTCCCGTACCATTACCTTTGAGCTCGATGAGGAAAAGCGTGTTCATAATGTCGTTTTTGAGGGCGGTTGCAACGGTAACCTTCAGGGAATCGGAAAATTGGTGGAAGGTATGTCTGCCGAGGAAATCGTCAACCGTTGCTCCGGTATTAAATGTGGCTTTAAGCCTACCTCCTGCCCCGACCAGCTTTCGCGCGCACTTAAAGAAGCGCTGAAGTAAGCAGGAGGAACGATTAGAACGATTATCTTAATACGCAGGGCTCTGCCCTGCACCCGCTTAAGGGACTTTTTGAAAAAAGTCCCTTAAGAATCTTCAAAAACTTTTGAAATAGCAAAAAACTGCGTTTTTTGCAGGGAAATCCCAAGAAATCCCTGCCGAAAACGCAGTTTTCGATATTCCGCTTCTTTGCTCCTTTCTTTCAAAGAAAGGAGCAGGGTTCCAAGGGGCGGCGCCCCTTGGGGGAGTAAGCGACTCTAATACGCAGGGGCTCTGCCCCTGCCACCCCGGCGAGGGGGATTTTTGAAAAAATTCCCCTGCACCCCAAAAAACTTGATAATGGCAAAAAACTGCGTTTTTTGCAGGGGAATTCTAAGAAAACCCTGCCGAAAACGCAGTTTTCGGTTATATCGCTTCTTTGCTCCTTTCTTTCAAAGAAAGGAGCGGGGTTTCAAGGGGCGGCGCCCCTTGGGGAAACGCGTCCCTTACAAATAACTCTTATCGTGGCGCATTTTTTGTCCGATAGCTACGAGGCGGTGGGCGACGGGAGAGATGACGGTGCAGATTCCGAGCTCGATAAAGAAATTAACACCGACGAGAGTCAGAAAGACATAGGCGATCATATCTTTACCGGCGCCGGAGGCCCATTCGGAGATACCCGGGAAGAAGATCGTGAAGCAGGCAAGAACGAAGATGGCGGTATTCACGACAGGACAAGCGATGGCGGCGACGATGATCGCCACGAGCTTATTCTTTTTCTCAATAAGGCGATAGAGCAGCCCGGAAACAAAGCCGGCGGCGGCTCCTTTCAGAAGGACGACAAAAGTGGTTTGCACAACGCCCATGACGAAGAAGGGGGTAGCGCCACCGGTGAGAAGGATAACGAGGCCGAAGACCAGGCCGAGCCATGCGCCTGCCCACGGGCCGAGCATGGCGGCACCGATTACGATCGGGATCAGCGCAAAGGCGCCGACATTAAAGCCGAGAGGAATAAAAGCGGCAATCAGCTGAAAGACGGCGACAAGCGCGGTCATGAGCGCAAGCAATGTCAGATTTTTTACCGAAGCGAGCGAAGAGTTTTTTTTCACGGTCAAATTCTCCTGATATGGTAGATTACGGATAGTATCATAACACAAAATGGTAAGAAAGTCAAGAAAAATTGCTGTCGAGGCATGGAAGTACCGCTGTGTGGGCGATCGGAAAGAAAGCTGAAATGTTAACAAAATGTAAATTATTAAAAAAGCGAGGAAAAATAGGGCAAAACAAGAAAATACCTCTTGCATTTTTGGAATTCTTATGATATAATCGAAAAGCTTGATGTGCGTTGAAGCGAAAGGTTGCCTGCGGACAGACGATTCGGTCCGGCAGGGGAATTTTCGTGGAGTATGTCCGATGTCGAGGCATTTTTCCGCCAAGGAAACCGGTCTTTCCGATCAAAAGCCGGACAGGCTGCGATATCTTGACGGCGAAACGCCGGGACAAACAACCGGGCGACAGAGAATCGGAACTGTGAATGGGTGGTTGCACCCCGCATACGACTCACGGTATGCGCTTCCGAAACGTCCGCCCCGCGGGATTGCACGCGGAACGGAATTTCGGTTTTCATTTACGCCGGGTGAAGAAACACCCGGGTGAGTGTTCAGATTTTCGCCCCCCTTAATATGCACCCCAGCAATAATTAAAAGGAGGCAAAAAACAGTGGCAGTTAAGGAAACCCTCAGAGTCAGACTCAAGAGCTATGATCATTTTCTGATCGATCAGGCTGCGGAGAAGATCGTGGAGACCGCAAAGCGCAACGGCGCAACGGTTTCGGGACCGATTCCGCTTCCTACCGAGAAGGAAATCATCACCATTCTTCGCGCCGTCCACAAGTACAAGGACAGCCGCGAGCAGTTTGAACTCAGAACTCACAAAAGACTCATTGACATAATCAAGCCCTCGCAGAAAACCATTGAGGCGCTTATGAGTCTGGAGCTTCCCGCCGGTGTTCAGATCGACATCAAGTAATCCGAAAGGATAGATCTGACCCGAGGCAAAGCCCCGAGGTTTTATGTCATGTTGGAATGCGGTTGCTTTTTACGCGTTTCAACCAATAACTAAAATCAGGAGGAAACTACAAATGAAAAAAGGCATTATCGGCAAGAAGATTGGTATGACCCAGATCTTCGATGCAAACGGCAACGTGATCCCGGTAACGGTGATCCAGGCCGGACCTTGCACGGTCACACAGAAGAAGACCGTTGAAACCGACGGCTACGATGCAATCCAGCTCGGATTCGTCGATGTCGCCGAAAAGAAGCTGAACAAGGCTGAGGCCGGTCATTTCAGCAAGGCAGGCGTTTCCTACAAGAAGCACCTCAAAGAGTTCCGTCTCGAGGATATCACCGGATTCAACACGGGCGATACCGTCACCGCTGACATTTTTGAAGCAGGTGAAAAGGTCGACGTTACCGGCGTTACCAAGGGCCACGGCTACACGGGTGTTATCAAGCGTTGGAATCACCACCACCTCAGAATGACTCACGGTACCGGCCCGATCCACCGTCAGCCCGGTTCCATGGGCGTTATCGACCCTGCCAGAATCTTCAAGAACAAGAAGATGGCCGGTCAGTACGGTAACGAACAGGTCACTGTCCTCAATCTCACGGTTGCTAAGATTGATGCGGAAAAGAATATCATCGCCGTAAAGGGTGCCGTTCCCGGTGCACGCGGCGGAATCGTCTTCATCCGCAACGCCGTCAAGGCTTGAACGGAAGGAGGAAATAACGATGCCGAATGTAAAAGTTGTTAATATGAAGGGCGCCGAGGTTGGTGAGATGACTCTCTCTGACAAGGTGTTCGGTGCAGAGGTTAACGGCGCGGTTCTCCATACTGCCGTCAGAGCTTACCTCATGAACCAGCGTCAAGGCACCCAGTCTGCTCTTACCCGCACCGAGGTTTCGGGCGGCGGTAAGAAGCCCTGGAGACAGAAGGGTACCGGTCGCGCAAGACAGGGTTCCACCCGTGCTCCTCAGTGGACACACGGTGGCGTGGTCTTCGCTCCCAAGCCCCGCTCCTATCGCGTAACCATTAATAAGAAGGTCAGACAGCTCGCTATCAAGAGCGCTCTCTCCGCTAAGGTTGCTTCGGGCGACTTCGTCGTGGTCGATGCCATCGTAGCTGACGAGTACAAGACCAAGGTCATGGCCGAGATGCTCGCTGCTGTCGGCGCTAAGAAGAAGGCCCTTGTCGTTCTCGCTGATAACGACGCTAAGGTGGTCGGAAGCTTCGCCAACATCGCTTGCGTCAAGACCGCTCAGACCAACGCTATCAACGTCTACGACATCCTCAATGCCGACACCCTCGTCATTGCGAAGGGCGCCGCCGAAAAACTCGAGGAGGTGTACGCATAATGAAGACCGCATACGATATTATCCGTCGTCCGGTTATCACCGAGGCTTCCATGGATCTGACCCAGGAGAAGAAATATGTCTTCGAGGTCATGAAGGATGCCACCAAGCCTGAAATTGCCAAGGCTGTTGAAACCGTGTTCCCCGGCGTTAAGGTTGCCGAGGTCAATACCATCAACATGAAGAAGAAACCGAAGAGACTGGGTGTCCACGAGGGTTACACCTCGGAGTGGAAGAAAGCCATCGTCAAGCTGACCGATGACTCCAAGACCATCGAGTTCTTTGACGGCATGTACTAAGAGAAGGAGTGAAACGTAATGGCAGTAAAAACTTTTAAGCCGACGACTCCGTCGAGAAGAAACATGTCTGTACCCTCTTTTTCTGAGGTAACCAAGTCTACCCCCGAAAAGAGCCTGATCGTTACCAAGAAGAAGCACGCCGGACGCAACAGCTACGGCAGAATCACTGTCCGTCACAAGGGCGGCGGTAACAAGCTGAAGTACAGAATTATCGATTTCAAGAGAGCTGAAACGGCTGAGCCCGCAACGGTTATCGGCGTCGAGTACGATCCTAACCGCACTGCGTATATCGCTCTGCTTCAGCACGCCGACGGCAAGAAGAGCTATATTCTGGCTCCCGTTGGTGTTACCGATGGTGACAAGATCTACTCGGGCGCCGGCTCGGATATCAAGCCGGGTAACACGCTCCCCATCGCCAACATCCCTGTCGGTACCATGATCCACAACATCGAGCTGTATCCCGGTAAGGGCGGCCAGCTCGTTCGTACCGCCGGTTCCGCCGCTCAGCTGATGGCTAAGGAAAACGGCATGGCTCAGGTCCGTCTCCCCTCCGGTGAGGTCCGCCTCGTTCGTCTCGATTGCAAGGCTACCATCGGTCAGATCGGTAACATCGAGCACGATACCATCAAGA